>CAYNAM010000015.1:0-32842 GCA_964395065.1 uncultured Ventosimonas sp.
AATTTTAATGGAAATATCATTTAAGTTTTGGTGCTAATTTCGGGGGATAGGTCATTACCTCAAAAGGCCGTAAAATCTCCTCTAGACTAAGCAGTATAAGAATAGAGGACACTGGGTTTGGTTACACACTTTCAGTAATTGGTGGTAAATATAAAATGATTATTTTATATTGGCTTAATGAGAACCAACCCTCTATGCGCTTTAATGAGCTTAAACGCTGCATTGGAACTATTTCATTTAAAACACTTAGTAGTACATTAAAAGATTTAGAGAAAGACAAACTTATTATTCGAAAAGAATACCCACAAATTCCACCTAAAGTTGAATACCGTTTATCCACAAAAGGAAAATCACTAATACCGCTTCTAGACAATATGTGTATTTGGGGAAATGAAAATAGAATTTGTTAACTCAAACCCACTCCCAACTTTTAGAATACAACATGTTTTTTTATATGATACCCACCGATTATGAGTTTAACCTCTTATGAACTATTAGACAGTAGCTCCATTTTTACAAGAGAATACTATCTATAGCATTTCTTTTTGTATGGGTTATAACAGGATATAAATGTACAAAACTTGATAAAGAATACAATCACAAAGTTACTTACAAGACATTGAGTTTATTTTAAAAATCGTGTCATAAACAACCCTAATCAAAGAGCAACTATTAAACAAAAAGTAAACTTTACACAAACATCCTGTTCTTTTTGTCATGCACTAAACCAATCCAGATAAGAATGCCGCTAATTAAAGCGGCATTCTTATCAAAAATAATATGAATCAAGCTTACTGGAAAACAATTTCATCATCTTTTACAGTCGCATGAATCGTTGTTTTAGGCATAAATTTGCCTGCCAAAATTTGTTGTGCTAATGGGTTTTCAATCCAGCGTTGAATAGCACGTTTTAATGGGCGTGCTCCATATACCGGATCAAAACCAACAGCGATCAACTTATCCATAGCGGCTTGGTCTAGTTCTAAATCTAAGTCACGCTCAGCTAAGCGTTTACGTAAACGGTTGAGTTGAATATCCGCAATGCCAGCAATCTGCTCTTTGGCTAAAGGATCAAAGATCACCACTTCATCAATACGGTTAATGAACTCAGGTCTAAAATGATTGTTCACTGCATCCATCACCGCCGCATGTTGTGCTTCTTTATCACCCACCAACTCTTGAATTTGGCTTGAGCCTAAGTTAGAGGTCATAATAACTACGGTATTACGAAAATCAACAGTTCGACCTTGACTATCGGTTAAACGTCCATCCTCCAGTACTTGCAATAAAATATTAAACACGTCAGGATGTGCCTTCTCAACCTCATCCATTAACACCACAGAATAAGGGCGACGACGTACTGCCTCGGTTAAATAACCACCTTCTTCATAGCCTACATAGCCTGGAGGTGCACCAATTAATCTGGCAACGGAATGTTTCTCCATAAACTCAGACATATCAATACGCACCATTGCATCCTCAGTATCAAACAAGAATGCAGCCAACGCCTTACAAAGCTCTGTCTTACCAACCCCAGTAGGACCTAAGAATAAGAACGAGCCACTAGGCCGATTAGGATCAGACAGACCAGCTCTGGCACGACGAACAGCATTAGATACCGCCACTACAGCCGCCTCTTGACCAATCACACGTTTATGCAAATCATCTTCCATGTGGAGAAGCTTTTCGCGTTCACCCTCCATCATTTTAGACACAGGAATCCCCGTCCACTTAGAAATAACCTCAGCAATTTCCTCTTCAGTTACTTTGTTGCGTAATAAACGATTCTCTGGTTGATGCTCAGTATTTTTTACGGCTTCATCCAACTGTTTCTCAAGGGTTGGAATAGTACCGTATTGTAACTCAGCCATCTTATTCAGATCACCTTTACGACGGGCATTCTCTAACTCTGTACGCGCTTGTTCAATTTGTTGCTGAATTTGTGCAGTCCCTTGAACGCCTGCTTTTTCAGACTTCCAAATTTCTTCTAAATCAGCGTATTCTTTTTCAAGCAAGCTGATATCAGACTCTAACTTTTGAAGACGTTGTTTAGCCGCTTCATCTTGCTCTTTTTTCAATGCTTCACGTTCAATTTTTAATTGAATTAAGCGACGCTCTAATTTATCTAACGCTTCAGGTTTAGAGTCAATTTCCATCCGAATACGGCTAGCGGCCTCATCAATTAAATCAATGGCCTTGTCAGGTAGTTGACGGTCAGGAATATAGCGTTGTGATAATTTAGCGGCTGCAATAATTGCGCTGTCAGTGATCGAAACACCATGATGAACCTCATAGCGCTCTTTCAAACCACGCAAAATTGCAATAGTATCTTCTTCACTAGGCTCATCTACCAATACTTTTTGGAAGCGACGCTCTAACGCCGCATCTTTCTCAATGTATTGACGATATTCATCTAACGTTGTAGCGCCGACACAGTGTAACTCACCACGTGCTAGAGCAGGTTTTAGCATATTACCAGCATCCATCGCACCATCACCTTTACCAGCACCCACCATGGTATGAATTTCATCAATAAAGAGGATGATACGCCCTTCTTGCTTACCTAACTCATTAAGCACTGCTTTTAAACGTTCCTCAAACTCACCACGGAATTTAGCACCGGCAATTAATGCGCCCATGTCCAACGCTAATAGGCGCTTATCTTTTAAACCATCTGGCACTTCACCGTTCACAATACGCTGTGCTAAACCTTCAACAATGGCCGTTTTACCCACACCGGGTTCACCAATTAACACAGGGTTATTTTTGGTACGACGTTGCAATACTTGGATGGTACGACGAATCTCATCATCACGACCAATCACAGGATCAAGCTTACCTTCCTCAGCACGCTTGGTCATATCCACGGTATATTTGCTTAAGGCTTGGCGTTGATCCTCTGAGTCAGCATCATTGACGCTTTGTCCACCGCGTAAATTGTCAATAGCATTTTCTAAGGCTTGTTTACTTACACCTTGCCCTAACAATAATTTACCTAGCGCTGTACCATTATCTAACGCAGCCAACAACACTAGTTCACTAGAAATAAATTGGTCACCCTTTTGTTGTGCCAATCGGTCTGCTTGGTTCAACAAGCGCGAAAGATCTTGTGAAATAGTAATATCGCCCGTTGGATTTTGAATTTTAGGTAAGTCAGCAATGGCTTTATCTATCACTGTATTTAGCTGATTAACATTAAAACCAACTTGGCCTAGTAATGGTTTTATTGAGCCACCTTGCTGATTTAGTAAAGCAGAAAATAAATGCAGTGGTTCTATATTTGGATTGTCTTGCCCAAGGGCTAAAGACTGTGCATCTGCTAATGCACTTTGTAACTTACTGGTAAAGCGGTCTATACGCATATAATAACGCTCCTATTTTTGAGGCTAAGCTATATTAGTTAGACACAAATAATATAACTCGCAATATGTATTATTAGATAAGGTCATTTATAATAAAGTTCAAGGGTGGTTTTATACTATCTTTTAAGATAACCTATCAAAATAAGTAATAAATTATGTCAGGAGTAATCATGAAAGGCAGAGTACGTTGGACAGGTGAAAGACAATTTATAGCAGAATCCGGCAGTGGGCATACTGTAGTGATTGACGGCCCGCCAGATCATGGTGGCCGTAACATAGGTATTCGCCCTATGGAAATGTTATTATTGGGACTCGGAGGCTGTAGCAATTTTGATGTAATTAATATTTTAGAAAAAGCACGCCAACAAATAGAAAGCTGTGAAGTCTTTTTAGACGCAGAGCGCGCAGAAACAGAACCTAAAGTATTCACTAAGATTCACTTACACTTTATTGTAAAAGGACGTAACCTTAAAGAAGCCCATATTAAACGAGCCATCGATTTATCTGCTGAGAAGTATTGCTCTGCCGCCGCCATGCTTCGTGCTGGTGGGGTTAAAATCACTCATGATTATGAGCTAATAGAATCCAACTAACTCCTACTATAAAAAAGCCCAATATTTAACTGGGCTTTTTCTGAGTTTCATTAAAAACTATAACGATAACCTAAATTAAATTTAGCATTATCAAACTGGTTACCTGTTGCATAATCAGCTTCTGCATAAATATTATGTTTCTTATTAATATTCACATCAATACCAATGCCGGTATCAAACCAATTAGAACGGAAACTATGATCTTTTTTATCGCCATCATTAAAACGATAGCTAGCGCCACCACTCATTTCTCTTACAAAACCTGTTTTAAGATATACATTAATAGGTGTATTCCCTTGGATTTGATAACCCGCAATACCACTCACACGCCCTAATGTACTGTTATAGTGACTTAAACCTACCCTTAAACCATTACTAGCTTTGACAGTATCACCTGTTTGGTAACCATAAGATAACTGGGCTTGAGGTTCCAGATAAAAACCTTGATTTTTACCTTCTAACCAAAAGCGCTTTCCGACCTCAGTAGAAAAGCTCACTCCATAAGTTTTCGCTCTACCTTTAACCGAGCCTCCCGCTGTATCCTTTACATTAAATTGATTGCGCATGCGATTGAATTTAAGCACATTATCTATATAAAAACCATCATCAAGTAAATAAGTTGTATAAAGTCCAGCTGTATAGTTTTTGCCATTTCCATTACCCTTACGATAGTTAGGGTTAGTATCTGTGAAACCTGCCATAGCTCCAACTAATAAACGACCAGTATTAACATCAAATGACCTATCTATACCAAATTGCGTACCTGTATAAGTCATATCAAAGCCTTTTAATGAATTCCCTGCAAATGAGTTTAGCTTTCCGCCAAAACCTTTCATCCAAAATCCATCTTGTTTAGCTATACCGTATTCATTGTTACGTAAATCGCCCAGACGTTGTAAAAGTGTTTGATTTTCTATGTAATTTGTTAAATAACCAATATTAAGAAAACTTCCTGCCGCTTCAGCGGTTGTCGTTAATGTGCCGCCTCCTGCACCGCCACCACTCGCCCCTGCAGCACCCGATGCATAAAGTTCAAGATCATTGGGCGAACCAGCGACTTCTCTTAGGCCATATTCATAAGCACCTAATTCAACTTTGTTTGCTAAACTAAAATTACCGAGGGGCGTATTCCCTGCACCTGTTTTTACAATAGTTAAGGTTTCTGTTCCATCAGTCGCTGCAGAACCATTATTGCTTATTCCAAGTTTGTGGTTTCCCGCCACTGTATTATTAACAACAAGAAGATCACCTTGCTGACCAACAATATCAGTGTTCATATTAAAAGTAGCATTACCACTAAGCGTATCCGTGGTCAGTTGAGCAAACTGTTGATTCCCTCCCACTACTGGTAATGTCAAAAAATTAACAACACTATCATTTAATGTCAGGTTCGTTACAGTAGAAGCTCTCTTTTGAGTCGTTGTATCAATGATGGCAGAGTTATTATTCATATTCCAGATACTATCTGTCATTTTAATATTCACAGTACCATTTGACTCACTCAAAGAGTGGCCATTAAAAACAGAGCCTGATGTGGCATCAATGCTCACAAGTGAACCTGTTTGAAATGCATCAATATTGCCCGTAATATTAACTTTCCCGTTAACAGTAATTTGAGCTCTTGATGCAGCAAATAATGCAGAACCTGGGTTATCATGTGCTATGATTGTTGTATTGCCTATAAAATCAATGCTACTTCCAGAGTTAGATGTATAGGCCGCAAAAATTGATTTGTTAGTACCTACAGGAGAGATTTGAATAGTAGAATCTTTTACTGTTAAGGTTCCCCCAGCATCAGCTTTAACACCACTAGCTCCCGTTGTAACAATATCTGTTTTTTCTATATTAAGGGCAGCTCCTGTCCCTTGAGAATAAGCACCAGCAATAGCAGAGTTAGTAGAATTAACTGTCACCTTATTACGATTACCGTCTGCACCAATATAATCTAAAGAACTCACCGCAGAACCACTCGATGAATAAGCATTAGCATTAACATACAAACCAAACGAACTTTCTGTTTCAACACTACTACCAGCACCAATATCAATATCTCCCCCGCCTCGTGCTAGTATAGCAGTAGCTAGCGTGCCACTTGTTTTAACTGTAACACCCGAGGCTATGACATGTGCATTAGTATTCATGGAAACAATACCATTGGAATTATTACCAGTGGTTGTTACTACACTTCCATTACCAAGATTGATACGACCATGTGCATCGGCATAAGCCCCAATACCATTGTTTACATTAATAGTGACCTTGTCTACATTAATCTCATTCACCAATGTAGATGCACTATTCCTTGGATTAGCAGCTTTAAGACCAGCACTCGCTCCCGTACCAGCACCAGTTCCACCTGTAACATTTATGGTATTTTCCCCTGTTAATACAACAGTACCACCATTCTGAGCTCTTACGCCAATCGCTCCACCGGAGCTATGGGTATTCGTTGCATTAATCGTCAAGCTGTCAGCGCTTAGTTTTGTTGCTGTACCTAAAACCTCAACACCACTGACCGTCTCTACTTCGATGCTATCAATGGGTAAAACACCTGAAACAGTAATAGATGAATTCTGTCCAAAATTGTTTTGATTACTATTATTAGATAAATGAATACCTGTTGACTTACCACCATTTGTAATATTAATTTCCGCCTGTCCATTAACATTTAGAGAGCTTGTAACCGATGACGAATCGACCCCTGTAATACCTGTTGTATTACCTGGTGTATTATAAATAACCCGATCACCATTATTTAGACTTATAGGCTGGTTACTAGATATTGGCGCATAATCTGTGGCCATTGCATACATGCAATTTAAATCAAAAAAAATACCAGTGAATAATACTAGCTGTATCTTACTCACTCCTGTGAAACTACTCATTTTATCGCCATCCCTCCATTTATAACTATAGATATTGAGCATAATTTTATTATATTGAAATAAATAAAGGTTAGCATGTAGCTAACCCTTATTTATTTTTGCTAAAGCAATTAAAATGTCTTTTTATTTGCTATCCGCATTGCCCTATTAAGGGCACTAAATAGAGCCTGAAAGCTAGCCATTGTAATGTTTTCATGAATACCAACGCCATGTAATGAACGACTTCCATCCATACGTATTTCAACATATGCTGCTGCATTAGCCGTACTCCCTACACCAATAGCATGTTCATTGTAATCCATTACTTCTATACTTGCGGGAATTGCTGAAACAACCGCTTCTAGTGCACCGTTACCAACTCCGTGCCAATGTTCAATTTTATTACCCACATTTACTTCCAAGCTTACTGTACTCTTTCCATTCTCTTCTTGCAAGCGATGTTTTACTAACTGTACAGGCTCTATTACTTGCAAATACTCCCGTTCCAATAAATCATAAATTTGTTTAGATGTCATTTCTAAGCCTAAACGATCCGTTTCCTTCTGCACAACTTGACTAAATTCAATCTGCATACGGCGTGGTAAACTGATACCATAATCCTGCTCCAACAAGTAAGTAATTCCGCCTTTACCCGATTGGCTATTAACACGAATAACTGCATCATAACTACGACCGATATCACTAGGATCAATAGGTAAATAA
Source organism: uncultured Ventosimonas sp. (assembly GCA_964395065.1). Classification (GTDB taxonomy): domain Bacteria; phylum Pseudomonadota; class Gammaproteobacteria; order Pseudomonadales; family Pseudomonadaceae; genus Entomomonas. The sequence continues at coordinate 7,543 of CAYNAM010000015.1, forward strand.
GGAACCTCCCAGTGCTCTTTATCCTTTTGTAAAGCAAATCCCTTACGAATTGCATCCTGATGAGACCCTGAAAATGCGGTGTGCACTAAATCCCCTACATAAGGATGACGAGGGTGTACATTTAACTGATTGCACTCCTCAACCACGCGACGCACACTGTCAATATCCGAGAAGTCTAACTTCGGATCAACACCCTGTGTATACATATTTAAAGCCAATGTAACAAGATCAACATTCCCCGTACGCTCACCATTACCAAATAAACAACCTTCAACGCGGTCTGCTCCAGCTAACAAGCCTAATTCAGTGGCAGCAATACCTGTTCCACGGTCATTATGACAATGCAAACTAATAATAACACTCTCACGATGATTAACATGACGACCAAACCATTCTATTTGGTCTGCATAAACGTTTGGTGTAGAACACTCCACTGTAGCAGGTAAATTTAAAATAACTTTCTTTTGTGGTGTAGGCTTCCAAACATCTAAAACAGCATTACAAATCTCTACTGAAAATGGCAACTCAGTCATGCTAAATGTTTCAGGTGAAAACTCAAACGTCCAATCAGTTTCTGGCTGCTCCGCTGCTAACTCAGCAAACAATTTCGCTGACTTTACAGCTGTTGCCACCATAGATGCTTTGTCTTGTTTAAACACAATATTACGAAATGAAGGCGATACAGCTACATAAAAATGAACTATAGCTTTTTTTACACCACGCAAAGAGTCGAATGTGCGACGAATCAAATCCTCACGCGCTTGAGTTAATACCTGTATAGAGACATCATCCGGTATATGGTTTTCTTCAATTAAACATCTCACAAAATCAAAATCTGTCTGGGAGGCAGAGGGAAAAGCAACCTCAATTTCTTTTAAGCCAACATCCACTAATGTTTTAAAAAACTTCATTTTCTTTTCGGCATCCATCGGTTCAATCAACGACTGATTACCATCGCGCAAATCGGAACTAGACCATATAGGCGCCTTAACAATGGTTTTAGAAGGCCATGTGCGATCAGAGATATCAACAACGGGGAACGGACGATACTTATTAGCAGTGACTTGCTTCATAGACATAATAAAAATTCCTTCAAAACGGGAGATTAACAATTATTTATTTTTAGCATATAGTTTTAATAAAAACAGAGTCGCTGCGCCACTAATTGTAAGCAGCAGAATTGCCGATAAAGTATAAGTATGTGAGGTATTTTCATAACCATACAATAAAATAATAAAAATATAATTGCAAACAAGAAATAAAAATTAGTTATAAACACCAATAAAAACTTAAAAATGAAATAAAATAAATAATAAATAAAAAAGAAAGCAATAAAATAACAGGGGCAATATTATTGCCTAGCTAAAATAAATAAATGCCTTATAATACCGTCAATCGACTTTAAACAATAGCATTTATGCCATTTTTCAGACATAGAACCAAGCTAGCTCATTTCGTTTTTATCAGCTTATTTGCGATATTAATGCTCACCTTTGGGCCATTTACCTCGCAACTATTAGCAGCTATTGCAATGGAGCAAAAGATATCAGCGAATACTCAACATCATCATGGATGCACCTCAACCACTAATCAGAATCATCACCTCGCCCCCACAATAAAACAAGCAAAACCCATCCAGCAAATGCCCTCTCATCACAAGATGAATTTTTGTGGCTACTGTGATTTATTACATACTCCTATTATTTCTACCTCTATTCCTTTTTCCATACAATCCTTTGCTATTCATCAAGAAACTAGCCAATATCAGGCTCCTATCCTTTTTCTCTTAGCTTACAACTACCCTCTAAGCCAAGCCCCACCACTTTCACTTTCCTAATATATTAATAAGAACACGGGCTTATATCCTTATATGAAGCACCATCCCCTATTTTATTAAAGGAAAACCTTAATGGCTAAACCTACTTATAAATCGGCTTACTTAATTTTTGGTATTTCTGTGCTTTCCCTGAATATAGCCACACTAAGTTATGCAAAAGAAACTAAAACAAAAAAAACAACAGAATCTGATATAACATTAGATACACTTGTGATTACCTCATCCCCCCAAACATCTTCACTAACAGTAGTAACCGATCCAAAACAACCTCGACAACCTGTTCCTGCTAGCGATGGCGCCGACTACTTAAAAACAATACCAGGATTCTCAGTAGTTAGAAAAGGCGGTTCTAATGGTGACCCTGTTTTTCGTGGCATGTTTGGGTCACGTCTAAATATTCTAACCGATGGAGGTACTCTCTTAGGAGGTTGCCCTAGTAGAATGGATGCCCCCACTTCATACATTGCACCAGAAACCTATGACCGCATCACATTAATCAAAGGCCCTCAAACAGTGATTTGGGGACCAACAGCTTCAGCAGGAACCATTCTATTTGAACGAGATCCTCAATATTTTTATAATCCCGAAGTACATATCAATGGTAGCGTACTCTTTGGTACAGATGGACGTTTTGATAAAACCCTCGACGCTATTGGCGGTAATCAATATGGCTACCTTAGATTCACAGGCAATCAAGCAAAATCTAATGATTACCATGATGGTGATGGAAAACGAATACACTCAAGTTGGAATAAATGGAATGGAGATCTTACAGCAGGAATAACACCAGATGAAGACACACTACTAGAGCTTACCGCGGGTCGAGGGAATGGTGAAGCACGTTATGCTGATCGCGGAATGGATGGCTCTAAATTTCTAAGAGAGTCTTATGGTGCAAGACTCGTAAAATCCAATATTAATGAAGTCTTAACCAAAGTAGAAGCACAGGTCTATTATAACTACATTAATCATGTGATGGATAACTTCCGATTACGTCACATGAACCTACCAAGAAACTGGATGGAGTCAAATCCTGATCGCCGAACACTAGGTGGTAGATTGAGCACCACATGGGAGTGGAGCGATTTTAAATTACAAACAGGTATTGATGCTAAGCGTGATACTCACCGCAACAAAAATCGCAAAATGATGCTAACAACTAAAGGCTGGACGAAAGATGCTTATTTCACCAACTACGGTGCTTTTGGTGAGCTTACATGGTATACCGATGACCAAAATAGAATTATTACAGGCGCTCGGGCTGATCATTACAAAGTTAAAGCAGAACAAACCAAGCAAGAAAGAACCAAAACACTACCCAGTGGTTTTATTCGATATGAACATGATTTAACTAACTCACCCACAACCTTTTATGTAGGGCTAGGGCATGCAGAGCGTTTTCCTGACTACTGGGAGCTCTTTAGCAGTACAAATAAAAATGCTGTATTTAAAAAACTAGGTCCAGAAAAAACAACCCAAGTTGACTTTGGCACACAATATGATGACGGCCGGCTCAGTGCATGGGCATCTGGTTATATAGGCTGGATCAATGATTATATTTTATTTACCCAACAAGGTTCTGCTAATAATGCCAATAACATTAATGCAAGAATCATGGGGGGAGAACTAGGAACAGCTTATAAATTAACCGACCATTGGTCAACTGATGCGAGTTTAGCCTATTCATGGGGAAAAAACAGAACACAAAATAGAGCACTTCCTCAAATGCCACCGTTAGAAGTTCGTTTAGGACTTAATTATCAACGAGAAAAATGGTCTGCTGGTGCTCTACTCCGCTTAGCAGACTCACAACATCGTATTGCCACCAATCAAGGCAATGTAATCGGTAAAGACTTTGGTAAAAGCTCCGGCTTTGCTATTTTTTCCCTCAATGCGGGCTATAACATCAACAAAAACTTCAAACTAACTGCTGGTGTTGATAACCTCTTTGATAAATACTATGTTGAACATCTCAATAGAGCAGGCGTAAGTATGTTTGGTTTTTCTGCTAATCAACAATTGCCTGAACCTGGAAGAACCTTATGGACTAAGCTAACCTTCGACTTTTAGATAAAGAAGAAATAGATTAGTTTTCATACCCACTAATCTGTTCTACAGACATCACAGCAATTACCCGTTAAAAAGACCTTACAAACAAAATCCCCTTTTAAAATAATCTCTATTACAATAGAGATTATTTTTATAACAGATTATTCTTCTTACTATGATAGATACTACGTTACTTATTTGGCTGAGTATTACCGCTGTCAGCATCATTATTGTTCTATTAGGCACTATTGCTTATAGCCTATATCAACAACTCGGCAAAGCTTACAGCAAAATACAGTCACTACAAACACAACAACAAGAATATCACATACAAGCAGAAAACTTTAGAATCCAAAATAATCAACTTAAAGAATATAATAATGAGTTAAAAAATAACTACCAACAACTCTCTAAAAAACTCGAACACTCACAGACAGAATGTGCACAACTTAGCAATCAAAATACAGAACTTAATACCCTTATCAAACAAAAAGAAGCCTATTTTGAGCAACAACTCAAACTGCTCAACGAGAATAAGCAACAACTGAAACTTGAGTTTGAACAACTCGCTGCCCAAATATTTGATGCCAAAGGAAAAAGCTTTAATGAGCAAAGCCAGCAGTCTCTACAATCACTACTTACCCCTTTCAGAGAGCAAATCACAGCTTTTAAACAACGAGTAGAAGAAATTCATCGTAATGAAACCATTCAAAAAGCCACATTAAACCAAGAGTTACGACATCTAAAAGAATTAAATCAGCACATCACAGAGGAAACTCAAAACCTTACATTAGCCTTAAAGGGTGACAAAAAAATGCAAGGGAACTGGGGTGAGCTTATTTTAGAAAATGTTCTTGAGCGAGCTGGATTACAAGCTAATAAAGACTACTATTTACAAAAAAGAATTCACTCAACCGAAGGCGATAAACAAATTCCTGACGTTATCATTCAACTACCTCAACACAAGCACTTGATTATTGATGCCAAAGTTTCACTCAATGCGTATACTCGCTCAGTCAACGCTGAAACCGAGACATTACAAAATGATGCACTCAAAGAGCACGCTAAAGCTGTGTCAGAGCGAATTAAAGAACTTTCCGAACGTTTCTATTACCAGTCCGCAGAGGTTAACTCTCCCGAAATAGTAATTATGTTTATTCCTATTGAGCCTGCTTTTATAAGTGCATTAAAAACTGATGAAACCCTCTTCCAAAAAGCCATCGATAAAAATATTTTAGTTGCTACACCTACCACACTTCTTGCGTGCCTAACTATTGTTAGACAACTTTGGCGATTAGAAAATCAAAGCCGTAATACCCTAGAATTAGCGAGTACTGCAGGCAAGGTCTATGATAAGTTACGTACCTTCTTAAACAGTTTGGATAAAATCGAAAAAGGCTTAATTAATGCGCAAGATGCCTACCAAGAGGCTAAAAAACAACTACTTGATGGAAGGGGTAATCTTGTTAATTTAGTTAATGGCTTCGTAGAATTAGGAGTCACAGTCAAAAATGAAATCAATGAGGACTGGCAAGAAAAAGCTGCATTAGGTATTGAAGCAAAAAAAACAGACTAAAACTAGCACAATAAAAAGGCCGCTTATACGCGACCTTTTTACACAACCTAAATACTATTTTTCAAATGAATTAGCTAATCGACCAAGATCAAAATCAATCGTATAAGTTGCAACTAAACGATTGTCATTTTGATTATTGTCTGCCCCAGAACGAAACATTGCATTCTTCCAAGCAAACTCCAAATTCTTTAAAGGACCTGATTGAATTTTATACGCTAGCTGGATATCACGCTCCCACTCAGAAGTTCTCTTACTATTAACTGGAGCAATGCTACTATTATTTGTCTTATGGAGGTTACTACCTTTTAAATACTTAACACTTGCTGTTAGCCCAGGAACACCTACATCAGCAAAATTAAATGCATACAGAGCAAACCAAGTGCGCTCACCTGCATTCACGAACTTTCCGATTTGGCTATCAGTCCATACATAAGCAGTAGAACCACCCGCACCCGACCACGCCGAACCTTGATCTAAATAAGGAAGTTGGCTATTGCCTGAAAGACTTTGGTAACCTGCTGTTAAACTGTGCCCATCAACTTTATAAGTTAATGCTAAACTCCATGTTTGGTTATCAACTTCACCTTTATTGTTATAACCCTTAATGCGATAACCCTCTGCTCGCCCTGAAGCATTGCCATTCTTACCATTTGAATCACTGTAGAAATAGCGCACATCCGTAGTTAAAGCACCAACTGGCAATGCAAGATCATGAGTTAAACCTAAGAAATGTTGATTATAAAACTCTTTTAATCCCCCATAATAATAACGTAATTTCAAATCTTTAATAGGGGTATATTCAACTCCACCAAAATAAAACTTATTTGATGCCACACCGGTTCCTGCACCAGGGACAGATAATGACTGTTGATTCGTTGAAGCACGACCTTTAGCATGTTCTAATTTACCACCAACAAATGTGAAATCTTTAAACTCTTTCGAAGTAATCATTCCACCATCAAATGTCTGAGGTAATAAACGACCATTATTAGCAACAATCACAGGCATATTAGGAATGAAAGTACCATATTTTGCTTCTGTCTTTGAAATACGTACTTTAGCTGCCGCACCGAAACTACCAAAACTATTTTCAGCTTTACCATTACGTTTTAAAGGGAATAATGTCCCTGGATTACGATCAATACCTTTCTTTCCTGCACGACCACCAGAATCTAAACGATAACCGACCATCCCAATAGCATCCACACCAAACCCTACTGTACCTTGGGTAAAACCAGATTTATAATCAAAAATAAAGCCTTGTCCCCACTCCCTTACTTGGCCTGAGTTATTTTGATGCTCTCTATTATCAGTATTAATATAATAGTTTTTAGCAGTAATAGTTAATTTACTGTCTTCTAAGAACCCGTGTTCTTGAGCAATAGCATTAAAAGGTAGGCAAAGGGTTGAGGTACAAGTAGCAGTTAATATCAGCAATTTTTTCATAAAATCGATATCCTAAGTATTGGCTTGGCATATATATAATTATAGTATAGTACACTTTTGTAACATTTCTTTAACGCTCTCATACCTATGTATAAGATACCATATTAATATTATTGGAAACATTAATATGTTTAAGTTAACTTCCCCCCCTAACTTTTAATCAATTTATTACAGTATATTACTTATTTTAATATAGGCTGACTAGCATCTAATGGGTACAAGTCAACTTTTGTATACTTTTTCGCGTCACCAATTAAGAATTAGTCTTTTTTCTTCACAAATAACCCACAATAATATTTACCCTCTCTCTTAAAGATATAGAATCTTTTCAATTCACTTCCTAACCATTATTTTTTTATTCCATAAAGCTATTTCTTTATGAATAAATAGAACTTTTAAGCATAACAATAAGCTGTTATCTTAGAACGCAATAAATGATAGTTTTTATATAAGTCTTATAAATAACTTTCAAACTAACTAAAAACTGCCGCTTAGCATTGTTGGACTATAAATGTATATTTATGATAAATACGATCAAAAAATTGTAGATGATCGCGTAAAACAATTTCGCGACCAAACAAATCGCTATTTAGCAGGTGAGCTTACTGAGGATGAGTATAGGCCGCTGCGTTTACAAAATGGTGTCTACATTCAACGTTATGCTCCCATGCTACGTATAGCTGTTCCTTACGGACTGTTATCATCCAAGCAACTGCGTAAGCTGGCCAGTATTGCGCGTAATTACGATAAAGGCTATGCCCATGTTTCAACAAGGCAAAACATACAGTTTAACTGGTGTGAACTAGAGTCTATTCCTGACATTTTAGCTGAACTAGCTACTGTACAAATGCACTCGATTCAAACCAGTGGTAACTGTATTCGCAATACCACAACAGATCAGTTTGCTGGCGTTGCATATGATGAGGTAATAGATCCGCGTCCATGGTGTGAAATTATTCGCCAATGGTCGACACTCCACCCTGAGTTTCACCATCTCCCTCGTAAATTCAAAATTGCAGTCAATGGCGCCAAACAAGACCGCGCCATCATTGAAGTACATGATATAGGTCTCGAAGTCGTTCGCCAAAATAACGAACTTGGCTTTAAAGTTTATGTCGGAGGGGGATTAGGTCGTACACCTATAATAGGTTCTTTAATTAATGAGTTTTTACCTTGGCAACATCTATTAACCTACCTAGAAGCTATTATTCGTGTTTATAATCGCTATGGGCGTCGCGATAACAAATATAAAGCACGTATAAAAATACTAGTTAAGGCCTTAACACCTGAGATATTTGCTAAAAAAGTTGCTGATGAATGGGTTCATTCTAAAAATGGAGCAATGACCTTAACAGAGAAAGAAGTAAATCGTATTCATACCCATTTCACAAGCCCTAATTACAAAGAATTAACAGATATTGATTTTTCGAATTTAGATCAACAGAATCCAGGATTTGCCCGCTGGCGTAAACAAAATACACAAGCGCACAAACAACCTGGTTACGTAGCCGTCACACTCTCTTTGAAAGCGACAGCTACACCACCCGGCGACATCAGTGACAAACAACTTGATGCAGTAGCTGATTTAGCAGACCAATACAGCTTCGGGGAAGCAAGAACAACTCACCAACAAAATATGGTATTGGCGGATATTGAACAAGCCAAGCTCTTCGAACTATGGCAAAAACTTAGAGAGCTAAACTTTGCAACCCCCAACATTGGTTTATTAACCAATATTATCTCCTGTCCGGGTGGCGACTTCTGCTCCTTGGCTAATGCTAAATCAATACCTGTAGCAGAGTCTATACAGCGCCGCTTTGATAACTTAGATTATTTATTTGATATTGGCGAGCTGGATCTTAATATCTCAGGTTGCATGAATGCCTGTTCACATCACCATGTTGGCCACATTGGCATACTCGGGGTCGATAAAAAAGGTGAAGAATTCTATCAAGTGTCTTTAGGGGGTAATACAGGCTATCATACAGTGTTAGGCAATGTATTAGGTCCTTCCTTTGCACAAGAAGACGTAGCCGACGTGATTGAAAAGATTATTCAATTCTATTTAAACAACCGTCATGCTGATGAACGCTTTATCGATACATATCAACGCATAGGAATGGAACCGTTTAAGGAGCATGTTTATGCAAATAATTAAAAATGCTCAGGTCGTTAATGATAACTGGCAACTATTGACAATAGAAACTACTCTTGATGAGGTATCGGCACAAGACAATGTTATTTTACCTTTATCCCTATGGCTAGAAAATAAAAGCCTCTTAAAAAACCGTCAAGAAAAAACAGGGGTATGGCTTAATTCTGCGGAAGAAATAGAAAGTATTGCTGAAAACGTAACGACAATTCCACTGATTGCACTAGAATTCCCTAGCTTTACAGATGGTCGACATTACTCTAGTGCACGTATTCTACGTGAGCGTTACCACTATCAAGGTGAAATTAGAGCCATTGGTGATGTATTAAAAGATCAGTTATTTGCAATGCACCGCTGCGGTTTTAACTCTTTCGTGATCAAACAAGGGAAAGATATTAACAATGCACTTCTTGGTTTAACTGACTTTAGCGAAACCTACCAAGCAGCTGTAATACAACCACTTCCCCTATTTAAGCGCCGCTAACAATATATAAGGCTATTTAAATAGCCTTATAAAAATCTACGCTATCTCTTTTTTCCACACTTCAATTGTGTAACTTGGTTTACCATCTTCAGCGGGAAAGTCTTGTGAACTCATTTTAACCCAAACAGAAGTATCCCACTCAGGAAACCATGCATCGCCTTCAGGCGACAAATGTACTCGAGTAATATAGAGGTTATCTACTACCCCCTCATCCATGGCATGCTTATACAGTTGTGCACCACCAATTAGCATAATTTCTTGTTGCTGTTGTTGTATTGCCCACTCATTGGCCCTTTGCAAAGCGTCATTTAAACTTAAATAAACCTCTACACCCTCTGCTAAAAAATCGGACTGATGTGTAACAACAATATTTAAACGATTAGGCAAAGGACGTCCTAAAGATTCCCAAGTTTTTCGCCCCATGACTACAGGTTTACCGATTGTTAATGCCTTAAAATGCTTTAAATCAGCAGGCAAATGCCAAGGGAGTTGGTTATTACAACCAATCACATAGTTATCACCTAGCGCGACAATAATTGATAAAGGTAACATAAACGATTTAACTCATGACTAAATTTTACACTTAGTATAACAATCACATCATCTTTTTACTGTAAATTATTTGTTATTTAGCAAATTGGCTATTTCCTATATACTTATTACTAACTCCTTATCGCGCAATAAACTAAATAATATCTGTTATACTATATTAAAAATCTCATAGATTGGAAAACTCCCATGACACAAGATGAATTAAAGCATGCCGCAGCAAAAGCTGCCCTCACACACCTATTACAAAAACTTGATGGCAAAATGGTGATTGGTATTGGTACTGGTTCAACCATTAACTACTTTATAGATTTACTAGCAGAATACCGAATGGATTTTGACGGTACTGTAGCAAGCTCTGAAGCAACCGCTACTCGCTTAAAAAAGCATGGTATTCCAGTCTACGATCTAAACAGCGTTTCTGAAATGGACTTCTATATTGATGGCGCTGATGAACTCAACAAGTACCTTGAATTGATTAAAGGCGGCGGCGGTGCACTAACACGAGAAAAAATCATTGCTGCTGTAGCCAAAACCTTCATTTGTATTGCTGACGAAACTAAAATGGTCAGTGGGCTTGGCAATTTTCCACTGCCTGTTGAAGTCATTCCTATGGCACGTAGCTATGTTGCAAGAGAAATTGTTAAGCTAGGCGGTGATCCCATTTATCGTGAAGGATTTATCACTGATAATGGTAATATTATTCTTGATATTCACCACTTATCTATTACAAACCCGCATGCACTGGAAGAAAAGCTCAATAACATCACAGGTGTTGTATGCAATGGGCTCTTTGCTAAAAGGCATGCAGATCTAGTGTTCTTGGCAAGAAAAGAGAAAGGCATTGAATTACTAACACCATAACAGAAGTAGATTGAGTTGCGCTTTTATTTAACGCAACTCAACATTTACATTAATCATTAGATGGATCTAACGTTTCAATTCTTCCGCCCCTGGCTAGAAATTCTTGCATTGCAAGCTCTAAAGCCTCACGTTCTTTTTGCTTTGCTTCAATATTAGGTAACTCTTCCTCATCAATAGAAGGCTTACTTATTTTTTTACCTTCTTTAGGGAGTTCATCTAACTCATTCACATCTTCTGGTTCATCTCTATCTGGACCATTATAAGCAGTTACATCCTCCTGATCTTCTGCATCATCTAATTCTTCTTGTTCTAAATCTTCATCATCAATCATAAAGGCTCCAATAGCATATGTAACATATATAAAACACTAATGATATAAAGCTATTTAGAGTATTTCAATAACAATTTATTATTCTATCGTATAAAGAAAAACCCAATAAACTATTGGGTATTTCCTTCCCTATACTTAATACGTTAGAAATTATAAGCACGCTCTTCATGGCAAGAAAGATCCAACCCAATTAGCTCGCTTTCTTCTGAAACACGCAGTCCCATTACTTTATTAATAACAAACAAAATAATAAAGGTTGTAATAGCGGTGTAAGCAATCGTTAACAACACGCTCAAGACTTGTACCCATACTTGGTCAAATACCCCTGTGACCTTGTCACTTAGCCCTGCCCCTCCTAAGAAAGGTGCTGCAAAAAGCCCCGTTAAAATAGCACCAACAATCCCCCCAACGCCATGAATACCAAAGGCATCTAACGAGTCATCATAACCCAATTTATGCTTTAATGTCGTCGCAGATAAGAAACAGATAAAACCAGAAATAAGACCAATAATTAAAGCACCTGCTGGCCCACAAGTTCCCGCAGCTGGCGTCACAGCCACCAACCCTGCAACAGCACCCGATGCAATGCCCAACGCACTTGGCTTACCATGAAATACCCACTCACAAGACATCCATGACAATGCAGCGGCAGCCGTAGCCATTTGAGTGACAAGCATTGCCATACCTGCCGAACCATTAGCCGCTCCTGCTGAACCGGCATTAAAGCCAAACCATCCCACCCATAACATGGCAATACCAACAAGAGTAAAGGGTAAATTGTGAGGAGCCATCGATTGAGAGGGGTAGCCTTTACGTTTACCTAACATCAAGCAAGCAACCAACCCAGCAACGCCTGAATTAATATGGACAACCGTTCCCCCTGCAAAGTCTAACACTCCCCAACTATGCATAAGTGCACCTTCTCCACCCCAAACCATATGGGCAATAGGAATATACACCAAGGTGAACCAAACGCCCATAAACACAAGCATTGAAGAGAACTTCATACGCTCAGCAAAAGCACCTACAATCAGTGCTGGTGCTAAAATAGCAAAGGTGAGCTGAAAAATAATCCAAACAGTCTCAGGGTAAGTTCCTGTTAAACTGTCACGCGTTAATTGATTCAAAAATAAGTTGTCTACATTGCCAATAAAGGAATGTAAATTAATAACCCCCTCAGACATTCCTGTGGAGCTAAAGGCCAAACTATAGCCGTAAATAAACCACAAAATGGTCACTAGCCCACTGATAGCAAAGCATTGCATAGCAATAGATAAAATATTTTTTGAACGTACCATTCCTCCGTAAAAAAGCACAAGCCCCGGAATGGTCATAAAAAATACAAGCACTGTCGAAATGAGCATCCAAGCTGTATCGCCACTGTCTAACTTGGACACTTCTCGGGCAAAAGAAAGGGGGGTAAGTAGCATCAATGAACATGCTGCTACCAATAACTGACGTAGTGATAACATGGGGACTCTCCTACACTGAGAATTATTTAGATCGCATCATTATTCGTTTCGCCAGTTCTAATACGAATGGCTTGTTCTAAAGCGGTCACAAAAATTTTACCATCACCAATTTTGCCAGTATTGGCAGCCTTACTAATGGCCTCAATGACAGCATCAAGCTGTTCGTCAGCAATACCTATTTCAATCTTTACTTTAGGTAAAAAATCAACAACATATTCTGCACCACGATAAAGCTCTGTATGCCCTTTTTGGCGTCCAAACCCCTTAACCTCAGTCACAGTAATACCTTGCACACCAATTTCAGACAGTGATTCTCTTACATCATCTAACTTGAAAGGCTTAATAATTGCCGTTACTAATTTCATTCACACTCTCCTTTTACAAAATAATCAGTACAGGAGAGAATCCCCGCTGCACAGTTTAGCCTATATATCTCATTTCGTGCTTAAAATTTGTAAACTATATTGAAATAGCGTTGCTCATGAATATATTGCAGAAACCTTGCCAAAATAAAAAAGCCATAACAAATATTCAGCCTATTGATTTTATTGTAAATAATTTTTTAACTCATTTTCTTATGATTCTTATTGGTGCAAAAAACCAACGAGATACTCATCATATTGGTGCATACAAAGTAAATTTACGATCTTAGAAAGTATCTATCTATACCAACTTGTACTATCATTACTAATAGAACAAACAATAGGGAGACGCCTATGGCACTGGCACAACTTATCAGCTGCAAAGAACTATCCAACCAATTAAACGATAACAATCTCATCATTTTTGATTGCCGCTTTTCACTTGAGAATCCTCATTATGGAAAACAAGCCTATCAAGAATCACACATAAGAAATGCTCGTTTTATAGACCTTGATCTTGACTTGTCAAGCCCAGTGATTAAAGGAAAAACAAGTCGACACCCTCTCCCTGATACCGATAAACTAATCGCTAAACTGGCAAAACTTGGATTGAATCATGATAGCCGCGTTGTTATCTATGATGATGGAGCAACCCCCTTTGCCACTAAAATGTGGTGGACACTCGTGTGGCTTGGTAAACGTGACAATGTCTATCTATTAGATGGTGGTTTTAAAGCATGGCAAACCAATAAACTACCAGTGACTAGCAAAGAAACCATCACATCTACGGGTAACTTTAAAGGGCAACCTGATGCCAACTTGCTGATTGACGCACAAACGTTAGTAACTAAACTTAACGATGAACAACTAACACTGCTTGATGCCAGAGCGCTTCCTCGCTTTCGAGGAGAGATTGAACCAATGGATCCTGTTGCTGGGCATATTCCAGGAGCAACCTGTGCTAACTTTGTAGAAAACTTAGATGATACAGGGTATTTTTTACCTCCCCAGGCATTAAGAGAGCGCTTTCAATCCCTCATCAAAGATAAACCTATTGAGAAGGTCATTGCGTATTGTGGTTCAGGCGTTTCTGCCTGTCATAATCTATTTGCAATGTGCCTTGCAGGATACCCACTCCCACCCCTTTATGCAGGCTCATGGAGCGAATGGATTACAGATCCATCACATCCAATTGCAACAGGTAATTAATTTTTCATAAAAATAATAAGGAATAACAAGATGACACCATTAAACTTTATACTCGACTTTTTGCTGGGTGCTTTTGTCGGCTTTTTAGGTGGCGTATTTGGTATTGGTGGCGGCTTACTGGTTATTCCTATACTCGTTATATTTTTTGGTTTTGATCAACAGATGGCACAAGGTACCGCCCTAATCATGGTTGTCCCCAATGTCATACTCTCGCTGCGTAGTTATCATAAACGCGACAAAATAAACTTATCCTATGCTTTTTCTCTTAGCACGCCAAGCTTCTTTCTGGCTTTTCTTGGCGCCTATATTGCCCTCACATTAAAATCTGAAAGCTTACAAAAAATCTTTGCTGTTTTTTTATTTTGTTTAGCCGCCTACTCTATTATCAACCTATTATTTCGTAAAAAAAGCTCATTAGGCGCAAAAGAAACAACCTATGGTTTAATATGGTTTGTTATCCTAGGAGGGTGTTGTGGCTTCTTAGGTGGTTTTTTTGTTGTCGGTGGCGGTGTATTGGCCACCCCATTCCTTACTCTCGTTTTTGGCTTATCGCAACTTATTGCACAAAGTCTTGCCCTTTGCTTGGCACTACCCAGTTTATTAGCCTCTTTATTCATGTATGTATTACACGGTCAGGTAAATTGGAGCATAGGTATTCCACTAGCGCTAGGTGGTTTAACAACCGTAGGCTGGGGTGTACGATTAGCCTATGCACTACCACAAAAAGTATTAAAATTTTTATTTAGTTGCTTTTTATTGATTTGTGGAATTTTATTATTAATTAAGTAACAATTTATTCCGACTGAATTACTAAGTCTTTATAAAAATTAACGAGTGGCGTAAACTAAGCACCTATTATTTAGGAGTAATTATGACAGCTATTATTATCACCGAAGCAGCTCAAGATTACTTGGCTAGCTTACTGGCTAAACAAGACCATAAAGATGTGGGTATTCGCGTATTTATCACCCAACCTGGTACACCACAAGCTGAAACGTGTATTTCTTATTGCAGACCTGGTGAAGAAGATCCTACCGATAGAGTACTTGGACTCGCTAAGTTTACAGCGTGGATTGACTCAGTTAGTGAGCCTTTCTTAGAAGATGCAGTGATTGATTTTGCAGAAGACCGCATGGGTGGACAGCTCACGATCAAAGCTCCCAATTCAAAAGTTCCGATGATTGATGAAGACAGCCCATTAAACCAGCGCGTTGAGTATTACTTACAAACTGAA
Source organism: uncultured Ventosimonas sp. (assembly GCA_964395065.1). Lineage (GTDB taxonomy): Bacteria > Pseudomonadota > Gammaproteobacteria > Pseudomonadales > Pseudomonadaceae > Entomomonas. The sequence goes on from CAYNAM010000015.1 coordinate 23,108, forward strand.
ATCAACCCCGGCCTGGCAAGCCATGGTGGCCATATAAGCCTAATCGATATCGTTGATGGAACAGTAGCTGTGCTTCAATTTGGCGGTGGTTGCCAAGGTTGTGGCATGGTTGATACAACCCTAAAAGATGGCGTTGAAAAAACATTACTAGAACGCATTCCAGAACTCACGGAAGTACGTGATGTAACCGACCATACCAATAAAGAAAATGCTTACTATTAAGGCTGGAATTTGCCGATAAAAATAGCTGGATCAACCCGTGCATTATTAAGGCTCACATTCCAATGCAAATGTGGGCCTGTTGCTCTACCAGTTGCCCCCACCTTAGCCACTATTTCACCTCTTTTTACCTGTTGCCCTACTTTCACATCAATGGCTGATAAGTGACAAAACATACTGATTAACCCTTGGCCATGATCGATAAAAACAGTTTTACCATTAAAGAAATAATCTCCCACTAAAATAATCTCACCATCAGCAGGTGCTTTAACGGGTGTTCCTTTAGGCACGGCTAAATCTAATCCAGAATGCGGATTACGTTCTTGATTATTAAAAAAACGACGTAAACCAAACGGGCTAGATAAACGCCCCTGTACAGGCAGATCAAAGAACACATTACTCGGCACTCGATCAGAAAACTGCTTATAGCCTGCAATCTGCTCATTTAACTCTTTCGTAATACGAGTCTGGTCGCTTTTATTGGGATTTACTTGTCGATTATTTTTCAAAGTAATCCGCTGCTCACGATAAGCCTTATGTCCTACTTCAAAATTTACAGAGTATTTACCTGAAGCACCCTCTACCGTTAAAGATTGAGTACCTGCTTTTACTGTCAATGGAATACCGACAACAGCTATCCAACGCTGACCTTCTTCATGCAATACCAAAACCGGATTACCTTGATAATGAACGCTAGGCTTTGCTTGTTCTCGCTCAAGAGCAATCACAGCAACACCACCCTGTACAGGCTTATTTAACAAACGGGTAATAAAACCCTCTGCCTGGCAAACACTGGATACAAACAATAAACAACAAATAATAAACCGTTTGATCATACAATAACCACTATACTTTTTTGCGTGCTAATAGCGTTACAAAACGTAATTTAATCCGATTACCATGTTTATCGAGGCGGTGTAACTCGCCCACATTTTCATTATATTTAACAATATTCCATTCTTTATAATAGTCTTTTAATTCATTTTCTTTAAAAGTAAATGAGAAATCGATAGGGCAAGGAAAATCTTCCGTCGACATCGCTGACACAATGAGGTTATAACCACCAGATATTGTATGTGCCTGCATATTAGCAATAATATCTGGAATGCAATTCCGCTCTAAAAACATGAAAACGACAGTAGAGAAAATAAAACCATAATCATCTTGAATTGCTGCACTGTTAATGTCATATTGTTTAACCGTTATTGGCAATTGTTCTTCATTAACAACCGTTACTAATCGCTCAATATTCTCATCTACAGCAGTAACATCAAACCCTAATAAATTTAAAAATAGTGAGTTTCTTCCACCACCACAGCCCAAATCTAAAGCTTTGCAAGGTTTTACAATAGACATTGCGTCTAAGACTTCTGAATGCGTTTTCGTCAAATCATATTTTTTATGAGCATAGTCTTCAGGTAGGCAGTAAAAAGCTAATTGGCACTCTACATCATCTGAATAACCAACTATTCTGTGCCATTGCTGAGGTTCAATGAAAGGCGGTTGATCTTTTGTAGAAAAAGAGCATTCTGTGATTGTATTGCCGTCATCAGCAAGCATCGCAAATAACAACTCACCTTTTAAAATAGTTAATTTTGCCCATGTGCCTTCTTTCGTATTATGTTTTTCTTTAAAACCTTGAGGAATAGTGGTTGCTGTCCAAGTAGGCAATTCTTTATAACAAACTAAACTTTCCATTATTTTTCCCTCAAGAATCTGCGAAATAACGTAATTATAACTTAATAAATAGCGCTTCATTTCTAGGCAAGTAACTGATTTTATTACTTCACTAAAATAATTTATATCAGCATGAGTGTTTTTACTCACCCATGCTTTACCCTTTTCTTATTTCTTTTTAATCTGCTTAGCATTAGCAAATAAAGCCGCCATCGCATTATTTGCAGGAGGTGCTGTATTAGTTTTGTTAGCAGGAGTTTGACGAGGTTTTGCACCTGCTTTATGAACGCGTGTAGATCCTTCAATTTTTTCGCCCGGAGTATCCCCTAAACGCATCGAGAGTCCCACCCGATTTCTAGGAATATCTACTTCCATCACTTTAACCTTAACAATATCTCCTGCTTTCACGACCTGATGCGGGTCTTTCACAAATGTTTCAGACAATGCACTAATGTGTACTAAACCATCTTGATGAACGCCGATATCGACAAACGCGCCAAAGTTAGTCACGTTGGTGACAACCCCCTCAAGTACCATACCTAACTTTAGATCATTTAATGTTTCAACACCTTCTTGGAATTCTGCCGTTTTGAACTCTGGACGAGGGTCACGACCAGGTTTATCCAACTCTTTTAAAATATCAATCACAGTTGGTAAACCAAAGGTTTCATCGATAAATTGACTAGGATCTAGCTGTTTTAAAAACGCAGAATCACCAATCAATGAGCGAATATCTTTGGTCGCTTGACTGGCTATACGCTCAACTACAGGGTAGGCTTCAGGATGCACTGCGGATGCATCCAATGGATTATCACCTTGCATAATACGTAAAAAACCAGCCGCTTGCTCAAAGGTTTTTTCACCTAAACGACTCACTTTTTTAAGCTCATTACGAGTTTTAAATGCACCATTGCTATCACGATAATTCACAATATTTTGTGCAATCGTACTATTTAAGCCTGAAATACGGGCTAACAACGCAGGTGATGCTGTATTTACATCTACACCTACCGCATTCACACAATCCTCGACTACTGCATCTAATGAGCGTGCTAATTTGAGTTGTGAAACGTCATGCTGATACTGACCCACCCCAATAGATTTAGGATCAATTTTAACCAATTCTGCTAACGGGTCTTGTAAACGACGTGCAATTGAAACCGCACCACGTAATGACACATCCAAATCAGGGAATTCTTTAGCCGCCAACTCAGAAGCAGAATAAACAGAGGCACCCGCCTCACTGACCATGATTTTGGTCATTTTCAACTCAGGGTGTTTTTTAAGTAACTCAATCACTAACTTGTCTGTTTCACGGCTGGCTGTTCCATTACCAAAAGCCACCAAATCCACATGATACTTAGCACACAGCTTAGCTAAGGTATCAATACTTCGATCCCAATCATTACGAGGGGCATGGGGGTAAATGGTATCCGTTGCTAATAGCTTACCTGTTGCATCAACCACAGCTACCTTTACTCCTGTTCTTAAACCAGGGTCTAACCCTAAAGTTGCCCTTGGCCCAGCAGGTGCTGCTAATAATAAATCATGTAAGTTACGAGCAAACACGCTGATGGCTTCATCTTCGGCTTTTTCTCTTAGCTCACTCAAAAGGTCTGTTTCAATATGATTATAAAGTTTTACTTTCCATGTCCAACGCACGGTCTCTGCCAACCATTTATCAGCGGGACGCCCACTATCATGAATACTAAACCAGTCAGCAATAATAGACTCACAAGGGTGACTTTTAGTCTCTTCATCCCCCACTACTAAAGAAGCAGTCAAAATACCTTCATTACGACCACGAAAAATAGCTAATGCACGGTGTGAGGGTACTGTTTTTAATGGTTCATTGTATTCGAAATAATCGCTAAATTTAGCCCCTTCCTGCTCTTTACCTTCAACGACGCGCGAAGCTAATACAGCTTCTTGCTTCATAAAATGACGAAGTTTTTCTAATAAGTTGGCATCTTCAGAAAAACGTTCCATTAAAATATACTTAGCGCCATCTAATGCAGCCTTAGTGTCTGCAACACCTTTATCAACGTCCACAAAAGCCGTTGCTTCACTCTCTGGATCTTTAGTAGGATCATTGAATAACAAATCAGCCAATGGCTCTAACCCTGCCTCAATGGCAATTTGTCCTTTAGTTCGACGTTTAGGCTTGTAGGGTAAATATAAATCTTCAAGCCTCGTTTTAGTGTCAGCTGCTTCAATTTCTACTTTTAATTCAGCTGTTAATTTACCTTGCTCGTCAATACTGCTTAGAATAGTAGCACGACGATCTTCTAACTCTCTTAAGTAGCGTAATCTTTCTTCTAATAAGCGTAGCTGTGTATCATCTAGACTTCCGGTGACTTCTTTTCTATAGCGTGCGATAAAAGGTACTGTAGAACCTTCATCCAAAAGAGCGACGGCCGCAGCCACTTGGTTAGCATTTACTTTCCCAGAGGGTAATAAAGATAATTCTTCTGCTATACGATTATTAATACTATTCATAAAATTCCAAAATATAAAATAAAAGGCCATTCTTCAAATGGCCTTAGTCAAATAATGTGTTAAATATTAAATTTATTTAACGCAGTTATTACCTTCAAACTTATAGTGTATAACTTTACCATTAAAAACTTCAAACGTGGTTTTACATTGATAATAGATTTCTCTCGATTGTGTTTGTCGATCTTCGATACACTTATTAATTGTTTTTTTATTTTGATCTTTTTTATAGTCCTTTAAAAAATCGCTATCATCTTTATCAATTTTTTGTAGATCTGGACAGGTATAAGGATAACGAGGATTCTTTCCGTAGGATTCACGGCTATAAACGTAAAAGTCGTGCCCCTCAAAACTGTAAACCTGTTCTGGTGCTCCCCAATCTCTGATAAGTACGATAGTGTCAACCCCCTGCCAAGTATTTAAGTACTCTTGATAACCTTTTTCTGTAGCACACCCCAACAAGGAAAGTCCAATGGCCATTAAAATAATTTTTTTCAATTTTTACTACTCCTTTCCAATCACAAATAGCCTCATCCAAAAAACCAATAACAAATCAAGATTGATGCTATTACACCTGCCACATCACATAATAATGCACACCCTATAGCATGCCGAACCCGCTGAATACCCACAGAACCAAAGTAAACAGCTAATACATAAAAAGTGGTTTCTGTGCTACCTTGCATCGTTGCAGCTACTAGCGCTGGGAAGCTATCAACACCATAATGCTGCATTGTTTCTATCATCATACCACGTGCACCACTACCAGAAAAAGGTTTGACCAATGCCGTAGGTAAAGCATCTACAAAACGAGTATCCGTCCCAAGCCAAGCAAAAAAATGGCGAATGAGGTCTAAAAAATAATCCAACGCACCAGAAGCTCTCAAAACACCAATCGCACAGAGCATTGCAACCAAATAAGGTAATAAGTTTTTAGCCACATCGAAGGCTTCCTTAGCTCCCTCAATAAAGGTATCGTAAACAGGGATTTTACGACAAGCACCAACGGTTAGAAAAAGTAAAATCATTCCGAATAAGATAATATTACCTAATAAGGAAGAAAAAGTAGTAAGCGAACTTCCCTGCAAACCTAAGTAATAAATCAAATGATTTAATAAATCATAACTTTTTGAAGTTAACCCAACAGAGATACAAACGAATAACCCAATAAAAAAACCTATGCCAGCAAACCAAAATAAAACAATAGGATCGAGTAGTTTCAAGCGTTGCATAAAAGCAACACTTAACAACCCTGTTAATGTTGAAACACTAGTAGCTAAAAGGATGGGCAAAAAAACCATTGTAGGGTCTGGAGCCCCTTGCTGGCCTCTAAATATAAAGATAGTTATGGGTAATAATGTTAGTGAGGACGCATTGAGCACTAAAAATAGAATTTGCGCATTGGTGGCAACTGTTTTATTAGGGTTAAGCTCTTGCAATGACTTCATAGCTTTAAGTCCTATAGGCGTTGCCGCATTATCTAGTCCCAAAGCATTGGCTGTAAAATTAAGGGTAATTAACCCAATAGATGGGTGACCTTTAGGAACCTCAGGCATTAATCGTTGAAACAATGGGCCTAGAAACCTCGCTAAAATATCTACAAGTCCTGATTTTTCAGCTATTTTTAAAAGTCCCATCCATAAGGTTAAAGTACCAAAAAGTACGATCATGATATCAACAGATGTTTTAGCCATATTAAATAGCCCAGATACCATGTTGGCAAAAACATCTACATCACCGCCTAACAGGCGAATAACCGCTGAAATTGCTGCAATTATGAAAAAACCTAGCCATAAATAATTGAGCATTAGATACCTTTCGAAAAATTAAAAATAATGGAATTCAGACAAATCATTATCGCATGTTTCGACTTAACTGTAATGTTCAGTTAAACACCATAATTATTTTGCGAGGGTATGGAGAATAAAAGGCAACTATAAAATCAACTATTAGAGAGTATTACAAATACCCTCTAATCAATAAATTACTTACTGGGTGTACTTTGTAATTCTTGCTTTACAAGTTGGAGCGCATAGCAGTTTTTACCCTTATCGGACGCATATTTTTCATCTTTTAATAAAGTTGCTATATTACCCTCCCCCCCCTTTGTCCACCATTGTAAACCTTCTCCCGTATAGCGAGCACCACTTGCAGATATAGCTGACTTCAACAAATATAACTGACTTTGGTAATTAAGAATTGCTGTATCTGTGTCAGGGTAAGCTGCCTCAATACGCTGACCATCATCGCATTGATAAACAATTGTTTCTGAAGCATAAACGGAAAGCGATAGTACAGTACCTAAAAGTACAGTAGCTGATTGAAATAACTTCATTATCTTATAAAACCTCTTTTTAAAATATTTACTGACACAGTCTCACCTATACCAGTGAGAAAACACAATAACGCTTTAGAATAATATTTGTATCAATTTTTTTACTAGCATAGTTTCTAATACGAAACTACTATGTAGATCTGATCTAATATTACGCCATAGAGGAACAAAATGAAAATCGTCGCTATTTTATTATTTCCTTTACTTTTAACAGGCTGTTATACACAGACATCTGTAAAAGACATGATAAAGGACACAGAAAGTTATCAACCACCTTATATTGCAACACCTGAAAAAGGATTAATCTATGTCGTAAGACCTAGCTCTTTCTATGGAATTTTTAAATACAATGTATTTTTAGACGGTAAGTCTGATAGCAATAAAATAGGCTATACTCGCGGTAATCAGTATATCTATATATATGTTGATCCTGGTCAACATACTATTACCTCCACAGCAGAAAATACAGCCTCGCTAACATTAGACATCAGCGCAGGTGAAACATTGTACCTAAGCCAAGATGCCACCTTTGGCTTTTTATTTGGTAGAAATAATCTTAACAAAATCAATCCTGTCGAAGGTAAATACTATATAAAACACTCACAGCTTGGAACATTAAATCAAACATCCCCCTAACCAACTTACTAAAAAGTTTGAAATCGTTTTATAAATCAAACGGTGTATACTATAAAAAGAAACTTTAAAAGCATATTAGATAACGTGTCCGATATATTTCTTAGCCTGCTTGAAAACTGGAGAACAAAATGTCTAAAACACAAACAATCTCAGCTGATGTTATACAACCTCCTGGTGACTCTGCCATATTAATAATACTACGTTTACTGGAAAAAGATTCAACTGTAGACCAAGTAAAAGAAGTCTGTGGTAGTCTTGCTGCTTTTGTTAGAAGCTTAAAAAAACGAGAGCCTGAAGGCCATATCAGCGCTATCATGGGATTTGGTGCACAGGCATGGGGTAAGCTTTTTCCAGAACAACCTTACCCAAAAGAACTTAAACCATTTAAAGAAATTAAGGGTGAAAAACATACAGCCCCATCGACCCCAGGTGATTTATACTTCCATATTCGAGCCAAACGGATGGATCTTTGTGTTGAGCTAGCCTCTGAAATTTCCACCTTACTAGAAGGTGCTGTAGAATCTATTGATGAAACGCACTGCTTCCGATACTTTGATGGCAGAACAATTATTGGTTTTGTTGACGGAACAGAAAACCCTGAAAACGAGGATGCTTACTACTTCTCTACCATTGGCGATGAGGATGAAAACTTCAAAGGCGGTAGCTATGCCTTTATCCAAAAATATCTCCACAACATGAAAGACTGGAATAACATATCAACTGAAGAACAAGAAAAAGTCATTGGTCGGAAGAAGTTTTCTGATATCGAATTATCAGATGAAGAAAAACCCGCTAATGCTCACAATGCTGTGACGAACATCGCTGATGAAAATGGCGAAGAGCTGAAAATAATGCGCGCTAACATGCCTTTTGCCAATGCATCAAAGGGTGAATATGGCACCTATTTTATTGGTTATGCAAGCACCTTTACAACTACAGAACGGATGCTACGCAATATGTTTATTGGAGAACCTGTCGGTAACTACGATCGTTTACTTGATTTTAGCACCGCAGTTACAGGAACATTGTTTTTTATTCCATCCCCTGAGTTATTATCTGAGCTTGGCGGCGGTGACGACTAATCAAACATTAAAAACCACCTAATAAAAATACCACCTATGACCATTAGGTGGTATTCAATTTTTAAACTTTACCGTCCTTAAAGACTCTATATTAATAACTTACTCCTCACTTTCGAAATTATTTTATGTTTACAATTAAAAGAATTATTTTTTGCACCCTTGCCTTATTTATCTTTTCAATCATTTTGAATGCCAATGCAGCAAATATCAGCCAAACGGAAGCCAGTACAGGGCTTAAAAGCATGCTTAATCAAGCCACTAAAACAGCAGTAAAAACATTAGGCACATCAGGGGGATTCAATAACAACCCAGAGGTTAGAATTGAATTACCTGATAGACTTGAATCAGCCAGTAAAATATTAAAAATGGTTGGTTTAGGCAATCAAATCACACAATTAGAAAACAGCATGAATGCAGCGGCTGAAGCAGCTATACCAGAGGCACAACAAATTCTCATTAACAGCATACAACAAATGAGTTTTAGTGACGCTAAAAGCATTCTCACCGGTGGCGATAAAGCAACAACGGCCTATTTAGAAAAAACAAACCGAACTCAACTTTTTAATAAGTTACTGCCTAAAGTTAAGACAATTACTAATCAATCTAACCTATCAACACAATACAATACAATTGTACAAAGAGCCTCATCACTAGGCATTACAAATGATAATTTAAAGATTGAAAACTATGTTACTAACAAAACAATTGATGGGTTGTTTACCGTTATTGGCAACCAAGAAAGTTATATTCGTAACAACCCTAAAGAGGCAGCAACCAGTGCAGCCAAAAAAGTTTTTGAAGCACTGATTAAATAACTAGCAATCACTACTCCAATACAACACATTGACTACTGGTAATATGACTCGACCATAAAGAATTAGCTACGTCATTAAAGGTAGCTAAATTGCCAGTAGTAATTAAATCAATATCCCCCAAAAAGTTACGCTTAGATAACAAGTCATGTTTCATTAACACTGACTGCAAATAGCGAGCTACTGCAACACCTGTATCAATAATTACAATGTGTGATGGTAACATCTCACTCAATAAAGGGCGTAAAAAAGGATAGTGCGTACAACCTAAGATGATTGTATCACAGCCATTATCGAGCAAAGGTTGTAAATACTTATGTAATAACTCCCTGATTTTCGCTCCCTTAAAATCCCCTCCCTCAATACATTCAACCAACCCAGGGCAAGGTTGAGCAATCACTGTAACATCATGTGCAAAACGGTCTAATAACGCTGCAAATTTAGCACTTTTTAAAGTACCCGAGGTTGCTAACACCCC
>CAYNAM010000016.1:0-32154 GCA_964395065.1 uncultured Ventosimonas sp.
TGAAGCAGCCAAAAGCTGCCTAGCCAAAGCACAATGGAGCGTGGATGATCTTGATATTATTGAGTCAAATGAAGCTTTTGCTGCACAAGCTATTGCTGTTAACCAAGCATTAGGTTGGGATACTAACAAAGTTAATGTTAATGGTGGTGCCATAGCCTTAGGCCATCCTATTGGCTCTGCTGGGTGCCGCATACTTGTCTCTCTACTTTATGAAATGCAACACAGTGATAAAAAGAAAGGATTAGCCGCTTTATGCATCGGTGGAGGAATGGGTGTTGCTATTGCGATTGAACGCCCATAAAATCCTGCTTAGATACCCATATTTTTATGTATAAAACTTTCACAACACCTTATGCTTCAATGACACTAGCACGCTATCCTCTGGATAGCCATCCATCATTGCAGGCATTTGATGCAGCTGATGATTATCTGTTAAATTCTTTGGCACAAATTTCCCTGACCAAAGACTGTCAGTTTTTAATTATCAATGATGCCTTTGGGGCACTTGCTTGCAATCTTGCCACATCGTACTCTATGATTGATTCATACGGTGACTCTTATTTAGCTGAACTAGCGTTAAAACAAAATTTAATTCATAACCATCTAGCAGCATCAACCGTCCAATTCATACCTAGCACCAAGGCATTAAACAAACAGTATGACTGCGTACTGATAAAAATCCCAAAAACACTGGCGTTACTTGAAGATCAACTCATCAAAATACAACCACACATAAGCCAAAATACATTAATTTATGCCGCTGCCATGGTAAAACATCTACCCAAAGCAGCTATTTTGTTATTAGAAAAATACCTAGGCAATACCCAACAATCCCTTGCGGTTAAAAAGGCTCGCCTATTAACCATAACACCTTATGAAATACCTCTAGCCCAATCACCTTATCCCACTGACTATACCTATCAACCCTTAGATTTAAAATTAACGAATCACGCGAATGTATTCTGTAGAGAAGGATTAGATATTGGGACTCGTGTACTTATTCCTTATCTTAAGCATAATTCACACTTAAAAAAAGTTGCTGATCTTGGCTGTGGTAATGGAATCATAGGCATTATATGGGCCATGAATAATCCAGAAGCTGAACTGCTGTTGGTTGATGAGTCTTATATGGCAATTGCTTCAGCAGAAGAAAACTGGCACCGTGCTTTCCCTCAAAGAAAAGCAACTATTACGGTGGGGGATGGGCTGATGGAGCAACCAAAAGAATCATTAGATTGTGTACTATGTAACCCGCCCTTTCACCAACAGCAGGTGGTTGGCGATCACATTGCAAAAAGAATGTTTAAACAAGCGCATAATAGCTTAAACCCAACAGGTGAGTTGTGGGTTGTTGCTAATAGACACCTCAACTACTTTCAACTACTTAAAAAACTCTTTAAAGAAGTTAAAACCATTACACAAACCAATAAGTTTATTATTTTAAAAGCCACAAAATAAATAGTTACTTAAGGGCATTACATCCATTTGTCCAAACATCAATCCCACCGATAGAACCACCTCTTGCTCCAGTCTCATCAATCGTTAAAGTACTGCCTGAAAATCTCGATAAACGCCCTGAACTAGTAACAGTTGCTGTAATGGTGTATTTTTTGGGTTGACTTTTGGAAACATCGACATCTACACTAAAATCTCCGCCAGAATTACTAGAACCATCTATAGGAATAAACTCTATCCCTGGCAATTTGCCAGTTTTAGTATCATCATTATAATAAAGTCCATGTTTCATATAAAGCTGATTCATTAGTGCATCTGCCTGCAAAAGCCCTGCTTTACCACTATCACAAGCCGCTCTCAATGTATACTTTTGGTACATTGGATAGGCAATAGCAGCTAATATAGCAACAATGGCCAATACAATCATCAACTCTATCAAGGAAAATCCTTTAACTTTCACCATTTATAACTCCTAACCATAAATACCAGAGAGCACATATAATCAAGCGCTATAACTCTCTTAAATTAAATAACATCTAAATGGACATAGCTTATTTTTTAAAAGCATACCCTTGTAAATAGCGACTCACTGTGCATGCATCATTTGTAGGATCAGTAATATTACCGAAGCAGGCAACACCTGTAATGACAACAGAAAAACAATCCGTTACCGTCGTTTCAGTGCACATATTATTATTTCCTGATAGAACAGCCTTACAAGCATACCATGACAAAGTTACTGAGCGCTTATCTTCAGTATTACTAGCAATGATTGTATTCTGAGACTCATGACTTTTGAACTGATTACTATAAGAAGATTGTTCACTACAATCAGGTATATCTTTCTTCTCCAACTTACCTTCTTTCAGTAACTTTAATAACACATCCGACCCCGTTTCTGCTGCCTCTGTCGCTTGTGCTTTTAGTACATTATTATTAACAATCAAACTACGCGATGTCGTACTGGTAGCAATGGATAACGCCAATAACATAATGACTAATAGCAACAGCAAAACAACGATCAGTGTTGCTCCCTTTTGTTGTTTAAATTGACTAGATGTTGTCATTATTTACTTCCTACATTTTTTAGAGGATAACTTGCAGAGTAATCTCTTTCAATCACATTGTTAGAGTCAACAGAAGCACTGGACGCTCGTGCTTCATTCGTTTTTACGGCTATATCAAATGTTATTAAGTTAGAATATGAAATATCAATAGAGCCTGGTGTAGCATCTGTAGAAAAAGCTGCTTCTTGATAAGTTGATGGTTCACTAGCATCAGCACTCAGCGTGAACTCTTTAAATTTATCATTTTCTTTTTTCACATTGAACACGACTTTTTTGAGTGTTACCCCCTCAATAAACTCATTAGCAACTAAGTCTCCATTCGCTGTGCTGGCATCTGGTTTAGAATACCCTCTAATACATAAACCTTCCTTACCATTATCCCCAGTACAATTCACATAACTATAGCTACGGTAATAGAGTTTTTTACCTAAACAATCCGTTAGATCTTTAGTACCCGTTCTAAGTACAGCTTGAGAGTTTCCTGCTATGCCCTCATCCATGCCATAGGTAAATCGGATACCAATAAATTTAGTGCTACCTGAAAAAATAGGCATGATAGGTGCTGTTACAGTCCAACCATTATTTCTGTTATTCTCAATTGCGCCGCCAGGACCACAACCTTTATAGCCGGCTCGTTGAGCCTCCCCTCCTAATAGCCCTAATACAGTTCTTGCTGTATCTTGGTTAACTGAGAGGTTATTAGATGTAGTCCCTAAAACTGAACTAGAAATCAATACCTGCATAACACCTAGCAATAAAATAACACCTAGGAGCAAAGCAATCATCAATTCGACAAAAGAAAACCCTTGCTGCAACTTTTTTTTCATTACTAAAAAATCCTTTACATGTCGTTATTAATTATTATTATTTTAAAGAACAAAATTTAAATAATATGATTTATCAGAGACACCGTTTGTATTGTCTCCCCACGTAATTTCTAACTGATAAAGCTTGCCATCCGCCCCCGTTAAGGTGGAAGAGTTACTGCCCTTTAAAGTCCAATCAGCATCATCTATCTTTAATTTTTCGAACTGACCTCGAAAATAAGCATTGTCAACACCTGCTCTTTCAGCAAAGCCACATTCACTGTTTTTTCCATTGCATGTAGCTGTTGACAATGATTTATTTATATAACTATCAATCCCATCTGGGTTAGCCCTTATTTTTTCGACCATTGTATTGGCTAACATGGCTACTTGCTCTGTCTCATAAGCATTCACATTAACTTGCGAACTACGAATAATCAATGTGGTAGCGCCTAAAAGACCAACAACTAAAATCACAAAAGCAATTAATACTTCTATCAGACTAAAGCCATCGCTTGATTTTATTTTCATGATGAACATCCCTCCGTAGCCAATTTCACATTCCCTAATGAAGTAACCGTTATTTTTCGGCAGTAAGTCCCTGTATTTTGATCACTGTTTTTCACCTTAAAAACAAAGTCTCCTATACTTTGAACACTTGAATCAAAAACTATAGAGGCACCTGCTGAACCATTTTTATTGAATGTTTTAATATTACTCTTGTTTATATGCAAACCCCTTGTTCCATCGGGATAGAAAGCAAATGCTGTCGCACTACCAGAATAAATTATGTTTTTTGTATCTTGCTTGCTCATAACACGCAAAGAAGGATCGCCAGGATTTTTATTCCCTAACAAGGTAACCTTTATACCACAACTTTCTGAGTCAGCACACTTTGTAACCACAACTGCTTCACCTGTTGATTTAGCTGTATTTCTTGCATACTCTATTAATCCAACTAGCTCGTTGGTTGTTGCAATAACTTTGTTTTTATTAACCATTCCTGTAAGATTTGGTGCAGCCAGCATAACTAAAATCGCAAAAACAAGAACAACGATTAATAGTTCGACAATTGTAAATCCCTTTTGTGACAGAGTACTCATGATAAGTGACTTCCAACCCCTCTATTGTCCATAATCATTTGATTTACCTTATTCTATCTTTTAATTTGAGCAAAAATCAAATATAACCCACTTTTACTTAGTATTATTAATAAATTTATAAGTAATGCAATGAGTAATACAGAGATATTTGCTAAACATCACACTTCGATATTATTTTATTATGCAAAAACAACTGTTTGATTGCCATGCACTAAAACTCTGTCTTCAAGATGGTAGCGCAGCCCTCTAGCCAATACCATTTTTTCAACATCTCTCCCTAGCCTCACCATATCATCTACACTGTGTTGATGTGAAATACGCACGACATCTTGCTCAATAATAGGACCTGCATCTAGCTCCTCAGTAACATAATGGCATGTTGCACCAATTAGCTTGACTCCTCTTTGCGCAGCTTGGTGATAGGGCTTTGCTCCAACAAAAGAAGGTAAAAAGCTATGATGGATATTAATAATTTTTTGTGCATAATTTTGACAAAGGGCAGGAGGAATAATTTGCATATAGCGTGCAAGCACAACACAATCAACATTATTATCTTCAATTAATTGAGTAACCTTATCAAAACTTTCTTGCTTATTATCAGGGGATACAGGAATATGATGATAAGGCACACCATACCACTCAACCATACTACGTAAATCATTATGATTTGATATAACACCCACAATATCGCAATCTAACTCATTACTGTGCCAGCGATACAAGAGATCAATCAAACAATGAGAATCTTTACTTGCCATAAGCATGACTTTTTTCTTTTGTGCAGACTCGGTGACTCTCCATGTCATATTAAATTGATCTGCAACGGGAGCGAATGCCTGCTTAAACCCTGCCAAGTCAAAAGGTAACGAATCAGCTCTAATCACATGGCGCATAAAAAACTGACCATTGGACAAGTCAGAATGATGATTTGCTTCAATAATCCATCCATTATATGTTGCTAAAAAACCACTTACTTTAGCAACAATCCCTACACCATCTGGACAAGAAATCACCAGCCGAAAGGTATTCATAAAGACTCCAATCATTTAAGTTTAGCCGACTATTTTACAATTTTATATTTTGTTTAGTCTATGCATTTACTTAAATTTTATTTAATTCATACTTTGTTTGTAAATATTCAATATGTTTTTGCCATGCAATTAATATTGTTTCACAACCAATAGAATTAGCCTCTACTAGCTGTCGAGACTCTTTTTTAAACTCATCAATGGTTATCGGAGAGCCCATTTTCTTATCTGTAAGGCGTTGACGACAAAAATCAAACCACGCATTTTTTTCATCATCTAATAACGTTTCAGGGTAGTTTCTAGCCCGATAACGAAATAGTAACGTGGGCAACCTATCATCTTCAAAATCAGCTATTTTATCAATGATTCTCGAGGGTTCTAACCTCCTAATCTCATCACATAAGCGTTTATCACGTACTGATAAAAACCCTGAATAAAGCAGTTGCTCTGGATCATCAACCTCATCGTTAATAGTCGTTTTCTCTGACCGATAAACCGAAGCCAATTTCTCATACCAAGAAAGCGGCTGATTTTTTAATTTTTCTGCTTGTACCAAACAAAAATCTTTATCTAACTGTAATCGTTCAACATCTTGCGTTCTCAATACACCCAAAGGAGCAACAACAGGACAACGATTAACATGTATCAACTTTAGTGGAATAGGCGCAATACCTTCCGGCAACTCATCATGACGCGTATATAAATATTGGACAATTTGCTCAGCTGATAAATCAAATAATGGGCTAATATCCCTCTGCAAATCACAAGCAATAATTGCATTAGCATTCGTTGGATGTTTAGCTAGCGGTAAGACAATGGACATATAGTGTCGTTCTGCTGAAAATCGTCCTGAAATATGAACGATGGGCTTTAATAGTGAAACACGTGCTTGAGCTTCTCTTTTTACACGCAAATCAAAAAGATACTGATAAAGCTGCGGTTGCTTTTCCTTAACCAATCGAGCCAATGCAATAGTTGCTCGCACATCTGACAACGCATCATGAGCCTGCTCATGAGCAATACCATTTTCTTTTGTTAGCAATTCCAGCCTTAATGAAACACGACCATCCTGCTCTGGCCACACAATGCCCTCTGGCCTAAGCGCATAAGCAGCTCTTAATAAGTCGATGATATCCCAGCGACTGTTTCCCCCTTGCCACTCACGAGCATAGGGGTCATAAAAGTTACGGTACAATCCATAACGTACCACTTCATCATCAAACCGAATATTATTATACCCAGCAGTACATGTTTGCGGCAGTGAAAGCTGCTGTTCAAGTTTTTGGAAAAATTCCACCTCGCTAAGACCTTTTTGATCTAACACTGATGGGGTAATTCCCGTTACCAAACAAGCTTGCGGGTGAGGTAGAATGTCATCAGATAATTTACAATACCAATTAACAGGTTCATCAATTTCATTAAGATCAACATCTGTCCGAATGCCAGCCACTTGCAATGGACGATCTGCCCGTGGGTTAATACCCGTCGTTTCAAAATCATACCAAAAGATACTGGCAGCCATCTATCCCTCCCCCTCCATAACAAGTAAACTAATAGCCTAAATAAGACTCAAATAAGCCAATAGCTTATCATGAACGCCTAGTTATATTTAATGAATCGACTGATAATTTACATTTTTTTGACAGCTATTTATATAGTATTATACCCAAATAAACTAACCCACATTGACATACAATAATCATGACGAAACAAATAACTCAGCCCTGCAAGCCAAATGCGCTTCAGCAACTTGCCTTTTTTATTTTATCTGCATTGACCCTAATGGCTATCTATAGTTTGTTACGCTATGCTCTTTTTCAATACAATGCAGATTTGATTGGCGATACGCCATCATCCACATTCATCGAAGCGTTTATCAATGGCTTACGCTTTGATGCCAAAACAGTTTCTTTCATCATGATTCCTATTGGCCTAACGTTCTTATGCAGCAAAGCAATGAGCTGGCGCACCCTTCAAATACTCTGGCTTACACTTGCGGCTTGCATTGCCATTTTTTTAGGAGTACTTGAGTTAGATTTCTATCATGAGTTTCACCAACGCCTAAACAGTTTAGTATTTCAATACATCCGCGAAGATCCACGAACTGTATTAAGCATGATATGGAATGGCTATCCTGTAGTTAAATACATGATTGCATGGATTATTATCACAACCATCGTATTTCTTATTTTTAAATTAATTGATCGCGTTACTAAATCAACCACGAATAAACAATACCCCTACTATGTACAACTGGCTATTTTTGTTTTGTGTGTTGCTATCATCGTATTAGCAGCGCGTGGAACTTTGCGCCAAGGTTCACCTCTGCGTTGGGGTGATGCATATACAACTGACTCCCAATTTGCTAACACACTCGGACTCAATGGAACACTCTCTTTGATTGACGCAGCACGCAATAGTAAAGTGGTCTGGAAATCAACCATGCCTGATGAAGAAGCGCAAAATATCGTGCGTCAGATGATAGTAACACCTAATGAAACACTGGTTGAAACAGATAAAGCCGTTATTCGTCGTGACAGCGTAGCCGATGAAAACAAATTGCTACCCGTCAAAAATGTTGTTGTTATACTTATGGAAAGCTTTGCAGGCCGTTACGTAGGAGCATTAGGCAACCCTAGCAACATCACCCCTAATTTTGACCGTTTAGCCAAAGAAGGATTGCTATTTACCCAATTCTTCTCTAACGGTACTCATACCCATCAAGGCATGTTTGCCACCATGGCATGTTTCCCTAACCTGCCAGCTTTTGAAACATTAATGCAAGAACCCGAAGGTAATAACAAGTTTTCAGGTCTTCCACAGCTTTTATCGATTCGTGATATGAACGATGTTTATGTCTATAACGGTGATTTTGCTTGGGATAATCAAATGGGATTCTTCAGTAACCAAGGCATGACCTCTTTTATTGGTCGTAATGACTATGTAAATCCCGTCTTTTCTGATTCGACATGGGGCGTTTCTGATCAGGATATGTTCGCACGTGGTAATGAAGAACTTGATAAGTTAGAAGCCACAGGTAAACCTTTCTATGCACTTTTACAAAGTCTTTCTAACCATACTCCTTATGCATTACCAAAAGACTTACCTGTTGAACCAGTTACTGATCAGGGCTCACAAAATATACACTTAACAGCCATGCGTTATTCAGACTGGGCACTAGGGCAGTTTTTTGAAAAAGCAAAACAATCGCCTTATTACAAAGACACGCTCTTTATAGTGGTTGGTGATCACGGCTTTGGTAATCCTATTCAACTAACAGAGATGGACTTATTCCGTTTCAACGTCCCGTTACTCATCATTGCTCCGGGAATTCAGGAAAAATTTGGTGCGACTAATAGTACAGTGGGTACTCAGGTTGATATTGTCCCTACTATTATGGGACGTTTAGGGGGAAATATCCGTCAACAATGTTGGGGACGTGACCTACTTAATTTACCAGAAGGCGATAAAGGTTTTGGCATTATCAAGCCATCAGGCAGCGATCAAACTGTTGCAATCATAGAGGGTAACGAAATTCTTATTCGCCCCAATGAAAAAGAACCCAAACTTTATCAATACCACATTGGTGCGAATCCTTCTGCTACAATAATCGATGATCAGCAGCGTAAAGAGGAATTAAAACAGAAATTAGAAGCCTATATCCAAATGGCAACTAAGAGCTTGTTAGACAATACTGCTGGGGCTGAAGCAGCTCAATCTGACAAATAAAACCATTATACGTAACGCCACCTTGCATAAAGGTGGAGTTACCTTCTTATTTGACGTACAATAACTGTCCTAAAAATACAGCCATTACTGACCAAACAGATATGACAGTAATGATTAATTATTCCTAACCATCCAAGCCTGTTATTATAACTCCATGCGCGCATCTACTTTACTCTTTGACTATCCCAAATACTGGGCAGAATGTTTTGGCATAGCCCCCTACCTCCCCATGAGCCGACAAGAAATGGATCAACTTGGCTGGGATTCCTGTGACGTTATTCTCGTCACAGGTGATGCCTATGTTGACCATCCATCATTTGGCATGGCTATTATTGGTAGGCTTTTAGAAGGTCAAGGCTTTAGAGTAGGAATTATTTCCCAACCGGACTGGCACTCAAAAGATGACTTCATGAGGCTTGGCAAACCCAATTTATTTTATGGCGTTGCTGCAGGAAATATGGATTCGATGATTAACCGCTACACAGCGGATCGTCGCATTCGATCAGATGATGCTTACACACCAGGAGGTATTGCAGGCAAAAGACCTGACCGCGCAAGCCTTGTGTATAGCCAACGCTGCAAAGAAGCCTATAAAGACGTGCCTATTCTTTTAGGTGGAATTGAAGCCTCTTTACGCCGCATTGCTCACTATGATTACTGGCAAGACAGTGTTCGCCGCTCAATTTTAGTGGATGCGACAGCTGACTTATTAGTTTATGGTAATGCAGAGCGCGCCACCTGTGAAATTGCCCAACGGCTTTCTCGTGGTGAATCTATTGAAACAATTACCGATGTCCGTGGTACTGCATTTATTCGCAAAGATACTCCCGAGGGATGGTTTGAAATAGACTCAACCCGTATCGATCGTCCCGGTAAAATCGATAAGATCATCAACCCCTATGTTAACACCAACGACCTAGAAGAATGTGCCGTAGAGCAACAAAAAGCACAAACAGCTCAACAAGCAGATCAGCCGCAAGTGATTGAAACCATCTTACCTAGTCCAAAACTAACGCGGGATAAAACGGTTATCCGTCTCCCCTCTTTTGAAAAAGTTCGTAATGACCCTGTACTCTACGCTCATGCTAATCGGATTTTACATTTAGAAACCAACCCTGGTAATGCCAGAGCATTAGTTCAAAAACATGATAATTTAGAGGTGTGGATTAACCCACCGCCTATCCCTCTCACCACCCCTGAGATGGATTATGTGTTTGGTTTTCCCTACGCCCGTCTCCCACATCCTGAATACAAAGGCGCCAAAATACCTGCCTACGAGATGATTCGATTCTCCGTCAACATTATGCGAGGATGCTTTGGTGGCTGTACTTTTTGCTCAATCACAGAGCATGAAGGAAGAATTATTCAAAACCGCTCGGAAGAATCCATCTTAAATGAAATAGAAGAAATTCGTGATACCGTACCCGGTTTTACAGGGGTAATCTCCGACCTTGGCGGCCCAACAGCCAACATGTATCGATTAGCCTGCAAAAGCAGAGAAATTGAAGCCGCTTGTAGAAAACCCTCCTGCGTTTATCCCGGTATTTGTGGCAACCTCAATACCGATCACTCAGCCTTAATTCAACTCTATCGCCATGCCCGTGAACTTAAGGGCATTAAAAAAATTCTTATTGCCTCAGGCTTACGCTACGACTTAGCCGTAAAATCTCCTGATTATGTAAAAGAGTTAGTCACTCACCATGTGGGCGGCTACTTAAAAATTGCCCCCGAGCATACTGAAGAAGGCCCACTGGATAAAATGATGAAACCTGGTATCGGTACTTACGATACCTTCAAGGCGATGTTTGATAAATACAGCAAAGAGGCCAATAAAGAACAATATCTTATACCCTACTTTATTGCTGCCCACCCCGGAACCACAGATGAAGACATGATGAACCTTGCTTTATGGTTAAAACGTCATGGTTTCAGAGCTGACCAAGTACAAGCGTTCTACCCATCTCCTATGGCCACAGCCACCGCGATGTACCACTCAGGTAAAAATCCTTTGCATAAGGTTACCTATAAGAGTGAAAAAGTCGCTATTACAAAAACAGAAGAGCAACGGCGTTTACATAAAGCATTTTTACGTTACCATGATGCAAACAACTGGCCCTTATTACGTGAGGCATTACAAAACATGGGGCGCAGTGATTTAATTGGTGACGGCGAGCATCAACTTATCCCCGCTTATCAGCCCAAAACAAGTGGCTACCAAAGCCCAAGAAGAAAAAACTCAACACCGGCAAAAACACAAAATAAACGTCCATTACTCACACAACACACGGGGCTGCCACCACGCCAACATGATGTCAAAAAAACAAGAGCGCCAAAAAAACCGGTAAGACCAAAATAGCCATACAAACTCACAAAATATTGATTGCAACCCATTGTATAGTTTAGTTAAATGCTATACTTGCAGTCTAACTTACCACTAATAACTTTTAAGGAAAGCCCATTATTATGAAGTTTCTTACCTGTTCGCGTTTTATTTTTTTTATGATTTTCCTCATTTGTGCTACCTCGTTAGGGTTTGCTTTTTATTTTGAGTATGTAAAACTTATGGAGCCTTGTGTCTTATGCTGGATACAACGGATTCTTTTTGGTCTTACTGGCATTACTTGTCTAGCAGCTTGTATCCAAAACTCAAGAGGTATTGGTCACCGCATATACTCAGTGATAGCGCTCATTTTCTCAGGTTTGGGTATTCTAGCAGCAGGTAGACAAATTTGGATAAAATTTAACCCCGAAAATACAGGTTGTTTACCCACCACTTTTACCAGTATCTTTGAAGATAACCCTTTTTTTGAAGCTATTATAACTGCCTTTAAAGGCACACCTGAATGTGGTTTATACCAAGGAGACTTCTTATGGATCGAGCTTCCTTATTGGGGACTCATATTTTTTACTTTATTTACTGTCGTACTTTTATTCCAACTATTTAGATCTCGCACAATGCAACCTAGTATTAATTAGTCATCTTGACACATTGATTTAAATTGAGTTTGCTCATCACTAATAATGGTTAATTTTTCTTTTTCTAACTGGGCGCCAAGATATGCGCCCACAATGCCTTGCTGAATAAAAACATTAGGATCAACCTTTCGAATCTGCTCAGCTAATGTCCTTAAAAAAAAGGTGTTCTTTTTTTCAGACAAGGAGCCATCCATTACCTCACTCACCAGATCATACAACTGTAATAATTGTGTTAACCGCTCAGGTCGTCTTAACACATCCATTCGTTGTAAAAATTGCAGAAGCGACTCAGGACTTTGAGTTAAACTCTGCTGACAAAAACTTAAATATTGTCCCACATGCATGGCAAGATCACTGCAATCGTTAGGCACTTTGAAACGTTGATTAATCTGCTGAATTAGAGTTACATCCCCCTCTAAAGCCAGCGGCACAATAATACATGCCCAGCGAATATTCAATGATTGTTGAGTCATAGCCGCTTTCTTTAGCAAAAGTTTCACTAATGCTAGATTAGTCAACTCAGGCATTAACACACTTAACGCATCACATTGTGATAACACAGTCAAAAACACATCAGGGCGTTTTTCCATTAGAGCACGTGAAACTTCTTTCCATACGCGCTCAGCCGTTAAATGATTTAACTCACCACTTCGGCTAAGTTGCGTCATTAAAACCAATGTTTCTTCAGCAACTACAAAACCTAAAGGGGCATATCGTGCAGCAAAACGCGCTACACGCAAAACCCGAAGAGGATCCTCAACAAACGAAGGTGAAACATGGCGTAATAACCTTACCTCAATATCATGTTGTCCACCATAGGGATCATAAACCTGCCCATATTGATCTTCTGCCATGGCATTAATAGTTAAATCTCGACGAATTAAATCCTGCTCCAATGTTACCGTTGGGGCAGTAAAAAAATTAAAGCCACCATAGCCTTTGCCACTTTTCCGCTCCGTCCTTGCTAAAGCATACTCCTCACCTGTTTTAGGGTGTAAAAATACGGGAAAATCACGCCCAACAGGTTGATAACCTTGAGCTAGCATATCATCAGTACTCGCACCAACCACAACCCAATCAATATCTTTGACAGGTTGACCCAGTAAACGATCACGAACTGCACCACCCACTTTATATATAACGGCCTTATCTTTCATATTTTCTGAATCTAAACTAACTTTAGTATAAGTTCTTTGTATCAATAAAGCGCTTATTATTAACATTACAGGTGCTTTATACAACCCTCTATTTTTAGAATGCACTCAATGCCTAACCAAAATAATACTTACTTTTACTCATCATAATAAAAAAGGAAATTCAACATGAAAAAACTAGCAAATAAAGTCGCAGTTATTACGGGCGCCGCCATGGGGAATGGCTTAGGCACTGCTCAAGTACTTGCAAAGCAAGGCGCTACTGTACTGTTACTTGATTATAACGAGTCAGTTAACGAAGCAGCCAACACTCTTATGCAGCAAGGCTTACAAGCTGAAAGTTATGTTATTGATATTCGTGATGCTAATGCCCTTAAACAAATTGCTGAGTCTATAATCAAAAAATTTAATCAAGTCGATATTTTAGTTAACAACGCAGGCGTATGTCATATTGTTCCCTTTTTAGAGACATCTGATGAGATCAGAGATAGGACCTTTGATATCAATATTAAAGGCACATGGAATGTAACCTATGCCTTTTTGCCTTATATGCTAAAGGCAAATTATGGCAAAATTGTTAACCTATCCTCTGTAACAGGCACGATGGTAGCGGATACGGGAGAAGCCGCTTATGCCACAAGCAAGGCGGCCATATGGGGCTTTACCAAAGCGTTAGCAATGGAAGTTGCAACCCATAACATTACAGTAAATGCTGTATGCCCAGGCTATATAGCAACACCGATGGCTGAATCAATTGCCAAAGAAAGTAATCAAAACAATCCACAAAAGGTTTTAGATGGCATCGCAGCAGCTATACCAATGAAACGCTTAGGAACCATTGAAGAACTTGGTGATTTAGTTGCTTTCTTAACATCCGATGAGTCACGTTATATTACAGGCACCCAAATTGTGATTGATGGAGGATCAACACTACCAGAAAGTTTTGGAGCAGTCGGCGTTTAACCTCTATCCAAGGTGATGTTTCTAAAAAACATCACCTTATCATTACCGATCCTTCATTGAAATACAATTGGTTGAATACCTTTGCTTGGTGTCTACATTTATCATGGTTAAACAACTTCCCCAAACACACCCAGTATCTAAAGCATAAACATGAGGTTCATCGCAATGCCCTTCTAAAGCTGCCCAGTGGCCAAATAAAATATCATGGCCTTCCATTTTACGGTTCGGCACATCAAACCAAGGAATATAACCTGAGGGGGCACTATCAAGCCCTTCTTTGCTACTAAACTCAATCGTACCATCTATTTTACAAAACCGCATACGTGTAAGGTAATTAGTAATCACGCGGAGGCGCTCTTGTCCTTTTAGTGACTCACTCCAATTAACAGCTTCATTGCTATACATATTTTTAAGGAATTTGCCTATCTCTTTATCGCTTTGTAATACTTTTTCTATTTCAGCTGAGCGCATAAGACTGTCTTGTAATGTCCATAAAGGCGGAATACCTGCATGAACCATTGTTATATCGTGTGTTGAATCATAATAAACAAGCGGTTGTTGACGTAACCAGTTGATTAGCGTTATCCCTTGCTTTGAATGGACAATATCCTGCAGTGTATCATGCTTTTTTAAACGGCTATGATCATAGAAACAGGCAATTAAATGCAAATCATGATTACCCAATACAAGCTTTACACAATGACGCATTTCATATAAGAATAATAATGTTTCTAACGATTTAGGTCCTCTATTTACTAAATCGCCAACACACCAAAGCTCATCTTGTTTATCATTGAATGCTACGCTAGCTAATAAAGCTCGTAACTCATCATAACAGCCTTGTATATCACCCACCGCATACACTGTCATTAATGTAAAACTCCTGGCACAGCAAGACGAAAAGGCGAAATAGAGGCATCAAATAACTCGCCCGTCTCCATTACCTGCATAACATATTTCCCATAGATACACCCTACAGGCGTTGAAAAATTAGCCGTACTAGTATATTTAAACATATCCTCTTTTTTTATACAGGGCTGCTCTCCAACAACACCACTTCCTTTGACTTCTTTTTTATGACCATTCCCATCAGTAATGACCCATTGCCTAGATAATAACTTTATGTCCATATCACTGTTATTATAAATAAAGACGTGATAGTCAAATACATAGTAATTATCTCTTGGTTCAGACTCCTCAAGCAAATAATCAACAACTACTTTAATTTCAATAGGATAATCTGTGCGCATAGGTACTACCTTTCTATGTGCTGGTTCATATAAAGCTGATCAGCAAGCCTTACAAACTCCGCAACGGTTAACTGCTCAGGCCGAAGCCCACTGTTAATATTAACTTTTTCAATATCATCGACAGACAATAATCGTTTTAAAGTATTCCTTAACGTTTTACGGCGCTGGTTAAATGCTTCTCTCACAACCAGCTCAAGCAATTGATGACTCTTCGCCGGATAGGGCAATACTTGATAGGGTGTTAATCTAACAATCGCAGAGTCTACTTTAGGTGCCGGTGAAAAACACTCTGGGGAAACATTAAACAAATGCTCTACCTGACAAAAGTATTGAACCATAATGGTCAAACGTCCCCAATCACTACTTCTCGGTTCAGCCGCCATGCGCTCAACCACCTCTTTTTGGAGCATAAAATGCATATCATGAATAACATGATGATAACTCAATAGATGAAAAATAAGCGGTGTCGATATATTATAAGGTAAATTACCGACAACCCTGAGCTTCTCACTATTCTCTACGAGAGAAGCAATATCAAATTTTAAGGCATCCCCCTGATGCAAATGAAATAAAGCATTTAAACCAAATCGTAATTTTAATAAAGGGATTAAATCTTGGTCTAGCTCTATAACATCAAGCTGTGCACCACTGGCGAGCAATCCTTCAGTTAATGCGCCTTGCCCTGGGCCTATTTCTAACAAATGATCTGTTGAAACGGCATGTATAGAACGGAGAATACGATCAATAATTCCTGAATCTTTCAAGAAATTTTGACCAAATCTTTTACGGGCACGGTGTTGAAATAGCTCAGACATTCACAAAAAACCTTGATTGGAATAAACTTTGTAAGTATTGTAAGCTAACTTCTTATTGATCCGATAATTATTTTTTTATTAAATAATTAATTTCTTTGCCTATAACAAGTACAACATATAACTAGATAACCACCATAGTGGCTATCTAGTTTGATCACGCTACATAGAACCTGCTAAATTTGAATCTTTAAATACATTGGTTAACACATTACCTAGCACATCCGATACAAAAGCATTATTTTGTTCTAGACTGGGTGCCGTCGTAAAACCTTGCGATGTAGTTGAGGAGTATTTTCCATTATAAGTTTTACTCGGTGTCTTTAACTGTGCTTTAAGCACGGCTTTCACGCTAGCATCATTTGCAAAATTACTATCTGATGGTGTATAAACAATAGAATCAACAATGATTGTTAATGTCGTAGAGCTACCTGACTGAGGCCTATAACCCATTTTAGATAAAGCTTCTTCTGCTTGTTTTTGTAACTTTGGAACGATTTCATTACTTGGCACCGTGATATTACTTGTTGATGGATACAATCCACCTCGCGTACCAATAATTGCTGAGGATCGCTGATCAACCACATTGACACTCACCGCTTGCCCGTGCCCAACAGTTGGTAGAGAATCATCTACAATCGGATTAGGTTTTAACTCTTGGGGACTTAAAGCACAACCCGCCAAACAACCTAAAAAAATCAAACAGATTAAAACTCTTTGACAAAAAGCCATTCAAAAACTCCCTCATTTAAAATTATTGCTATGATTAGTATAGATATATAAATAAAATTTTACCTTAATAATAGCTATACAAAATATATTTTTAATAATTTAAGATATTTTATATAAGAAATAGACCTGATGCCCTATTCACCGTTATAATAAACCACCGTGTTTTTGCAAAAGCTATTTTCAACACAATGGATATTTTTTAAATTTCTATTGTCAATACAAAAAGAAGCTTTTTATAAAGCATATCTGCAAAACAAGAATTCACTTCCTCCAACAAGGCAGTGAAAATTAATTACTAATAAAATAAGAGTGTGACGAGCATATGAAAACGTATGACGTGCTAATTATTGGTGGTGGTGTTTCTGGTACAGCATTACTTTATCAACTAAGCCGATTTACTGACCTTCAAGCTATTGGTCTTTTAGAGAAATATCCCCAAGTAGCAGCAGTTAACTCAAAAAGTTGTAATAACAGCCAAACCATACACAAAGGCGATATAGAAACTAACTATACATTAGAAAAAGCACGTATTACCAAGCGTACTGCGAACATGATAGTTAACTATGCCACTAAACTACCTACCGAAGAGCGCGATAACATCATCACCATCTACCCCAAAATGGTATTAGGTGTAGGCAAAACTGAATGCGATGCACTGCGCGAACGTTTCAAAATATTTAAAGAGCTATACCCAAATCTCAAAGAACTAGAACGCGAAGATATCGCAAAGATAGAACCTAAAGTAGTTGAAGGTCGTCCAGACACAGAAGAGCTTTTTGCTTTAGGTGCTACAGATGAGTACACCGCTTGTAATTATCATACCCTTTCAGAATCCTTTATTAAGTATGCTAAAGAATCATCTGCTAAAAAGAACCAAATATGCGATGTTATGCTTGATAATCCAGTCACAAAAATAGAAAAAATAAATGATGTTTTCCAAGTTCATACTGCCAAAACAGGTGTAGTAGAAGCCAAATATGTCGTGGTTACGGCTGGTGGACACTCTTTATTATTTGCACATCAAATGGGCTACGGCAAAGACTTTGCTTGCCTACCCATGGCTGGTTCGTATTACTTTACGCCACAAGTTCTTCAAGGTAAAGTTTACACTATGCAAAACCCAAATCTTCCTTTTGCGGCGGTGCATGGTGATCCTGATGTATCTGTTCCTGGCAAAACACGCTTTGGACCTACCGCGTTAGTATTACCCGTTTTAGAACGTCATAACATGAAAACTTTCATGGATTTCTGCAAAGTATTCAGTTTAGGTTCTGATGTTATGAAAGCAATGTGGAAACTGCTTAAAGTATCCGATATTCGCCGTTATATTTTCCGTAACTTTATGTATGAAGTACCTTATCTACGTGAACGATTATTCCTAAAAGAAATCAAAAAAATCATTCCGACATTAACGGTTGATGATATAAAGTTTGCACGTGGTTTTGGTGGAATTCGCCCTCAAGTCATTGATAAAAAGCAACAAAAATTAATGATGGGAGAGGCAAAAATCAACCCTGGCACTGGAATTGTATTCAATATGACCCCATCACCAGGTGGAACCTCTTGCCTAGGTAATGCCGAAAAAGACATGTATCTTATTGCCGACTACTTAAAATGCAATATTGATAAAACAGCTTTCGAAGAAGAATTATTAAGTGGAGAGGTCGAGCTACGCGAAATTGATCGCCCTGATGAGCACTCATTAGCGGAAGTTTAATATAGACAATAAAAACCGCTTATATCGCGGTTTTTATTGCCCCCCAGTTCTATATTTACCCACTAACATGTTAAAATAGACTTATATTATTTTATAAATTATTAACTTAGGATAACGTATGTCTATGGGGAAGATCTTATTTCCATCTATATTACTGCTATTGGTAATGGGTTGCGCTGATCGTCCACCACAAAATCTAGACAATGTTTGTAGTATTTACAAAGAAAAGCGCCACTGGTATAAAGCCTCTTTAAATACAGAAAGAAAATGGGGAGTTCCTCCTCAAATTCCCATGGCTTTTATACATCAAGAGTCCAAATTTGATGGAACAGCATTGCCGCCACGTAAATATATCTTATGGGTTATTCCTTGGGGACGTGTTTCAACAGCCTATGGCTTTGCACAGGCACAAACAATGACATGGAATGATTATGTAAAAGACACAGGCAATACTGGAGCTAAACGCAATAACTTTTCAGACAGTATCGATTTTATTGGTTGGTATATTAGCAAAACCCAAAAAGTAAATGGGGTCTCTAAATGGGATGCATATAACCAATATCTAAATTACCATGAAGGCTGGGGTGGATATAAACGCAAAACACATAATAATAAATCATGGCTTATTGGTGTTGCACAAAAAGTTCAAACGCGCGCCAACAGCTATGGAGCACAATATCGTTCTTGCAAAGAAGACCTTATGAAGCCACAAAGTATCTGGGAATGGATTTTTGGTGTTTAATTGTTAAACATTACAAAAATTCCAAAACCAATATTAAAACAAACGACTATAGATAAAATAAAAATGAGCCTATTAGAACTAGAACCTAACCAAAAAGCATTTCGTAATGCCATGGCATCAATGGCTGCTGCTGTCAGTGTAGTGACAACCAACGGCACTGCAGGACGTTCTGGCATCACAGCCACAGCAGTTTGCTCCATTACAGATACCCCCCCCACTATCATGGTATGTATTAACCGTAATAGTAAAACCAATGCTACACTCAAAGAGAATCAATATCTGTGTGTAAATATTCTTTCAGCAGAACAACTAGAGATAGCCAAGCACTTTGCAGGAATGACAGAAGTTAAAATGAATGATCGTTTCATGCTTCATGACTGGAAGGAAGGTTTCCAACAAATCCCTGTATTATCGGGCGCGTTAGCTAATCTACAGGGTAAAATATCAAGCATGTCAGAAATGGGAACTCATACGCTATTTTTTGTAGAATTAAATGAAATAGAAATAAAAGAAAATGGTAATAGTTTAATCTACTTTAATCGTTCTTTTCATGAAGTATCAAGAAATTAATGCATAACATGCCTTCTGGCATATTATGCACACCATTGCCTACATTAAGTAATTAAAATTACGAACTAAACTTTGTTGTACTATCTAGCAATACAGGACAATGTGCTTTTTTTAGTACTTTCAACGAAATCGAAGGATCAAAAAACCGGCTAATCGCAGGTAAATTACGATGCCCCATAATAATCACATCACAGTTTATTTCTTTCGCATATTTTACAATAGACATCGCAGCATCACCGCCCATCAATACCCCTTTTGCTTTAATGCCTGCTGTCATAGAAAGATAACATAATGCATCTTGTATAATTTGCTGCTGTGATGCCTCATCAGTTAAAATTAACTTAGCAAACTCATCTGTGTAATAAAAAAACTCTGGCTTTTCTGGCAGACGGCTATCCACATAAATCAGATCCACTACTTTAGCATCCGCACACACACGCTTCGCTAAATCCAGTAGATTTGTTGTATATTCCCAACTATCAACTGCTATTAGAACAGATGAAAACATAATATTCCCTTATCTATGAAACAAGTTCTTAACTATATTACTTTTAATCTAATAACGCATAAAAAGTACTATACAGTGAATTTGCAATTGCAGTGCTTAGTATAATATTATGCCAAGTCTAATAAAAACAAATAATCCATTTTAAATACAATATAATAATAGAGATCAGTAAAATGGCTGATTTTTCATTAGCAACTTATTTTCAAACACAAGCGTTGTATCAAAACTATCTTATTAGCACTGTACAACAGAATGCGATTAATCAACTTTCTGTTCTCAGTGAGTTACTATGCTTAAACAAAAAAATTAAAAACCTCCCTAGCTATTATATCTGGGGGCCTGTTGGACGTGGAAAAAGTTGGTTATTAAATACTTTTTTTGAAGGCATACCGATCAAAGAAAAAAAACGCTTTCATTTTCATAACTTTTTTAAATTACTCCATCAAAAAATCTTTCAATACTCCCAGCATACAAGCGCCACAAAGAAAGCAATCGATGAACTGTTAGAAAATACAAAACTCATTTGTTTTGATGAGTTTCATGTCCATGATATTGGTGATGCTATGCTAATCACACAACTCTTCACAATACTCTTTGAACGCAATATTGCAATTATTACTACATCTAATTATGAGCCTGATAATCTATTATCCAATCCCTTGTATCATAAACGTTTCATACCCGCTATTAACCTATTAAAAAAACATATGCAGATCATCAATATTACGGGCGAAATAGATTTCCGTACCTTACCTCAAAAGAATAAACAAGGCTTTACAGCTGGCTACTACGCTTATCCAGCAACACAAGAAAAAAGACAAACACTTAACCTACCCGCTTACAATGAAAAGGTACAACCTATTCAAGTTACGAACCGACAACTCTATCCTGCTAGCTATAGTAATAACCAAATCATATTCAACTTTGAAAATATATGCGAACAAAAGACCTCAAGTAACGACTACTTGACTCTAGCAGATCAGTTTGATTACTGGGTTCTAGATAGTGTGCCGCTAATCAAAACAACTAGTATCGGTGCACAACAACTCTTTATCAATCTTATTGATATTTTATACGATCAAAATAAATGTCTCTATTTATTGAGTCAATACCCATTGGATCAACTGCTTATGGATGCGGCTATTGGAGACATGGCAAGAACGCACAGCCGACTTAATCAACTTCAAAAATGTTGATACCCTAACTGGCCTAACTCGAAAGATACACCTTTTTCATCCACTACACTAATACCATTGCCTTTCGTAACATGACCGATCACTTGAATACTAGGGAAAGAGTGAACTAGCTCTGGCAACAAACTACAGGGAACAGTAAAAGCTAACTGATAATCATCCCCACCCACTAATATATTTTGCAAGCATTGTTTATCATCATAAACTTCCGATAGCAAAGGGCTAATGGTTAATTTAGAAGACTCAATAACTAAAGCCACATTAGAGGATTCTGCAATATGTCCACAATCAGCAACCAGCCCGTCAGAAATATCCAAACAAGCTGTTGCTTTACCCAATAGTGCTTGACCAATCAACAATTGAGGCGTAGGGGACCAATAAGATTTTAATAGCGCAGAAGAATCATAAGGCTTATCCTCCAAAACCATCGGTAAAGCACCTGCTGCCTCCCCCAGATACCCCGACACACACAACAAATCACTAACTTGAGCGCCATCTCGTCTCAAAGCCTTACCTAAAGGGACATCGCCAAAAACAGTGACTGTTATAGAGAGAGGTCCTTTAGTCGTATCACCGCCCATTAAAGAAATACTGCATTCATGAGCTTTTAAACAAAGCCCTTCAGAAAATCGCTTCAACCAAACCTGATCAACACAAGGTAATGTCAACGCCAAAGTAAAGCCAATAGGATTTGCCCCCATGGCAGCCAAATCACTGACTGTCACGGCTAAAGCTCGTTGCCCAATTAAAAAAGCATCGCCAGAAGCAGGAAAATGAACATCAGCAACCAACGTATCAGTAGAAATAGCAATCTCAGTTTGATGGGATGGCCTTAACAAAGCACAATCATCCCCAATACCTAATGAAATATTCTTATTTAAATACGCACAGGCTGAGCTTTTAAAATACGCTTTAATTAAATCAAACTCACCCACACGCGTGCCTTATTTCTTATGACGAGTTTCAGCCACTCGCAATTTAGGCGCTAAACGATCTAAAATGCCATTAACAAACTTATGCCCATCCGTTGCTCCATAAGTTTTTGCCAACTCAACACCCTCATTAATAACGACACGATAAGGAATATCAATACGTTCTAACAACTCAAATGTTGAAAGTCTTAAAATAGAAAGCTCAACAGGGTCTAACTCTTTTATCGGACGATCAAGCAAAGGCGCAAAAGCATCATCAAGCTCCGCTACTTTAGCAGGAACACCATGTAAAATAGCTTTAAAATACTCCGTATCAACTTTAGAAAAGTCATTATCTACATAAAACTGAGCTTCAATTTCATTAATTGCCTGCCCCGCCATATGCCATTGATAAAGAGCTTGCATAGCAAAACTACGCGCACGACGGCGCTCTGATATTTTGCCACGCAACGGTTTATCTTTATTGGGTTGATCCGAATTACTCACTTGGCCTCCAACTGTCCCAATAAATTAACCATTTCCAAAGCAGACAATGCTGCCTCAGAACCTTTATTACCTGCTTTAGTTCCTGCACGCTCAATCGCTTGCTCAATAGTATCTACGGTTAAAACACCGAAAGAAACGGGCACATCATAATGTAAAGAAACATGAGCTAACCCTTTAGTACACTCACCAGCAACATACTCAAAATGAGGCGTACCCCCACGAATAACAGCGCCTAGAGCAACAATTGCGGCAAACTCATTGCGCTGAGCAATTTTTTGACAAACTAATGGAATTTCAAAAGCACCTGGCGCACGAACTATTGTTATATCACTTTCTTTAACGCCGTGTCGGGTTAACGTATCTATCGCGCCTTCAACCAAACTTTCTACCACAAAACTATTAAATCGTCCTACAACTAATGCAAAACGACCTTTAGGCGTAGCAAATGTACCTTCAAGGGTATGAACTGTCATAACTAAATCCCATCATTTATAAAGAGCTAATATCGCTTAATATTATAACTAAATAATCATAAAAATGCTTAAATTATCTATTCTAAACAGGAGGAATATACTCCACCACCTCCAAACCAAAACCTGACAAAGCATTAAAGCGCGCAGGGCTACTACTCATCAAACGCATTTTACGCACCCCCAAATCACGTAAGATTTGCGAACCTCCCCCCACTACACTATAAGTAACCTGATTATTTGAAGGAACAGGTTCTAGCTTTTCTTGTAAGTTATCCAATAACGCATGACCATCTAAAGAGTTACCTAGCAACAAAACAATACCACCACCTTGCTTCACAACAGCACTCATCGCATCGCGCAATCCCCAGCGACCAGGTTGCGAAACCTGCAATAAATCACGCAAAGGATCAAGGTTATGAACTCGAACTAAAACAGGCTCAACACTATTAATTTTTCCATGCACCAATGCCAAATGAATAAAGCCATCTACTTCATCACGATAAGAAATTAACTGAAAATCCCCTAATTCCGTTTTCAGAGGGCGCTCAAGCAAGCGCTTAACCGTACGCTCATGAGTCAAACGGTAATGAATAAGATCAGCGATTGTACCTATCTTAATACCATGCTCTGCCGCAAATTTTTCTAATTCAGGACGACGAGCCATCGTCCCATCATCATTCATAATTTCACAAATAACAGCAGACTCATTAAAGCCAGCCATGCGCGCTAAATCTGTTGAAGCCTCAGTATGACCAGCTCTAGCCAGCACCCCACCCGGTTGAGAAATTAGAGGAAAAATATGCCCAGGGCTTACAATATCTTCAGCAGTAGCAGCATCAGCACAAGCTGCTTGTACAGTTCGCGCTCTATCGGCAGCAGAAATACCTGTAGTCACTCCCGTAGCAGCTTCAATAGAGACTGTAAACTTTGTGCCAAACCCTGAATTATTGCGTAGCACCATCAAATTAAGACCCAAACGCTCACAACGATCCTTGCCCATTGGCATACAAATTAACCCACGCGCATGCTTTGCCATAAAGTTAATATGCTCAGCCTCAACGCATTGGGCAGCAATAATTAAATCACCCTCATTCTCACGCCCCTCATCATCCATCAAAATAACCATTTTACCTTGACGAATATCTTCCACTAACTCTTCAACCGTATTCAACGCCATTTTTTATCCCACTGATGTAAAAAAAACTTACTTATAGTATATATTTTTTACCCAAAAAAAACCTCGCCAATAGACGAGGTTTTTATCAATTAAA
Organism: uncultured Ventosimonas sp.; assembly: GCA_964395065.1. Taxonomy (GTDB): domain Bacteria; phylum Pseudomonadota; class Gammaproteobacteria; order Pseudomonadales; family Pseudomonadaceae; genus Entomomonas. The sequence goes on from CAYNAM010000016.1 coordinate 24,968, forward strand.
ACATATTGCTTAACGATAACTCATTATTTCTTAGCTGGTTGAGTTTCAGGTTGTTTAATACTTAATAACTCAACATCAAACACCAATACAGCATTCGCAGGAATGGTAGGTGGAATACCTCTTTCACCATAAGCTAAATCACTAGGAATATATAACTTAGCCTTTTCACCAACTTGCATTAACTGCAATGCTTCTTTCCAACCAGGAATGACCGCATCAACAGCAAACTCAACAGGCTCACCACGCTTAATAGAGCTATCGAAAACAGTACCATCGGTTAACTTACCTTCGTAATTAACTTTAACAATGTCTGTTGCTTTAGGTTTAGCACCCTTACCTTGCTCAACAACTTCATACTGTAAGCCAGACTTAGTTGTTACAACACCATTACGCTTAGCATTTTCAGCCAAGAAAGCTTTACCTTTCTCAGCAAACTCTTTAGCTTTTTCAGCAATAGCTTTTTGAATTTCAGCATCTAATGCTGTCATCGCTGCTTGCACTTCTTCTTGAGATAATTTTGAATCTTTACCTTGCAAACCATCATTAATACCCGCTAAGATTTCTTTAGAATCAAAGCCTTTAATGCCTGTTGTTGCTAAGTTTTTACCAAATTGATACCCAACAGCATAAGAAGCTTGCACCACCTCTTTAGAAGCGTTACTGTCTGCTTGGCTAGTTTGTTTTATTTCGCCCTGAACCTGAGTTTGTGCAGCAGGCTTTGCTGCATCAGCAGCACTCTCAGACTTCGAATCACAAGCTGCTAGCGAAAGTGCCAAACTTGCTACAACTACCGCTAAATAATTTTTTTTCATACGATTACCTTTCATAACACCTTAACTTTATTTATCTATATAATTAATTATGTATTTTTAATGTTGCATAATATAAAGAATAAAACAGAATTATTAAACTATGAAATAACACAAAATATTTCTTTTTATTGGCTTATCAAAAAACTAATGACTAGTTTAACAGACCACTTATAAAAAAAAATGAATTTTTTATAAAATAACTATTGTAATTTATAAAAAACTCCCTATAATACCTCGCCCATACAGCAAGATATCTAATACATCTTACTGCTATACTCAGCATTGAAAAATGCCCGGGTGGTGAAATTGGTAGACACAAGGGATTTAAAATCCCTCGGGTGTATAACCCGTGCCGGTTCGACTCCGGCCCCGGGCACCATATACAAAGCCTAGTTAATTGATTTAACTAGGCTTTTTTATTGACTAATTTTTTCTCTCCTCTTTTCCCCCCGTTTATTGGGGTAGAGCATTTCTCTTGCTGCGTTTCTAGTGAAACGCCGGGTAATGGTATTTGGTGTAGTATTCTGAGAGCGGTGGATGTTCTTTTTGCCACTGTTCAGCATAGGCTTTGGCTTGTTCTAGCTGTTCTTTTGATAACGGCGGCATTCTGTTTTTTATAGAGTTTTCAGCTTGTAAACGGTTTATTGTTTTATTAGTAACCAACAAACTAAATAATGCATAACTTTTTACTAAATCTTTCTTTATATTAAAACTTTTATCATTTTCTTTATTAAGAATAATGGCATAAGTAAGAATAGCTCTACTATATCCAGTATTAGCTGATTTTATTAAATATTGTTGAGCTTCTGCGGCTTTACCTTGCTCACTTAAAATATAAGCATATTCAAACATTGCTTTGGGGTAACCCTGCTCCGCAGAGGCTTTTGTCCACTTAGTCACCGCAGCTTCGCGTAGCTCAGGGGTTGCAAAGTCACCTGCACGGTCGTGGTATTTTCTGCCCAAGGTGTATTGGGCCACGGGGTCACCAGCGGCCGCGCCTTTTTCTAACCACGACAAATCATCGGTCATTAGGTAAAGTTGTAGCATGGCTTCGCCATCGCCTTGTTTAGCCTTAGCCAGTGCTTGTTGTTTGGCTTTGTTGCGCCATGCCGTTGTATCAATATTTTTGGGGCATTGGTTAAAGGTTTTGCACCAGCGGTCATTGCCACTAAGGCGCATCATGGCGTAGATATCGCCTTGTTCGGCGGCTTGTTGGTACCAGTAGGCGGATTCATCTGTGAGCATTTGTGTGTCTTGATAGCGGCAGTCAGCGTAGTAGTATTGGCTATCTTTGTCACCCGCTTCTGCCACTTGTTTTAGTAGGGGTTCGGCAAGCTCGCAGTGTTGGATCATGTAGTAGTTGATGCCTTGCTGTTTTATTTGTTGTTGCTCAGGCGTTAAGGGGGCAGCAGTGGCCGCAAAGCTAAAACTCAAGCAACTTAACACTAATAAAGAGAAGATTTTATTTTTCATGATGAGGTTCTTCCTTTCTTGAGTTACTGCCCTTGGTTTTTGTACTGTGTTTCTAGTGAAACGCTGGGTAATGGTATTTGGTGTAGTATTCTGAGAGCGGTGGATGTTCTTTTTGCCACTGTTCAGCATAAGCTTTGGCTTGCTCCAGCTGTTCTTTTGATAACGGCGGCATTCTGTTTTTTATTACGCTTTCTGCACGAGAACTGTTACGGGTATTATGAGAAATCAATAGGCTAAACAACGCATAACTTTTTACAAAGTCTTGCTGAATATTGAATTCATCTCCTCCTCCATCTTTTAAAAAAAGGCCATAAGTGAAGATGGCATTAACATAGCCTGTATTCACCGAATCGATTAAGTATTGCTGTGCTTCATCGATTTTTTTTTGCCTACTTAGAATAAAAGCATATCTATACATTGCTTTGGGATAACCCTGCTCAGCAGAAGCTTTCATCCATTTAGCCACCGCAGCTTCACGTAGTTCAGGGGTTGCAAAGTGGCCTGCACGATCATCGTATTTTCTGGCCAAGGTGTATTGTGCCACGGGGTCACCGGCGGCCGCGCCTTTTTCTAACCACGACAAATCATCGGTCATTAGGTAGAGTTGTAGCATGGCTTCGCCATCGTCTTGTTTAGCCTTAGTCAGTGCTTGTTGTTTGGCTTTGTTGCGCCATGCTGTTGTATCAATATTTTTGGGGCATTGGTTAAAGGTTTTGCACCAGCGGTCATTGCCGCTAAGGCGCATCATGGCGTAGATATCGCCTTGCTCAGCAGCTTGTTGGTACCAGTAGGCGGATTCGTCTGTGAGCATTTGGTCTTTTTGGTAGCGGCAGTCGGCGTAGTAGTATTGGCTATCTTTGTCACCCGCTTCTGCCGCTTGTTTTAAATAGGGGGCGGCATGATTACAAAGTCCGATCATGTAGTAGATAATCCCTTGTTCCTTACCTTGTTGTTGCTCAGGCGTTAAGGGGGCAGCAGTAGCCGCAAAGCTAAAACTCAAGCAACTTAACACTAATAAAGAGAAGATTTTATTTTTCATAATGAGGTCCTGTGTAGCGCCATACTTTGATTGTATCAGACATACCCATGGTATTAACCATTTGCAACCAACTTTTTTCATCAATTAACTCACAATATTGGTTAATATGGCCGCCAAGTTTTTCTATATATTCATTATATTCAAGCAATAAGTCCTTATGATCCTTTGACTCTAAAGCAGAAGGCCAGCTCATAAAGGTATCTAACCACGCTTTTTTCAAGCAGTAGGTAGATTTAGGGTCATCCTCTTTTTTGCCATAGACGTTCATACGCGAGACGGCTTTTTCAAATAACAGTTGAGTAGCATTGGGTTTACTTGCACTAAAGGGTTGATCTTCATTAGCCACCAGCCACCCCAAGACGTTAACCAATGCTTGCTGTTGGTTAGCACGGATATTTTTATCAAAATAAAACCAATTTTTACCGCGCTGAAAACTGGTTAGTGCTAATAAAAAAGGCCCAAGAGCCTCAGGCGGAACAGTTTTTAGCCAGCGTTGTAGCTCTTCGCCCAATTCTTTATCAAGAATCCTCGATGCAATCATGGCTTCATTGCCAGCGCCCATGATGGCATCATACACTTCCATTAGTTTGGAGAGAGAAAGTGTCACCAGAAATACGGGGGCACCGATCAGTAAAAACAGGGTGTACATGGCGCTTAAGTATTTAAATGCCTCGGGGGAGATAAAGCTTAAATGGACGTATTTAACTTCGCGCAGCAGTTTGCATAATAGCCGAAAGACGTCGGCCAGTGATTGGTAGTCTATTTCAAACGCAACCGAGTCGCTTGTCCCCACGCCCCAGATTAATGACACTTTGCAGACAAAGTAAAACTTGCCGCGGTGTAAGCCAAACCCTATTTTGCCGGAGATACCCGCACCGGCTGCGGCAGCAGCGGAAACTTCTAGGTTGGCTAGTACACGGTAGTCTTCTTGGTAGGGGTACAGGTTGAGTATTTCTGTGCCTCGCTTCAGTTCAAGCGGCGGAATCCAGCGTAATTCACCCATGAGGTTAATACCTGCTTGCACCCCTAGAAATACATCAAACTTGGCTGAAGCGTCTTTGGAGGTGGCTTGGTAGAGGCTTTGTAAGCTAAGCTGACTTTTGTTGACGCCTATTGAGACTTGACCACTCATGAGTAAGCTAGCCCCAGCAAACCCCCATGCTTTGGCAAACAGCCGCATGTAGAAGCTACCAAAGTCGATGGTGCATTGTTTGCCTTCTTCATCTTGGTAGGTGATTTTAAGGTGTCTTAGGTCGTCATTGGGTTGTGGAAACATGAAGTCAAATAGGGTTACTTCGCCTTTGGCGGGCGAAATAATCAGTTTTATTTCGCCACTGGCGATTGAGGCGGTGGCTAGTTTGTTTTTTTCTTGTGGAACGTCGCCTTTGCTTTTATCGACAACGGTTGTTTTTTGAATAGGGCTATTTTTTTCTTTTTCTGCTTCTTCTTTGAGCTCTTGTTCGTTTTTTCCTCGTTTAAGGCTTAGGGTTTTACCTGAGACTTTGCTATTGACCATTTGGCTGTCATCACAAAAGGCGCGCATCATTGCTGCCCCAAAGCTCGTATCAAATAACATGATGTTTTTAGTGATGCTTTGTGCAAACAGTATATTCCTTAAGCTTTCACCCCATTCGTTTTTTGTTTGTTCATCTTTGAGTGTTCTAATTTGGTAGTTTTGTTTTTCTAGATGCTTAAAGAATGCTTGGTAATCAAATACTTTGATATTGTCATTATCTATTTTTTGGTCTTTGTAGAACCATTTTTCATCAACTTTGATGGCCACATTGCCATTGGTTTTTAGGTAGTTTTCAAAAATTTCTGACTCGGTGCGCTTTTCATTTAAATTAGCGATGGGGACTTTTTTTATGGAGTCAACCAGTTGCTCTTGTACTGCTTTTGAGAGATCGCCTATGGCTAGGTGTGAGAGTTTGCTGATGATGTTTTCTGAAGAGGGCGTTGAGTATTCTTGTAAGGGCATTACGGCCTTGTATAAAAAATCGACAGGCTTAGGATTAAATTGTGAAGCATCCCAGATACAGAGCATAGGGATGTTTAGATTATCGATGTTTTTTTCGGCTTGTTCTCGTCGTGTTTTAATGTCTTGATCGAGTGTGTATATTTTGTTGATGTAGTTTTGAAAAACAAAGGTAGGCACTAAAGTGGCATTGCGACCAAGGGCTTTTGACCAGCTTTCAAATTCGTTATTTAGTTTATCGAGTTCTGCTTGGCGTTCTTTAAAGAGTGAGAGGTAGCTTAGATAGTCAGCTAGCCCTTTTTCTGCGTTTGCTGGGCAAAAGGCAAATTCGCTAACAGCGATACCGCAATTGGCCAGTTCGGTAATGGTGGCAAGGTGTTTACTTAGTGCATCTTTTCTTTTTGTTAGTTCTCGATAGGTGTGATAAAAGTCAAGCCCATACATCTCTGAACATCCATCATCTTTGCATTGTAGTAAATTATCTTGAATCGATGAGTACGCTTCTTGGTAATAGGTTATTGCTTCGAAAATCGATTTATACTGGCCTTGTGAATTGAGCTTAATAACGTCTTCTTGGCTTTGTGCATATTGTTCAAGGAGTTCTTTAACTTTTATTTGGGTTGCATTATAGATTTGGCTACCCACCAGTTTATAACCGCTCGCTTCAGCCGTACTGATGGCCTTTCGTTTAAGCGCTTCTACGTCTTTTTCGAGTTGGTTCATCTCTTTGTTGCCCGTTAATATTTGGGCGGTGCTGTAATTGGTTGCTGCATAATCTTGTGCTATTTTCGGTGCAATTTCTGTATCAAAGATTTCTTTTTTTCTTTGTTGTTTTTGCTCGTATTCTAGTTGTTCTTGATCTGACAGAAAAGAAAGTAGTTGTGGTGTGACAAATAATTGGGTTATTTGTCTTTCGCTTAGTGCCTCTAGACGTTTTTCGGGGGTTGCGAGTTTAATGGCTTGGGTAAATTTATTTTCTGCCTCGCCTAATGCATTGGCGGTGTCTTCATTTATAAGCCAAAATGTTCGATTATTTGGGAGATAGATAATATCGTAAAATTCTTTTTTGGGGCTACATCCTGGGTCTTTACTGTTTTTTATTGCTTCTGCTGTTGCGCTTTGCAATACGGTGTTGAGTGTTAAGTCGATGGTTTTTACTAGGCATTCATTGAAACCTAGCACCACGGTATCTTTTTGGGTTGTGCTGTTTTTTTGTTTATCTGCCATGATGCTTCCTTATACTAACTGTTCCAATGCGTTAACTTTTTTATATGCGAGGGTATCTTGATTTAAGATTGATTGAACTTCAGGTTTCATTGCAAAATCGTCTTGTTCTAAGCAGGGTTTTATAAGTCGTTGTAAGTAATCTACTCGCTCGATACCTTTGTCATTAAGTACTTTTAGATTGATTAGTACTCTTGATAATTGGTTATCAGTTATGTTTGGGTTAAGTTGATAAATTTGTTGTTGAAAGAAATAGAGTAGATGCACATCTTTATTTATTTCTGTAAATTCGTGAGTAAGTATTATCGGCGCTGATGTTGGGGTAGAGGTGATTTCTTGTGGTTTACTCCATACCATATAGTGGGCGTTTTGTTGTTGCTTGGCAGGCAACACAGCATAAACTTTTTCTAGATCGCCCCAAAGTCTATTTTGTTGGTTTGATAAACTCAGCATGAGGGATGTCCAGCAAATAGGATCATAATAGCGGACATACACTTTGCCTTGTTGTTCACTTTGCATTGTGAATAGGTATTGCAGGTGAGGAAGTATTTGTTCAGTATGCGATTGAATGAACAAGCCACTTCGCTCTTCTTGAATAATCTGGTGAAGAGACTGTGATAGATTGGTGTGATTGAGTTTAATGAGTAGCGGGCTAACATCAAAT
>CAYNAM010000017.1:0-30507 GCA_964395065.1 uncultured Ventosimonas sp.
ATAGCCATCATAAACAAACCAACTAATTTTAATTGTGAACGCATCTTTCTTTTCCTTCAATTAAACAACTGTTTATATATAGAGTATAACAGGACTATCAAGGTCGATAAACTTTATTTCCTGTTTGTCTAAACTGAAACACATGATAACTATTACTAATCGTTACATTAAACTGCTCACCATTAGGTAACGTGATGATTTGCCCCCCTTTCGGCAAGGTCAAACGTGCAATTGATATACTGTTTGGCAGAGTACGCCAAGTTCTCAAATCAGGCTGCTCTAAAAACATACCAGCAACCCCTACTGCCAAACCAGCCCATGGACTAACTTCTTTATTAAGTTGTTGTTGAGCAACTGCACGTATTGTAGCTCGGCTTACCGTGCGCAAAATAATCATTGGTAACTCATCACGTAAGGCTTTACGCGCCATAGCATTAATACTGGTAATCTCGGTTAATGGATAACTACGCCCATTAATCATGATATTATTAAATGGTTGCGTATAACCAACGTCTTCAATCACAGGTAGCGAAATAGAAACTTGAATAATACCATCTCTTGTAGGAATCGGTAGCGATAAGCCTAAGGCTTTTCTCCGTGGTGCAAAACCAGATTCTACAACGACTAATACATCACTTTGATTAACGGGGCGATCAATGTTGGACGTTAAGTTTTTTAACCCCTCCTCCAACACAGGCGTATTAGGCCGTAACTCAATAGCATTACGATATCCTGGAGCAGCTAACCCGCGCTCGCCTAATGCCTCATAAATAAAACCAGCTAAATAATGGCTAAAGGCATTTTGGTAGCTATTTTTTAAATTGACTACACTGGGTGTGTTAAGTGTTTCAATAGGGTAGCCATTTAAATCTTGAAACCTTGTATTAATACCTTTTTCAGAGGCTAACTCTTCTTCTTTTGAATACAAGAGATCATGAACCTTTTTGATCAGCGCTTCACGTTCATGTGTTTGAGTAATAGCAACACGGGCCGATGCCCAATCATTCATCGCTAAAAAATTTAAGGCCATCTGCGTTGTTAGCATGACCTTTTCATAGTCATGCCCGTCATAACGCATTACCTTATCATTCACGATGAAAGCCATGACATTATTAACATACTGAGCAGGATTAATTCTAACTTGATCTTCCCATGCTTGAATTTGCTGATTAGCGCTCATCCAAACAGATTGGCTTGCTGGCAAATCAGCCTTTAATCGTAACAACTCACCTTTTTCAAAAAAGAACAACAAGTCTTTCTTATCTTTATTATTGTTGTCTAAAATATTGATGGCTCCATCAATATTACCCAGATTAACTTGCTCAATAACAGCATCTAGCTCTTGGTTGTAATTACGAAACGTAGCACAACTGGCTAAAAACAACAGTATAAAAAACACATAACTATTACGCCTTACCATGCTAGCTCACTTAATCTATGACAAATCTTTTAATAGATACGCTATTATAAACAATTAATTTTGGATAATACGCTTACCTAACAAAAAAGTTTTACTCCAATAATTTTCATTTAAATTATTTAAACGTACAACGCCTCCTGAACTTGGCGCATGGACAAAACGACCATCCCCAACATAAATCCCTGCATGGGAGACTTTACGTCCTCCACCCGTAGCAAAAAAAATCAGATCGCCTGTTTTCAAACTACTCTTCTTAACTGTTGGCTTTGTTAGGCTACTCATCGCTTGCGTTGTTCGCGGCAGCTTAACACCTGCCTCATTGTAGACGTAGACAATAAGTCCACTGCAATCAAAACCAGAGTCGGGCGTATTTCCTCCCCATGTATAAGGAGTACCTATTAAGCTCATTGCGCTAATCGACACCTCATCAGCAGAGGCCGGAAAACTTGCAGTAACAGGATTCTCAGGTGTTTTTATATGGTTATTAGTAGAACACGCCGAAAGCCCAATAAAAACAATCAATAATAAAAAGCTTTTTAGCATAGGATATGCCCCTACATGATTCATTCTTTTAGTAAAGATCGTACTTATAATATCATATCACCCAACTATAAAAGCCTAAACAGATCTTTTATATGAAGTATTTTACTTTTATCTGCCCAATTACTCGATAATACGTTTTGCCTCTAAAAACTTAGCACTCCAATAACGATTATTTAAGCTATCAATACGGACACCTTTACGGCGATTAGCGGCATGAACAAAAAACTTATTACCAATGTAAATTCCTGTATGACTTACCTGCCCTCTTTTGCCTGTTGCAAAAAATAGGACATCCCCCGGTTTTAATTGACTTTTTGACACGACCTTTGGCGCATCTATCTTTATCATTTGACGTGTTGATCTGGGTAACTCAATACCAGCTTCTTTACCATACAAGTAACCCACAAAGCCGCTGCAATCAAACCCCTTTGTTAAAGATTCACCACCATAACGATAAGGCTTACCGACTAAACTATACGCATGAGAAATGATACTATTAATAACGGGTGAACTACTGGGCTTTTTCGCCAGATTCACATCGCTTTCAGGCTCAAAAAATACTTGCTTAACACCAAACAATGACGTATTGATTACATTATCTTGCTGGTAAAAAAGTTCACGATTAAACGATACGTCAAACGGCGAATTTGGCGTAGGATATGTAACATAAGTTGGCGGAGGTGGTTTACTCGAACAACTTGCCAATCCCAAACACACACACAATAAAATTAACGTCTTCATTTCACTCAAGCCCCTGCAACAACTCTTTGAATCAAATGAGAGCAGCTGGTAATACTAAACCCATAATTTAAAATGGCAGCCATTATAACTAAACTTCGCATAATGCAAAGTTTTTAGTTCAGGAATTTGTTACGAAACAATATAAAAATAAAGTATCTAAATAAAAATAAGGAGATAAATATCTCCTTATTCCTTAACTTTTCGTTGCCTCTAAGGCTTGTGTTAGATCAGCTAAAATATCATCGACATGCTCAATTCCCACAGAAAGGCGAATCATCTCTTGACTGACACCTGCTCGTGCTAACTCATCTTCACTGAGCTGACGATGTGTTGTCGATGCTGGATGACACGCTAATGAACGAGTATCTCCAATATTAACTAAACGCAATACAAGTTTTAATGCATCAATAAATTTTGCGCCAGCTTCAAAACCACCCTTGATACCAAATGACAAAATAGCAGCGGGGGTTCCATTCATATACTTCTTGGCTAACGAATATTCTGGATGACTTTCTAAACCGGCATAGTTAACCCAACTCACTTGTGGATGCTGTTCTAAAAACTGAGCAACCCTCAGAGCATTTTCACAATGGCGCTCCATCCTTAACGAGAGGGTCTCAACACCTTGCAACAATTGAAAAGAATTAAATGGCGAAAGTGCAGCCCCCATGTTACGCAAAGGAATGACACGACAACGAGCTATATAGGCAGCCTCTGCAAAAGTCTCTGTGTAACTTACTCCATGATAAGAAGGATCGGGATTAATTAACATGGAAAAGCGTTCAGGGTACTGCTTCCAAGGAAACTTGCCCGAATCAACGACCATTCCGCCTAGACTAGTACCATGTCCACCAATATACTTAGTTAACGAGTGCACCACGATATCCGCACCATACTCAAATGGACGACAAAGCACAGGGCTTGCCACTGTATTATCAATCATCAATGGAATACCGTGTCGATGTGCAATGGTTGCCAATGCCTCAATATCAACAATATTCCCTGACGGATTACTGATCGTTTCACAATAAACCAGTTTAGTACGTGCATCAATCAAGCCCTCTAATGCTTTGAAATCATCATGAGGGGCAAAGCGTGTTTCTACACCAAAACGCGGTAATGTATGCGCTAATAAATTATAAGTACCACCATAAAGCTTAGCAACAGAGACAATATTGTCCCCTGCCTCTGTAATCGTTTGAATAGCTGCCGTAATCGCTGCCATCCCAGAAGCCAAAGTCAAACCACCGATGCCGCCCTCTAATGCAGCCACACGCTCTTCCAACACAGCATTGGTTGGGTTAGTAATACGCGTATAAATATTACCTGGCACCGCTAAATTAAATAAATCAGCGCCATGCTGTGTATCATCAAATGCATAAGAGGTTGTTTGATAAATTGGAACAGCAACTGCATGCGTTGTAGGATCAGCTTTATACCCTGCGTGAACGGCTAACGTTTCTAATTTCATGGCTTTCATCTCTATACAAAATAACCTTAATATCAACTGTTCATTATTACAGTAACAGAACCTAAAGTGAATAAGATAATGTTAAGAAATAAATAAACTCTACATATAATCTATCATTATTATTCTATTTTCTAGATAATAACACTTTCTCTATGGCCGTCTTCTTTTTTAAAGGTAAATATCTTTTTATGAACAATGCTCGCTTATTGTCTATTAACTTAGCTAGTGTCATCATTGTTGGGCTAAGCCTACTGCTTATATTGCCTTTAAAACTCCTCCCTTGTTTAATTGCCGGTCTGTTAACTTATGAAATTATTGTTTCACTGACCAATATTTTCAAGCAACGCATTGAAAGCAGAATTGCTCGTATTTTGGCTGTTGGTTTATTAAGCATTATTGTTATCATCGGATTAAGCATTGCCTTTATGAGTGCTTTTTCCTTTTTAATGCATGAAGCCAATCACCCAGAACAATTATTAAAAAAACTATTATTCATTATTGAAAAAGCTCGAAACCAATTACCCGAAAATATAGACCAATACCTCCCCGCAACGGCAGAAGATATAAAAAGAAGCATTAGCCAGTTTATTATGGGACACTTAACCGAATTAAGAACTTTTGGTAAAGGGGCTGCCCATCTATTTGTTACTGTATTAATTGGTATGATATTAGGTGCTATTATCGCCTTACAACCCTCCCCCAATCCTAATACATTAAAACCTTTAGCAGCTCGTTTATTTACAAGAGTTAATCGTTTAGCAAAATCGTTTCATGACATCGTATTTGCACAAATTAAAATATCAATGCTAAATACTTTTTTCACAGCTTCCTTTTTACTGATCGTTCCCCACATCTTTGGGGAACACCTACCCTTAGTCAAAACGCTAATCTTAGTGACATTTATTGTTGGACTACTACCTGTTATCGGTAATCTCATTTCGAATACGGTTATTTTTATTGTGGCACTTTCTGTTTCATTCTGGGTAGCAAGTTGCGTACTGGTCTACTTAATCCTCATTCACAAGCTAGAATACTTTTTAAATGCCCGCATTGTGGGTGGGCAGATTCGTGCACGGGCATGGGAGTTACTCTTAGCCATGCTAGTATTTGAGGCTGCTTTCGGATTAGCAGGTGTTATCGCCGCCCCTATTTATTATGCCTATCTAAAAAGTGAACTACGCGCTGAAAAACTGGTTTAATCATACCCTCTCATTTATAAACTAATTATGTAGATAATATTAGACAAGTGAAACGATTTATTTTTATTGCGATTTATTTATGGTCAAGTAACCTGTATGCTCAATCAGATCAACAGCTACTACAAGCAATGTCTACAGACTGGGAAGTAGGACAAGTGGTTGCCACTAAAACAATAATTCCCCGTAATAAATACACTGCAACTATTGAGCGACGCTTTCTTGGAGTAACGCCAGAAGGTTACTATAAAGTGCAAGAATTTTATATTGATATTGGCGCCCCTTTTTTCTATAAAAAATACCCTAAAAACACACCTTATACGTCTGCTTATAACCTGATCAATATTGAAGATGTAATCCGTTCACAGTTCTACAATGATTCCCCAAAACAGCATAAGCCGACTATTCATGGCAGTTATATCCTATACAATGACAATGGCAAAGTAGATATAGCCGGGCAATACGATCATGGAAAAAAGATAGGTTTTTGGCGCTATTACCTAGGTGATAAAATATATCGCACAAGACAATATAAAGAAGATCGACTCATCAAAACCATTGATCATTACACTTACAAATAATATAAAATATGGCAAAAGAGAGTAAAGAATATTTTTACAATACGTCAATAAGACTAAATTAACTCATCAAAAGTATTTTTTCAGACTTACAGGAATAACACGGGCTAAAATAAAAAGCCCATACAAACATATAGTATGGGCTCAATAATCCAACAGTTAAACTAAACTTTTATTGACCACTTCATACACATCACTCGACAATTTATCGGCGGCCATAATACGTTCTAATTCAGCCTTCATAAGTTGTTGACGTTCCTCATCATACTTTCTCCAACGGGTCAACGGAGTGAGTAAACGAGAAGCAATTTGAGGATTCATTGTATTTAACGCCAACACTTGATCAGCTAAAAACTGATACCCTGCCCCCGTCTTCTGATGGAACCCTGTCAAATTATTATTAGCAAACGCACCAATTAATGAGCGTACTTTATTAGGATTTTTAATCGTAAAAGCTTCATGCTTCATTAACTCAACAACACGTGCCAAACTATCGCCAGATTGGCTATTGGCTTGTACAGCAAACCATTGATCAATCACTAAAGGATCGTTTGCAAATTGCTCATAAAAATCAGCCAGTGCTTGTTGTTTTTCAGCCTCATACGGTGAGTTAACCAAGTTAGTTAAAGCCGCTAACTGTTCTGTCATATTATCACTGTGTTTGAACTGATCTAAACACAAGCTTAACACTTGTGGATCATCGGTTAACATCAAATATGATAAGGCCATATTTTGTAAACTACGGCGTGCAATATGATCAGCTGTTGCTCGGTAGGCTTCTTGCTGAGAAATTGCTCTATTAGCTTGATAGCGAGTTAAGAACTGACCTTTTAGATTATTAGCTAACTGCTGACGGATAAATTGGCGAGCAGCGTGAATGGCATCTGGGTCCGCTACCTCGCTAACTTCTACTAAGTAGTTTTCAGCAGGTAATGATAACATCTCTGCCACCATCGCTTGGTCTAATGAGCTGTCAGCTAATAAAGAAGCATAGGCTTTTTCTAAACCACTATCCAATACCATTGGATTGCCCGCTTGATAATTCACTACCTGCTGTTGAATAGCCTCAATGGCTAAACGCTGGCTAGCATCCCAACGGTTAAAACCATCATTATCGTGCTGCATTAAAAATAATAAATCATCTTTACTGTAGGCAAATTTCAATTTAACTGGAGCAGAAAAATCTCTTAATAACGAGGGAACAGGTTTTTCACCCACATTAGCAAAGGTAAACGTTTGCTCTGCTTCCGTAATCAATAACACATCGCCAACTAACGTACCCTCACCAACTAACTGTAAAGGTAAATCTTGACCTTGTTTATTTAATAACCCCATCCTCACAGGAATAACAAAAGGCTGTTTTTCTTCTTGGTTAGGTGTAGGTGGGCAGAATTGCTTAAAGGTTAAATGGTATTGTTGAGTCGCCGAATCATAACTTTCTGATACATCAAGTTGTGGTGTGCCTGCTTGGCTATACCAACGCTTAAACTGGGTTAAGTCAATAGCATTCGCATCAGCCAACGCTTTTACAAAATCATCACAAGTAACCGCTTGCCCATCGTGACGCTCAAAGTACAGATCTGTTCCTTTTCTAAATCCTTCTTTCCCAAGCAAAGTATGCAGCATGCGTATAATTTCTGCACCTTTTTCATAAATAGTTACTGTGTAGAAATTAGAGATTTCCATATAAGCATCAGGGCGAATAGGATGTGCCATTGGCCCTGCATCTTCAGCAAACTGATGCGTACGTAAAAAAGCCACATCTTCAATGCGCTTCACCGTACGTGAGTTCATATCGGCTGTAAACTCACTGTCTCTAAATACCGTAAAGCCTTCTTTGAGCGATAATTGGAACCAATCGCGGCAAGTCACACGATTACCTGACCAGTTATGGAAGTACTCATGCGCCACCACACCCTCTACCCGTTGATGCGCCATGTCGGTTGCGGTTTCTGGACGCGCCAATACACAACTAGTATTGAAGATATTAAGCCCTTTGTTCTCCATCGCCCCCATATTAAAATCACTGACCGCAACAATCATAAAAATATCAAGGTCGTATTCTCTACCATACACCTCTTCGTCCCATCGCATGGCGTTTTTTAGGCTCGTCATGGCATGGTTTACTTTATTAATATTTTCGGGTTCAACGTAAATGCGTAAATCTACTTTGCGTTGACTCATGGTTGTAAAACTGTCTTCAACACACCATAAATCCCCTGCAACAAGGGCAAATAAATAAGCAGGCTTCTTAAATGGATCTTGCCACGTAGCCCAGTGACGATCGTCCTCTTGTCCACTTGCAATCTGATTACCATTAGATAATAAAATAGGATAGCTTTGCTGGTCAGCCTCAATGGTGGTCGTGAACTTACTCATCACATCAGGACGATCTAAGTAATAAGTAATTTTCCTAAACCCTTCTGCTTCGCACTGCGTACAAAACATCGTATTAGACTTATACAAGCCTTCTAGTGTCGTATTCGTCTCAGGGTGAATACGCACAGTGGTCTTTAAAATAAAGCTGTCTTTATTGGGTTGTAATGTTAAGCTCTTATCATCCACCGTGTAACTATTACTATTAATAACGACATTATCCATTACCACAGTCAAAAGCTCTAATTCTTGCCCATCCAACACGAGTTCGGGCAACCCTTCAGTCTGTTTATCTGGATTACGGCGAATATGTAACTCAGCATGAACCATTGTAAAGTTTTCAAACAATTCAAACTTTAAATGTGTTTCATCAATTAAATAGTCTGGTGCTTGATAATCTTTTAAATAAATAGTTTTAACCGAGTTACTCATTAAGAAATTCCCTCACAATTACGTGAATAATTTAATTTTTTACAATTAGTTTTCTATCTATTGTATAGAAACACTGACATGGTAGGCCGTATACTTACGCACATTGATAACACCTGTATCTAACAGTAAGTATTGCCCTTTTATTCCCTCTAATCGACCTTCCACTGATAATTGTTTATCTAAATTGTGGCTGATTATTTTAGTAGGATATCGCTCGACTGGATAGCACAATTCTGTAACTAATTCAGTTTCCACAGGTTGAATTGCCTGAATACCAAAAGATGCCTGTAGTTTCGCCACTATTTTATAAGTGTTAGATAACAGTGCATTACGTTCAGCAACTAAATCAAGAAGAGGCGCATCACCTTGTAATAAAGTGCGCCAATTAGTTTTGTCTGCCACAAACGCTTTCAAAGAATCCTCAATTAAGCCTGACTGCTGGCGAGTTGCTACCCTAAACATAGGTATTGCCTGTACAGCACCTTGATCAATCCAACGGGTGGGTATTTGGCTCGCTCGAGTAATCCCAACTTTTAATCCAGAAGAGTTGGCTAAATAAACAATATGATCTGTCATACAAAAGGTTTCACCCCAAGCACTATCTCGACATGTACCCTCTAAATAATGACATTTCTCAGGACTCATGATACAAAGATCACATTGTGGTAATGTTTTAAAACAGTGGTAACAATATCCCTGCCCATAACTTTTAGATGTTTTGGTCTCACATCCCTGACAAACAATATCTCCCTCAAACTGAATTTTTATGGTTTTACCCACACACTCATTCAACAATACTGTTTGCTCTCCCACGCATAGATGATAACGAACTGTTTTATTATCAGCGCTTAGCGGGGCAACTTGCATTTTTTGTAAAATCCCAATTAATGGGTCAGAATAAGACATCAATCTATCGTCTTGCTTTTAATGAGGGTAGGCTCATCCTGCTGGTTATTCGACTTACAGCCTGCACTATCTATAAAACCTGTATGTTGTTCTTTGGGCAAATTTTTTGTTTCCCATGCAATAATTGCTTGCAAGCAGTTTTCTTTCTGCTCTTTTGTAAGCGCAAGACCATTAGGCCACTTACCTAACTCCACGGATTGCTTTAAATTTTGATAGATTTCAGGGGTAATTTTTTCTATCATTTGTGCATAGGATGTCATAAAAATAGTACCTACGTTATATTTTGAATCATTATATTATTTATTAGTCTATTATGAGCATGCAATTTTAACAAATATAATATAGTATTTTAAAACTTTTATTTTATAATGCTTTTCAACAAAAACATATTAAAACGCTAAAACCTCTAATAATCAAAACTAAATGTTTAATAATAAAAATTAAACGAAAAGGAGAAATTATGGCTAACCACAAAGCTACGCTAACTTTTGAAGATGGCTCAAATCTTGATTTACCTATACTCGATGGTACATTGGGCGCAAAAGTAATAGACGTAAGAAGCCTTGCATCAGTTAATCACTACACATACGACCCTGGTTTTATGTCAACCGCCTCATGTGAGTCAAAAATCACCTATATCGATGGCGACAACGGTGTTTTACTCTACCGTGGCTACCCTATTGAGCAATTAGCTGAACACTCTGAATACCTTGAAGTTTGTTACCTCCTTTTAAATGGTGAACTACCTAACGCAGAACAAAAAAAGAAGTATGAAGATATTATTCATAACCATACTATGGTTCATGAACAAATGAAAAGCTTCTTAAATGGTTTCCGTCGTGATGCGCATCCCATGGCTGTTATGTGCGGATTTGTCGGAGCATTCTCAGCGTTCTATCATGACTCCTTAGACATTAATAATGCAACTCACCGTGAAATTGCTTCTAATCGCTTAGTATCTAAAATGCCAACTATTGCAGCAATGGCTTATAAATACTCGGTTGGACAACCCATCATCTACCCTGATAACAAGCTTGATTATGCTGCTAACTTTTTACACATGATGTTTAGTACACCTTGTGAAAAAACTGAAGTTAATCCTATTTTAGCCAAAGCAATGGATAAAATATTTATTCTTCATGCTGATCATGAACAAAACGCATCTACTTCAACCGTTCGCTTAGCAGGGTCTACGGGTGCTAATCCTTTTGCATGTATTGCCTCAGGCATTGCTGCACTATGGGGACCTGCTCATGGTGGCGCCAACGAAGCAGTTCTCTCGATGCTTGAAGAAATTGGTGATGTAAAAAACATTGAAAAATTCTTAGCCAAAGCTAAAGACAAAGATGATCCATTTAAATTAATGGGCTTTGGTCACCGTGTTTATAAAAACTTTGACCCCCGTGCAAAAGTACTTAAAAAAGCATGTGATGAAGTACTTAGTGAACTCGGCATCAATGATCCTCACTTAGAACTTGCAATGAAGCTCGAAGAAATTGCTCGTAGTGACCCCTACTTTATTGAGCGTAATCTTTATCCCAACGTAGATTTCTACTCAGGCATCATCTTGAAAGCTATTGGTATTCCAACCAGTATGTTTACGGTTATTTTTGCTATTTCTAGAACTGTTGGTTGGATTGCACATTGGAAAGAAATGTTATCTGAACCTTACAAAATTAGTCGTCCTCGCCAACTCTATACAGGCCATGCAGAACGCGACTACATACCTGTAAATCAACGTAAATAAAAAAAGCCTGCTAAATGCAGGCTTTTTTATAAGTAATTCCCTATCAGTTAACCATCTACCTTTGAATCTTTAGCTAAAAAGTAGTAAAGCACACTGCCAACAAACACACCAATAAACCAACTAAAATTAGCCAACTCTTTTAAGTGAGGGATAAGAATAATAGCCACCCCTACAACTACCGAAAGAATTAAAGCAATAATCGCTCTTGGATTAAAACCACCTTTATACCAATAGGGTTGGCCTGGCTGGTCACTAAAAAGTGCATCAATATTAATTTTTCCTTTACTGATAAAATAATGTTGTACTAATAAAATACCAAATAAAGGGCCGATTACAGCAGCCAATACATCTAGCGTGTAGTGAATAATTTCAGGTGAGTTAAATAAATTCCAAGGAGTTACTAATACAGAACCAACCGCAGCAATTAACCCCCCTGTTCTGAAGCTTATTCGTTGTGGCGAGCAATTAGAGAAATCAAAAGCAGGTGATACAAAGTTAGCTACAATATTAATACCTATCGTTGCAATAACAATAGTTAAAACACCGATAGCGATCACCAAACCATTACCCATTCTTGAAACAGTTTCTAAAGGGTCTTTAACCATCTCACCAAATAAAGGAACAGTACCCGATACAATAACAACCGTGATAACAGAGAACAATAGAAAGTTAATAGGTAATCCCCAAAAATTTCCCTTTTTTAACTCATCCATACTTTTCATATAACGCGTGAAGTCCCCGTAATTAAGCAATGGGCCTGAAAAATAAGAGACAACCAATGCAATGGCCATTAACATAAACCAAAACTGCTCACCCAATGACAGTACTTTATCGCTTAACGTAAAAGAAATATTAGAAGGACCGACCTCATAAACAATCCATCCAGCTAATAAAAACATAACAACATAGACAGCAGGACCAGCAAAATCAATAAATCGTTTAATGGTTTCCATTCCATACCAAAAAACAACAGCTTGAGAAAACCACATAGCAACAAAACAAAGCCAACCTAATCCAGATAAGCCCAACCATGACATTTCATTTAAATAGCCTAACTCAGGGAAGAACTTCAACAAGACAATCATTAACCCATGAGATGCTAAATAAGTTTGAATACCATACCAAGCAACCGCGATCAGCCCTCGAGTCACCGCCGGAATATTAGCACCAAACACCCCAAAAGCCTGACGACATAATACGGCTACAGGCACACCTGACTCCTGGCAAGGCTTTGCCATCAAATTAGCGAAAAATAGAACAATACAAATTCCAATAAGAAGACAAAGCAATACCTGCCAGCCTGCTAATCCAAAAGCAAAAAGACTGGCTGCAACTATATAGCCACCAACGCTATGCACGTCAGACATCCAAAAACTAAACATATTATACCATGTCCAGTTTTTGTTCTGGGCAGGCGCCAAGTCTGCATTATACAGTCGCGGACTATAAGAATGTTTGTTATTAGGTGTCATGTGCTGCTCAGACATAATGGATAATTCAACCTCATATTATAAAATTTATTAGTTCTGAATTTTGTAACTATTCTTTAAACGTTGCCGAAAATAATAAACTAAAAACTATTTTTTTAATATGAAAAAATTAACTAAAGGAACTACTCATATCAAATAATACTAATAAATAGCATCAAACCTTTTATACTGCAAACTCAACCTATCATTTACAACCGAAACAAAACCTTTTGGCTTCATATATAAAAATATATAAAATAAATTACCAATAAACATTACCACTCAAATCAATTCAAGAGAAACTCTCTTATAATAGCCAAATTTTGATACACTATTGCAATACTAAAAAATGAGGTCTTTAATGGTACGTATATTCTTAGCACTATCAGGTTTATTTGGCTGTATATCCATTATTTTAGGCTCATACGCATCCCATGGTCTAAAATCTGTTTTAACTGCCGAACAAATTCTAACCTTCAAACTTGGTGTACAATACCAAATGTACCATGCTATTGCTTTATTAGCGATTGCCATCTTGTGCCATCTATTTACTAGCCGCCTTATTAGAGTAGCCGGTTGGTTCTTTGTTATTGGCATCCTATTTTTCTGTGGAACACTCTACTCCATCACCTATTTTGGACTACCTAATTACAGAACAGCCCCTATCGGTGGTTTTGCGTTTATCTTGGGTTGGCTATTACTATTAATTGCTGCTTGGAAACTACCCATAAAGCAACCCCTTACGGAGTAATAGATTACAATGAACATTTATATTAATGGAAAACTTCACGAACTCACTACACCTATCACCCTTGCTGAACTTATTGAACAACTCGGACTAACAGGAAAGCGTATTGCAATTGAACTTAATCAAGAAATCGCTCCACGTAGCCAATATACACAAATCACATTACAAGAAAATGACCAATTAGAAATTGTACACGCCATCGGTGGTGGCTAATAAAAAAGGAGTGCACATGTCAACAATTACAGATACCCCTCTAACTCTTGCGGGCAAAACCTACCAGTCGCGCTTATTGGTAGGAACAGGTAAGTATAAAGACTTTAAAGAGACACAAGCAGCCATTGAAGCCTCAGGGGCAGAAATTGTTACACTTGCTGTACGCCGCACTAATATAGGGCAAAATCCTAATGAACCTAACTTATTAGATATCATTCCACCCAGCAAATACACCATATTACCTAATACTGCTGGCTGTTTCGATGCGACTGAAGCCGTGAGAACCTGCCGATTAGCTCGCGAATTGCTAGATGGACACAACTTGGTCAAATTAGAAGTATTGGCCGATCAAAAAACACTCTTCCCCAATGTCATAGAAACACTAAAAGCAGCGGAGATACTCGTCAAAGAAAACTTTGATGTAATGGTTTATACCAGTGATGACCCTATTATCGCACGTCAGCTTGAAGAAATTGGTTGTATTGCGGTCATGCCACTGGCGGGCCTTATCGGTAGCGGGATGGGAATTTGCAACCCCTATAACCTACAAATTATTTTAGAAGAGGCCAAAGTTCCTGTCTTAGTTGATGCAGGCGTTGGCACTGCCTCTGATGCGACCATAGCAATGGAGCTGGGCTGTGAGGCGGTACTCATGAACAGTGCCATAGCCCATGCCAAGCAACCTGTTCTAATGGCTGAAGCAATGAAGCATGCTATTATTGCTGGACGCAAAGCTTATTTAGCCGGCCGTATGCCACGTAAACTTTATGCCACAGCTTCATCACCTTTAGATGGTTTAATTAAATAACGCACCGCCCCTCATTACACCACGGACACACTAATGAGGGGCTTTTGTCACATACACAATCGCTTCCGTCTCTAACAAGTCATTCCACAACAGCTTTACACAATCATCATTACACTCATAAAATGGTACAACTCATTAATCAAGGGAAGCAATGACAATGATTAAGCGCGACCATATTTTTAACTATGTTGCCCAAACTTACCATATCAAACCTGATTTTCCTTGGAAGGATTCTCACAATGCGGTTCTTAGACACCACAATACCCATAAATGGTTTGGCCTAGTAATGAATGTTAAACAAACACAATTAGGGCTCAACAGCGACACGAAAATTGATATACTTAATATCAAAGCACAACCTGAGTTAATTGGTTCATTACGATTAAGCAAAGGATTCTTACCTGCATACCACATGAACAAAGAACATTGGGTAACCATATTATTAGACGGTTCTGTTTCTATCAAAGAAATTCAAACCTTAATAGATACCAGCTATAATTTAACAAAAAAATAACCAACTCTTTTAGTGGCCTCCCTTAGTTAAAACTATGTGCCACTTAACAAATACAAAAATAACTATGACTTAAAAGGCTAATTATATGCACCGATCTATTGTTGATGATAGAATGGCCACTTCACTTTAAATACATGCCCATTACTATTAAACACACAAATCAGCTTAGTTATGACAGAAAAAAATATTCCACTCCGTACCATAAAAAGTTTTGTTATTCGCGCAGGTCGCATGACACAAGGGCAAAAACAAGCCATTGAAACAGGCTGGCCACAGTATGGGTTAGAATTACAACAAGGTTTATTAGACTACAATGCCATTTTTAAACGCAATGCGCCCGTCACCCTAGAAATTGGTTTTGGCATGGGACAATCGTTATGTACCATGGCTGAACAAGCACCAGAACAAGACTTTATTGGTATTGAAGTACATAAACCCGGGGTTGGCGCGCTGATTACATTACTACAAGAGAAAAAAATCTCTAATGTTCGCATTTTTAACTGCGATGCCATTGAGGTTCTAAATAACAGCATTGCTGATAATAGCCTTGATCGCTTATTGCTTTTTTTTCCAGACCCTTGGCACAAAGCACGTCATCATAAACGTCGGATTGTCCAACCTGAATTTGCACAGCTCATTCGCCGTAAATTAAAAATAGGTGGTATTTTCCACATGGCTACCGACTGGCAACCCTATGCAGAACACATGTTAGAAGTGATGCAACAAGCTGAAGGTTATAGCAACCTAGCACAAGACAATACCTATGTACCTCGCCCATTAGAGAGACCAAAAACGAAATTTGAAGCACGAGGTGAGCGTTTAGGTCATGGTGTATGGGACCTAAAATTTCAACGAATAAGCTAACATGGTAAAATTCCCTCCCCATACTCAATGGGATATCTTTTGTAAAGTGATTGATAACTATGGAGATATTGGTGTTTGTTGGCGCTTAGCAAGGCAACTCTCCGATGAGCAACAACAGCATGTTCGATTATGGGTAGATGACCTTAAAGCATTTGGGAAAATATGCCCTCAGATTAACGCTGATCTTAACGAACAATGCATTGAAAATATAATCATCTGCCATTGGACGCACCATTGGCAACCTATTCCCCCAGCAGACATTGTTATTGAAAGCTTTGCATGTAATCTACCCGAAGATTATGTTCAAGCCATGTCACAAATCAATAAAACTACTCTCTGGGTAAATCTTGAGTACTTAACTTATGAAGATTGGTCAGTTGATTTTCACGCCACCCCCTCCTTACAATCAAATGGCTTAAAAAAATATTTCTTCTTTCCTGGATTGCCTGAAACAGGCGGACTTATTAGAGAAAACAATATTATTGAACAAGCAACCTCCTTTCAAAATGACCCAATAGCCCAACAGCACTTTTTAAAACAACTCAACGTAACAAAAAAACCAGATAGCGTTTTGATGCTTCTTTTTAGTTATGAGAATCTCGCTATTGGAAAATGGCTTGATACTTTAAAACTTAGTGAGCAGGCTTACCATCTTCTTGTCCCACAAACTCCCTTATTAAAAAATTTGGCCAACTACCTCAACATTGAGGCCAATACACTTATACCTAGCTATACCATGCAACTTAACAAACTAACACTACAAATCATTCCTTTTGTTAATCAAATTGACTTTGATAAACTTCTTTGGTGCATGGACTACAACATTGTTCGTGGAGAAGACTCATTTATTAGAGCACAATATGCAGGTAAACCCATGTTATGGCATATTTACCCACAACAAGAAAAAACCCACCTCATCAAACTAGAAGCCTTTCTTGAATATTATTTAAAAGACATGCCCAACTCAATACAAAAAATCATCAAAAATTGGTGGTTTGCTTGGAACAATCAAGAAAATCTAGCAGAAAGCTGGCTAGCCTATTGCGAACAATACCCAATAATCAAAACTCAGGCAAAAAAATGGGTCGAAAAACAAAAAACTGTTACAGATTTGATAACAAAACTAGCCAAACTTCATAAAAATTAGCTATCATAGGCGGCTATAAAATACTATTCAAAGATTCATCAGATAATTAACGGATACATTAATGAAAACAGCTCAAGAATTCCGCGCAGGACAAGTCATCAACATCAATAATGCCCCATGGGTGGTGCAAAAAGCTGAATTTAACAAATCAGGTCGTAACTCAGCGGTCGTTAAAATGAAATTAAAAAACGTTTTAACCGGTGCTGTGACTGAGACAGTTTACAAAGCTGATGACAAATTAGAACCTATTATTTTAGAACGTAAAGAAGTTACATACTCTTACCTTGCTGATCCAAATTTTGTTTTTATGGACAATGAATTCAATCAATACGAAGTAGAAAAAGACGATTTAGGTGATGCGGTATACTTCATTGAAGATGGCATGCAAGATGTTTGTGAAGCTGTATTTTATGATGGTCGCGTAATTTCTATTGAGCTACCAACAACTATCGTTCGTCAAATCGCCTACACTGAACCTGCTGTACGTGGTGACACATCAGGTAAAGTAATGAAGGTTGCTCGTTTAAATACAGGTTATGAACTAAAAGTTTCTGAGTTTTGTGACATTGGTGACTATATCGAAATCGATACACGCACTAATGAGTACAAAGCACGCGCTAAAGTGTAATCTCTACTTAAACTTTACCCTTTCATTTAAGAAAGTCTTTCTTTTCTTAGCTGAAAGGGTAATTGTTGTTACACAGAGATACTCATTTAAACAATTGCTATATTGAAGAATAAAGTGATTACACAAAAACTCTCCATCCGCTTATTACTTTTCTTAGCTATTTATATTAGCTGTCTAAACATTAATGCACAAAATTACCCCATTGTTTATCAGCTCAGAACTTATTACTCCACATCGCTCACAATGCGTATCGATGTTTTCACACAACATCTTGGTAAATTTATATTAACACCTTCTAGATTTTGGGTTGATGACCATAGCCCCCGTAAAACCATTTTTTGTGCAGATGATGGGCGTGCTATTATTTATCATAAACCAGAAATTTGTAGTCGTATTTTTTGGGAGATTTCTTTTTATAGAGAACCTATGGAGGGCTTGGGTGGAAGAAGCAGAGGCAACTATTATTTTAATAATAACCAATGGCTATTAAAAGAAAGCAATAACTTTCCTCGATTTAAAAACTTTCCAAATGCTCTTGTCTGCATTAATCCTAAAAACTGCGTTCCATTACCTGAAGACAAACCAACTAGTGGCGAACTTTTCTTAATATGGGGTAAAACACCAACAACTGCTCGTGCCAATAAATTAACAGTTGATTTTTTTACCGACAAGCTAGCAGAGACTATAGATAAACAAGCATTATTAGAAAAAATGCTCCCTCATCTAGAATACCTGAATAAATTATTTAACTATTCAAACCCTGCCCCCATCAAAGTTGTGATGATAGCAAAAAATGATGGTGACTTTAAGGATGCTGGTGGAGCCGCCGCCGACAAGGCTTTTTTAATAAACTATTATGTGAAAAATGGTCAACTCGTCCCCCACTGGGAAAAAAGATTTATTGAAGTTTTTTTGCATGAATACATACATATTATAACCCCCTGCAATACCTATCCAAGATGGGCCTGTGAAAGCTTAGCCGACTACTATGCTTACAAGGCTTTATCCGATGGAGAGATCAATACTAAGGCTTTAAATCTATGGGAAAAATATAAAAATACAGACTCAAACTATCAACTTGGTCTATACACTATAAATCAACGCTATAAACAAACAGAAAGCTGGGAATTTTATAAGCTGTTCTACCTCAAAGGGGCTTCCTACTGGAATGAGCTTGATGCCCTACTTCACAAAAAAGATCAAAACTTAGATGATTTCATCCCTTTGCTGACTATCGATCCAAATAGCAGGCAAATTAAACTGCCAAAGCCTTTTACAGATAAAATGATTGAAATACTTGGCGAAAAAGATTTTAAAACGTTAACAAATAATTACTTATAACTTCATAAATATGATAAAAGGGGCTTAAGCCCCTTTTTATCTTGTTTTATTATTTTTATTCTATTATTTAACTGCCTATTTATTATTCTTATTTTATTAGCTTTAGCTACTCTTTCTAAATAGCACTCAGTTATTTTTCTTATTATGTCTATATATAAGCATTAAGCATGCCAATACTTAAAAACACAACCATATCAATCAATTATAAAAAACATGCTACAAACCCATGACTAACTTGTTACTTTTTATCACACAAGTGTTACCTTACAGAGGCTAACTGACCTATCAACCAACACAAACAACCCCAGTTCCTTTAAGTCCACAATAACCATTAGGGTTTTTCTCTAAATAGCGTTGATGATATGCCTCAGCAAAATAAAATGTAGGCGCTGGCTTAATCTCTGTAGTAATCGAACCATAACCACTTAAAGTCAATTGCTGTTGATATTGTCGTTTACTTAATAAAGCCGCTTGTTGCTGAATTTCAGAATAACAATAAATAACTGAACGATATTGACTACCCACATCATTACCTTGACGCATACCTTGCGTAGGATCATGGCTTTCCCAAAAGAGTGTTAATAAATCATCAAACTCGACCGCCATTGGATCATAGACCACCAACACCACCTCAGCATGTCCTGTATCACCTGAACAAACCTGCTGATACGTAGGATTTTCAACATATCCCCCTGCATAACCCACAGCCGTTCCCCAGACTCCTTTTTGCTGCCATAGCAACCGTTCAACCCCCCAAAAACAACCCATTCCAAAAATTACACAGTCTAAGTGATCGGGTAAGTTTTTTAAAATATCACTTGTTAATTGTTTACATGGCATAAAAATATCCCCAAACTCAATATACCCAGCTAATCAATAAACACTCTCATTAGAGTTTTACCTGAATACCTTGTTTAGCCATTTTTTTAATAAATAATCGCTCTCGTAATTTGTCATAGGCATAGTTAAACAAAAAAGTGTAAACCAAAAAAAACACAGTCAACCCAAAATCTAGAATAAAAGCCTCTAACAACCCCATAGACAACCACCAAGCCGCTAAGGGTACCGAAATAGCCACAAAACTAAACTCAAACAATACTGTATGAAATATGCGTACCTTAATGGTGCGTTTAAATCCCATACGGCGCTGGGCTAAATCAAATAGGAAATTAAAAATCATATTGCAAATCAAAGCAATCACAGCAAACATGATGGTTAAAACTCCCATTTGACTTACTGAGTGCCCCATTAACAAAGCAGCTATTGGCGCCGTAATCAAGATTGCTAAGATCTCAAATGTCAACGCATGAAAAACTCTCTCCTTAATACTCCTATCTGTGGGATCATAAATGACTGAACGTATCATACTAACAACCTTTCCATTCTAAAATAAAATACTATCGCTATAACAATAAGCGATGCTTTAACGCAACAATAGTACCTTTCATACTCTAGTTATAAGATAATAGAACTATATCACAGTTAAAAAATTATTATTAAAAATCAAGTAAATATATGTAAACTCATACCATTATTGTATACTAAATCATCCAACAATTATAAAAGTTGGTATCTTGGTCTAGGGTATGAATCAGTCTCTTCAATTATTAAGAATAATATGAAATATCAGTGATACTGGTTTATAAAAAACACTTTAAATGCATCTTAATAAAACGGTTGAGACTATGCCTCTACTGGGTGAACCGGCTCATTACTCCATTAATAAGCCTAATACGTGCTTATTTATCATGTTTTAGCGCCATAATGCTCATGTGCACGGCTAGGTACTTCACCATTGGCAAGCTGCTCTAAACTTGGTGTTTGATAAGTAATAACTTCAATAATCTGATTATTATTATCAACCATCACTGCTTTTGAGGAGCGCCCTACAAGCTGACTAACAGGGCATTGTTCATAGGCCATAATGATAGCAAGATCATCTTTGCTAAATAGATGGGCTGCCGCACCGTTAAGGCAGATTTCACCGAGTCCAACAGTACCCGGAATCACATAGGTTTGTAATCGTGAACCATTGGTAATATTAACCACATCAACTTGAGTATAAGGTAAAATACCTGTTGCTTCTAACAACAATGGATCTATGGTAATAGACCCCACATAATTCAAATTAGCTTCTGTTACTCGGCAACGATGTATTTTGCCATACATAAATAAGCGGGTAGACTCTTGCACAGATAGAACCTTTCAAACTAGCGTTAATCAATAAATTTTTACTATTGTACCCGTATTTCTTAACCATTGATATTCTCAAATCAATGGAGTTTCTGTCTCATTTAGTTTATATTAAAAAAAATAAATTTTAACAATTTAATCTCATTAGCTAATAGGAACATAATGAAAATTTTATTTATAACTTTATTGTCGTTTATCATTTTATCAGGCTGTGCAAATTCTTATTCAGAAGGTAATTTGAGACGACTTACATCACGTTCTACTGGACTAGCGGAACATGAGTTTATTATAGGCAACAGAAAAAACAATATCTCTAGCATCAGCTACGATATAAAAAATAAAAGCAATAATGATATATACCACTGTACCACTGTTTTTGCTCCTATTTCAGGTGGAGTAACAACAATGCCTAATTGTGTTGATAAATTTGGTATAAAGCTGGAAGCGCCTACTAGCGAAGTAACATTCTAATAAACTATTTGTACTGTCAAACTCATTAAAAAACCCTCTTAAAAGAGGGTTTTTTATACTTATGTTCTTACAGTAGCATCGAGCGAATATCACCCAACACTTCAGAAAGACGTTTAGTAAAACGAGCGCCTGCTGCGCCATTAATCACACGGTGATCATAAGACAATGATAACGGTAGCATCAAACGAGGCTGGAATGCTTTACCATCCCATACAGGTTGCATTGATGCTTTAGTCACACCTAAGATAGCTACTTCTGGCGCATTAACAATCGGTGTAAAACCTGTTCCACCAATATGTCCAAGGCTAGAAATAGTAAAACAAGCACCTTGCATTTCGTCTGCTTTCAGCTTTTTATCCCGAGCTTTAGCTGCCAGTTCTGCCGCTTCTTTAGCTAAGTCAAACAAGCTCTTCTTATCCGCATCACGAATAACAGGTACTAGTAAACCATCAGGGGTGTCTACGGCAAAACCGATATGCACATATTTTTTACGAATTACCGCTTTACCACTTGGCGCAAGCGAGCTATTAAAGTCTGGCATTTCTAACAATAGATGTGCACAGGCTTTAATTAAGAAAGGTAATAAAGTTAACTTAACCCCCTTCTTCTCGCCCAATGCTTTTTGTGCCACGCGGAATGCTTCAAGATCCGTAATATCAGATTGATCAAACTGCGTCACGTGAGGTAAATTTACCCAACTACGGTGTAAATTTACCGCTGCAATTTGCATTAAACGTGTTAATGGCACCTCTTCAACCGCACCAAAACGGCTAAAGTCGACCTCTGGAATGGGTGGAATACCAGAACCACCCGACGTAGCTGCTTTAGGTTTTTGTAGCTCTTGCTTAACAAAGTTTTGTACGTCTTCTTTCAGAATACGTCCACGTGGGCCTGTCGCTTTTACTAACCCAAGATCAACACCAAAATCACGTGCTATCATACGTACAGCAGGGCCCGCATGTACCTTAGCATTACTACCTGCAGGTGCAGCTGTTGGAGCACTGGCTACAACCTGTGCTTTTGCTGGTGCTGATGGGGCAGTAGATGGCGTTGATTGAGCAGCTTGTTTAGTAGGTGCAGGCGCTGAGACCGCACTTCCTATTACTTCTAACTCAAGCATTGGGTCGCCATCTTTTAATGAATCCCCCATTTTGAAGAGTAATTTCTTAACGATACCTGCTTTAGGCGTTGGGACTTCCATACTGGCTTTAGCTGATTCAAGTGTTACAATGCTTTGGTCAGCTTCAACACGATCACCTGCTTTCACAAGAATTTCAATCACTTGGCCTTCGCCACCAATGTTAGGTACATTGATTTGCTCTACACCGCCTCTTACTTCAGGAGCAGGGGCTTGTGAGCCATCTTGATCAACCACAGCCACATCAGAGAAAGTGATAGGAGCCGCCTCTACAGCAGAGGAGTCACCATCAACTTCTAACTCCAGCATAGGATCGCCATCTTTTAATGAGTCACCCATTTTAAAGAGTAGCTTTTTGATCACACCTGCTTTTGGTGTTGGAACTTCCATACTGGCTTTAGCTGACTCAAGTGTTACAATGCTTTGATCAGCCTCAACGCGTTGTCCTACTCTTACGAGTATTTCAATTACTTGACCTTCACCACCAATGTTAGGAACATTAATTTGTTCAACACTAGGAGTACCTGCAGCAACTTGAGCGGCAGCTTTAGGCGCTGGCTTAGTTTCTGCTTTAGGGGCTTCTTTAGCAGGTGCTGGAGCTTCTTTTGGTGAAGCAGTAGCGCCTTCAGCCTCTAGTTCAATCATAGGGTCACCTTCTTTTAAGGTATCCCCCATTTTAAAGAGTATCTTTTTAACAGTCCCTGCTTTTGAGCAGGGTACTTCCATACTGGCTTTAGCTGATTCAAGTGTTACGATACTTTGGTCAGCTTCAATGCGATCGCCAACCTTAACAAGTATCTCAATAACTTCACCTTCACCACCAATATTGGGGACGTGAATAGTTTCACTCATTTCTTTATTCTCCTATTCCGCAACTACTAGCAGTCAAGTGGATTTGTTTTGTCTGGATCAATACCAAATTTCTTAATGGCATCAGCCACAACACTTGGTTTAATCTCTCCACGTTCAACTAGCGCTTCTAAAGCAGAGATGACAATCCAATGACGGTCTACCTCAAAGAAGTCACGTAAGTTAGCACGGCTATCACTGCGACCGAAACCATCTGTTCCTAACACTTTATATTGCTCATTAGGTACCCATTGGCGAATTTGATCGGCCAATAACTTGATGTAGTCTGTTGAAGCAATAACTGGGCCTTGTGTCTTTTCTAAGCACTCTGTCACATAGGCTTTTCTTGGTTTAGCTGTTGGATGTAAACGATTCCAACGCTCAACGTCTAAGCCATCACGACGTAATTCATTAAAACTTGGAACACTCCATACATCCGCAGCAACTTTGTAATCTTTACGTAAGATTTCAGCAGCAGCAATCACTTCTCTTAAGATAGAACCTGAACCCATTAATTGTACGCGTTGTTTAGATTTTGATTTATCAGACTCTAACAAGTACATGCCTTTAATAATGGCTTCATCAATACCCTTAGTTTTTGGTAAGGCTGGTTGTTGATAATTCTCATTAAGTACAGTGATGTAATAATATAGGCTCTTACCTTCTTCCATCATTTCTTTAATACCATGACGAATAATCACAGCAAGCTCATAAGCATAGGTAGGATCATAACTACGGCAGTTAGGAATCGTACCCGCTAAGATATGGCTATGACCATCTTCATGTTGTAAGCCTTCACCATTTAATGTTGTACGACCAGACGTACCACCGATTAAGAAACCATGCGCACGGCTATCACCTGCTGCCCAAGCAAGGTCACCAATACGTTGGAAACCAAACATAGAGTAGAACACGTAGAAAGGAAGCATAGGTTGATTATGGGTACTGTATGATGTTCCCGCCGCAATCCAAGAAGACATTGCGCCCGCTTCATTAATACCTTCTTCAAGAATTTGACCTTTTTTATCTTCACGGTAGAACATCACTTGGTCTTTATCTACTGGTTCATAAAGCTGACCGACTGAAGAGTAGATACCTAATTGACGGAACATACCTTCCATACCAAAGGTACGTGCTTCATCCGGGACTATAGGAACAATACGGCTACCAAGGTCTTTGTCTTTCACTAAATGTGCCAGAATACGCACAAATGACATCGTCGTTGAAATTTCACGATCACCTGAACCATCTAAAATCGCTTTTAATGTATCTAGTGGTGGTGTAGGAATACTAAAGCTCTTCGTACGGCGACTAGGTACATAACCACCCAACTCAGCACGACGCGCACGGATATATTTAATTTCAGGGCTGGTTTCTTCAGGACGGAAGAAAGGAATACTCGGTAAGTCTTTATCTGAAACGGGTACATCAAACTTGTCACGGAAGTTTTGAATAACAGCGTCAGTTAACTTCTTATCATTATGGGCTGTGTTTTGACCCGCAGTTCCTAAAATACCATAGCCTTTAATCGTTTTTGCTAAGATAACACTAGGTTGACCTGTATGATTTACAGCTTGATGGTAAGCCGCATAAACTTTAAATGGATCGTGTCCACCACGGTTTAATGCCCAAATCTCATCATCTGTCATATCCTTAACCATTTCTAATAATTCAGGATATGCGCCAAAGAAGTGTTTACGTACAAACGCACCATCTTTAGATTTGTAGTTTTGGTAATCACCATCCACTACTTCTTCCATACGGCGTTGTAATAAACCATCTTTATCTTTAGCAAATAATGGATCCCATAGACGTCCCCAAATGACTTTATTAACGTTCCAGTTAGCACCACGGAATACGCCTTCGAGCTCTTGAATAATTTTGCCATTACCACGAACAGGACCGTCTAAACGCTGTAAGTTACAGTTAATAACAAAAATTAAATTATCAAGCTTTTCACGCCCTGCTAATGAAATAGCACCTAGTGTTTCTGGTTCATCTGTTTCACCATCACCAATAAAGCACCAAACCTTTTGTTTACCTGGCGTAATGAAGCCACGGTGCTCTAAATACTTCATAAAACGTGCTTGATAAATAGCTTGAATCGGGCCTAATCCCATAGAAACCGTTGGGAACTGCCAAAAATCTGGCATAAGCCATGGATGAGGATAAGAAGAAAGACCTTTTCCACCTACCTCTTGACGGAAATTATTTAATTGCTCTTCAGAAATGCGGCCTTCTAAGAAAGCACGTGCATAAATACCTGGAGCAGTATGGCCTTGGAAGAATACAAGATCACCACCGTGTTCTTCATTAGGGCCTTTAAAGAAATAGTTAAAGCCTACATCATAAAGCGTTGCACTGGAAGCAAAGCTGCCTATATGACCACCTAAGTCTGGATCTTTACGGTTAGCGCGCACAACCATTGCCATCGCGTTCCAACGAACCAATGAGCGAATACGACGTTCCATAAACATATCGCCAGGCATGGCAGGTTCTTCTGAAACAGGGATCGTATTGCAATAAGGCGTATTGATTGCATAAGGTAACTTTACCCCATTACGCGCTGCCCAAACGCCCATTTCGCCCATGATATATTGAGCGCGATCCTCGCCCTCGTTTTTGACTACTGACTCTAGGGAATCAACCCATTCTTTTGTTTCTATGGGATCAAGATCTTGCATAGCTTGCTCCAGTCTCTATAAGTAAAGCTTCTTTTAAAAGCTGTGGAATTGGCAACCTTTGTGTGAGTTGCTTATAGTTAATTGTCATTTAATAAATTCTTTTTATTTGACTTATTTTACAGACCTTAATGCTATCTGAAAATATCGTCATTTAAGAGCGTATATATTATACTATATCCTTAATAACTTCCTATTACCTAAACTATAAATTATCTTTATTTCTCTTTAAATTCCCTCATTTTTTGTATAACGATGTTTCACCAATAGGTCTTGTTTTAAAGCGACGATGTGCCCATAAATACTGATCGACCTGTTCTTTCACACAATGTTCCACCCATTGATTAATTCGTAAACAATCTGCCTCTTCCGAGTCACTAGGAAAATTCTCAAGAGGGGGATAAATAATCAGGTGATAACCACTGCCATCTTCCAACGGTTTTTGCACAAAAGGAATTACTTTTGCCTTACCTAAACGTGCAAACTTACTGGTTGCCGTGACAGTAGCCGCAGAGATACCAAACAAAGGCACAAAGATACTTTGTTTTGCGCCATAATCTTGATCGGGTGCATACCATATAGTTCCCCCTGAACGCATGACTTTTAGCATCGTTTTAATATCATCACGCTCAATAGCTTCTCCCTCTAGATTATAAGTCTCTCGCCCTGCTCGCTGTATATAATCAAAAAAAGCATTTTTATGCTGACGGTACATACCATTCATGGGATACATGGTACTTAACAATGCGGCACCAATTTCCAATGTTGTAAAATGCAGTGACATAAGCAGTACGCCTTGACCTGCTTCATGCGCTTTTTGTAAATACTCTAAACCATCCACTTTTTTAGCAAGCTTGGCAAATTTCTTTTTAGACCACCACCAGCTAATGGCCATCTCAAAAAAAGCAATCCCCATCGCTGCAAAATTTCTTTTTACAATCAAAATACGCTCTTGCTCTGTCAACTCAGGAAAACAAAGCTCAAGATTACGTAGCGCAATCTTGCGGCGACTCTTGGCAAAATAATAAAGGAAGCGGCCTATTGCCGCTCCTAATTTTTTTAACCATTTAAAGGGAAGTTGAATCAGTAACCATAACACCCCCATCGCTAACCATAATGACCAGTAACGGGGTTGAAAAAAACTCTTTTTAAAAACTGCTCTAGCCATTAATACCCTTTCTTAAAATCAACTTGTCCAATCAACGGTTCTTGATTTTCAAAATGCGTTAAATTGCGGCGAAACAAATCAAAAATCAATGTGGGAATCCCCATTGCTGCCGAATGCCCCGTTAATATAATATTAGGTATTTTCCAGAAAGGATGATTTGTTGGTAAAGGTTCTGTTCTAAACACATCTAGGACAGCTAATGCAGGTTTATTATTAGCTAAAGCTGCAATTAAATCATCATCTACAATAGAAACGCCACGCCCAGCGTTGATAAATACAGCACCCTGCTTCATTTTGCTGAAAATAGTCGCATTATAGATATTATGTGTGTCGGGGGTATCAGGTAATAAATTAATCACATAATCAGCGTCAGCCACATAAGTTGCTAAATCTGATTGCACGCCTACTTTGTCAAACGGTTCAATGGTTCTTGCTTTATGAGCAATACCTAATAGATGCACACCAAATGGTTTAAGAAACTTAGCAACACCTGTACCTATCGTACCCGCGCCAACAATTAAAACCGTTTTGTCGTGTAGTGTTGCAGGCTCACCACGTAACCATTGCTGTTTATTCTGTGCTTCATAATGGGCAATGACAGTACGTTCATGAGCTAACATATAGGTTAACACATACTCTGCCATTAATTGATCAAACACACCTACCGCGCGACTTAGTTGATAATCTTTAGGCAAATCATTAGCTAATAAAGGCGTAATACCTGCTAAAATGGATTGAACCCACCGAGGAGATTTAACTCCCTGTTTAAGTAAATCAGCACAAAGATTTGCTGCCCCAAGCCAAATATCACAATCAGAGGCTTTATCTTTAATAGCTGCGACATTATCCCCTGCAAATACCTCGCAGTCAGGATAGTATTTTTTCGCCAATTCAACATAAGCAGGATAATGGTAGTCGATAATCAGTAATTTATTCATACGGGGTCATTAAACCTCAATAGTTCATCGGGTAAACTCATAAGTTCCTCCTCATCAGGAGGTGGAGGCATTTGTAGATGATAGCCCTGCTGTTCTATATTAGCTAATACTTGAGCAACATCTTCTCGAGCCAGTTTACGCTGAGCAGTTAATAATAAGTCAAAAACAGGCACTGGAGCCCCAAAAATACTTAGTAACTCCTGAGGAACACGATCCAGCCCTTCCTTCTTGTCAACATACAAATACATTTCATTTTTACGAGGACTTTTAAAAATAGAACAAATCCGCTTTTCTATACTTGTCATTATAAACTCAATTTAGCTGATTGTTTGTACTAGGATATTAGATAATATGTGTTTACGCCAGCCTTGTAAACTATCAGAAAGCTGCTCACAGTGTCGCCCTGCATCACTAGCAATTAAAGGTTCAATAATTTTTTTACGCCACAATAGTTCTGGGCAAATAACCAAGGCATCTGCTTGTTCAAAAACTTTCTGTTTAAGTTGCTTAGCAAATTGACCACTGTTCATAGACACTGGCTTTTGTAATTTTTCAGGCCATGTTTCTGGAGGACTCTTGGCTGCCTTATCTATAACAGATAATAACTTCTCACTTTCTTTACGTAAAACACTAGGGTGTAACTCAGGTGTTTTGGCCAAAGAAGCAAATGTTGTTGGCATATATTTCGCCATCATAAATAAACTATTATCTTTTAGTAAACGACCACGCGCTAAGTTTCTAGCAACCGCCTCCTCTTCACGCCATATATAAAGTGCTCGTAGCACAGCTAACTGTTGACGAGATAAACGCCATGCTTGCCTTGAGCTTTTATAGAGGTTTTGATAGTCTGGTTGTTCTGCATAGTGTTTTGCTAAAGAAAGAGTATCCTCAAACAACCACGCTTGCTTTTGCTTTGAGAGGTGAGTATCAAAATAATGATAAAGCTCAATAAGATACATCACATCCGCAGCGGCGTATTGTTCCTGCTCATGGCTTAATGGACGTCTCAACCAATCGGAGCGTTTTTCTTCTTTACTTACTTCTTTATGTAATAACTGTTGAATTAAAGACGAATAGCCTAGCGTAATGCCCATATTTAAAAAAGCTGCCGCAATTTGTGTATCAAATACAGGCTCAGTAATCACATCTGTTAGTTGGTAAAGCAGCTCTAAATCTTCCGAACAAGCGTGCAAAACTTTAACCACCTGTTTATTCTGTAAAAGTGTAGCAAGTGGAAACCAATCTGTAATCGTCAAAGGGTCAATCAAATAAGGTACTTTGCCATCACTTAACTGAATAAGTCCTGCAATAGGATAAAAAGTTGTTTCTCTTAAAAACTCAGTATCCAATGTAATAAAAGGTAACTGTTGCCACTGTTGGCAATAATCACGCAAGGTTTCATTGTCACGAATCCACACTACATCAAATAACACTGAATTCTCCTCAGTACTCAATAAACACAATAATAGACTAGTATACGGATGAAAAGCATTATTCTACAATACTCACTTCTAGATTATTGCTAGTGTTTAATAAATAAGTTTGCTTATATGAGAATTCGTATGCCTCTTCCCAAATTAGATCGTGCAGGACAATTTTTTGAACAATGGTGGAATACCCAAGGCGAATGGGTTGAACAGCCGAACCAACGCCGCGGCGGTGAAAGTGGTGTTTTGCGCACGACAACCGAAGACGGAAAAACCCTTTACATTAAACGCCAAGAAAACCATATCTATCGAGATATTTTTCACCCTTTTGGGCAGGCCACAATCATTCGAGAGTACAACGCATACTGTGCGTTGACTAAAGCACAGGTTAATATACCTAAACTTATTTATTGCGGCGTACAAAACAAAAAAGCTATTTTAGTCACCGAAGCGCTGGATGGATTTATTGATCTTGACAGTTGGATGGAAAAAAACCACGG
>CAYNAM010000018.1:0-30060 GCA_964395065.1 uncultured Ventosimonas sp.
AAAAAATAGCGCTAAGATGCAACAAGCAGAAAGAGAGCGCTTGGAGTTAGAGCTTAATCAAAAAGCACGTGATTTTCAAGTTCAGTCTAAAGAGTTAAATGATAGTAAGATGAAGGCGGATCAAGATATGCTTAAAATTCTGAAACCAAAACTAGATAAGGCAGTTGAAGAATCCTTGAAAGCAGGCGGATATGATTTGGTATTAGAAAGTGGTGCTGTTGTTGATGTAAAACCACAATATGATATTACTAAACAAGTTATTGATCGTTTAAATAAAATGAAATAAGGCGTTATTATGCCCAAGTATACACTGGCAGAGTTAGCTGAAAAATTTGAAGGTATTGTTAAAGGTAACCCTCAACACATGGTGAGTGGTTTGGCCAGTTTGCAAACTGCTACTGAGGAAGATTTGAGTTTTTTAGCAAATGCTCAATATAAAAAGTTTTTATCTGAGACAAAAGCAGGCGCTGTATTACTTAAAAAAGAACAAGCTGATTTTTTTGAAGGTAATGCAATACTATTAGATGATCCTTATCTTGCATATGCAAAAATTTCTTATTTATTTGATACCAAACCTGTCAGTAAACCAGGTATTCATCCTACCGCCGTTGTAGCTGATACAGCGAAGATTGATCCTACCGCAGCAGTCGAAGCGTATGCTGTTATTGAGTCTGATGCAGTTATTGGTGCAGGTGTGACTATCGGTGCTCATTGTTTTATTGGGGCACGTTGTGTCATTGGCGAGGAGGGGTGGTTAGCCCCGCGGGTAACGCTGTATCATGATGTTAAAATAGGTAAAAGAGTTGTCATTCAATCAGGTGCTGTCCTTGGTGGGGAAGGCTTTGGTTTTGCAG
This sequence comes from uncultured Ventosimonas sp., assembly GCA_964395065.1. GTDB lineage: Bacteria > Pseudomonadota > Gammaproteobacteria > Pseudomonadales > Pseudomonadaceae > Entomomonas. Next base: position 855 of record CAYNAM010000018.1, read on the forward strand.
TGGATAAAGGTGATTGGTTTAGAATTGCGCAAATTGGCGGTGTTACATTAGGCGATGATGTTGAGATTGGCGCTAATACCACCGTTGATCGTGGCGCATTAGCTGATACCGTGATTGGTAACGATGTTAAGCTAGATAACCAGATTATGATTGGCCATAATGTCCAGGTTGGTGATCATACAGCAATGGCTGCTTGTGTTGGTATTTCTGGTAGTACAAAAATCGGTAAACGTTGTATTATTGGTGGTAGTGTTGGTATGGCCGGCCATTTGGAAATTTGTGATAATGTTATGCTAACGGGTATGACAATGGTTACACGTTCTATTTCTGAGCCGGGTACTTATTCATCTGGTACTTCTATGCAAACATCAACGGAGTGGAGAAAGAGTGTTGCACGTTTTAGGCACTTGGATGAAATGGCACGAAAAATACAGCAATTAGAAAAAAAATTAGCAAATATTGAGCTTCATAATAAAAGTTCGTCGTAGGGTAGTATGTTTTTATACTATACTGCCTAGTAATATTACATTATAGATAGGTCCGTGTTAATGAAGATGGATATAAAAGAAATTTTTGAACATTTACCACAACGTTACCCATTTTTGTTAGTGGATCGTGTTGAAGAATTAAATTTAGATACTGATGAGAAAACGATTCGCGCATATAAGAATGTAACGATCAATGAACCCTTTTTTGAAGGGCATTTTCCTGATAATCCCATTATGCCAGGTGTTTTAGTATTAGAAGCAATGGCACAAGCGGCAGGAATTTTAAGCTTTAAAATGATGAATGCTAAACCTGATGATGGAACGGTTTATTATTTTGTGGGTTCTGATAAGTTAAGAATCCGCCAACCTGTTGTACCTGGTGATAGACTGGAGTTAAGAGCGAAATTTTTAGGGGTTAAGCGAACCATTTGGAAGTTTGAGTGCAAAGCGTTGGTTGATGGTAAGGAAGTAGCTGCAGCCGAAGTGATTTGTGCTGAGAGAAAACTATAAAAGGCTTTTTTCATTGATTGCAAGATCTTAATGAATAACATTGCTTTCAGTGAGTTAAAATAACTGAAGGCAATAATAACAATAGCAGATAGATTATTAGGGGTTTTTTGTGACTGATGATTTAATAAACAATATTGAATTACCATCGGATAAGAAGCTTTGTGTTGCTATTGTAGTTGGTGAAACCTCTGGAGATCTTTTAGGTTCAGGACTTATGGCTGAACTTAAAAAGAGACATCCTAATATTGAGTTTGTTGGTGTTGGCGGCTCAAAAATGGAAGCAGAAGGTTTAAGTTCAATGTTCCCTATGGAACGACTGTCTGTTATTGGTATTACAGAGGTTTTTGGACGTATTCCAGAATTGTTAAAGCGTCGTTCAAAATTAATCAAGGATATCATTGCAATAAAGCCGGATGTGTTTATTGGCATTGATGCCCCTGATTTTAATTTAACCATAGAATTGAAATTACGCCGTGCAGGTATTAAGACGATTCATTATGTCAGTCCTTCTGTATGGGCATGGAAGCAAAAGCGTATTTTTAAGATAAAAGAAGCATGTGATTTAGTTTTAACGCTATTTCCATTCGAAACGAAAATATATAAAGAACATGATATTCCTGTTGCCTTTGTTGGGCACCCTCTAGCTGATTCTATTCCACTTGAACTTGACAAATCTGCAATTAAGGCAGAGTTAGGATTTTCTGACAGTACTTCTGTGGTTGCTTTAATGCCCGGTAGTCGTGCAGGAGAAGTCTCTCGTTTAGCGCCTATTTTTTTGGAGACAGCAGTTAAGATTGTTGATAAATATCCTTCCGTGCAATTCGTTATTCCTTGTGCTAATGCTAGCCGTCGGGAGCAGCTAGAGTCATTATTAAAAGGGTATAAGTTACCAATACGTTTATTGGATGGACAGTCACAAAAAGCATTAGGTGCTTGTGATGTAGTCTTAATTGCATCGGGAACGGCTACATTAGAAGCTTTGTTATGTGTACGTCCGATGGTTGTTGCCTATAAGCTCACGACATTAAGTTTTTATCTTATAAAAAGTTTATTTAAGATGCCTTATGTTTCTATACCGAATATTTTAGCAGGGCGTTTTGTGGTGCCTGAGCTGCTTCAGCATGATGCAACACCTGAGAAACTTTTTAATGCCTTAGTGCCTTTATTGGATGGAAATATCAAAGATCAAGTAGAAAACTTTAAGGCAACGCATATTGAGTTAAAGCAGAATGCTTCTGAAAAAGCTGCAGAAGCTGTATTAAAACTAATAGCTACTGCTTAATTTCACGTTCACTGGGTCGTCTGCTGCCCTGTACTATTTTTTCTATTATTTTAGAGGCTGCTACCATTCCAAAACTGGCAGTTACCATTGTGATAGCACCAAAACCACCACTGCAATCTAATCGAGTTCCTTCTCCTGTAAAGCCTTTTGTTTGGCAAACGGAACCATCTGGTTGGGGATAACGCAATTGTTCTGTAGAGAATACACATGGAACACTGTAGTGTCGCCCTGTCGTTTTGGAAAAACCATAGTCTTTGCGTAAAAGAGAGCGAACCTTTGCCGCTAGTGGATCATTGTAAGTTTTATTAAGGTCTGTAATTTGAATTTGGGTTGGATCAATTTGTCCGCCTGCACCACCTGTTGTTACAATCTGAATCTTTCTACGCTTACACCAAGCAATTAAAGCTGCTTTTGCTTGGACACTATCAATACAATCAATGACCCCATCTAAGTCATTGTGAATGAGTTCAGGAATAGTTTCTCGTGTTACAAAATCATGGATAGCATGCACCGCACAAATAGGGTTAATAGCCATTATTCTTTCAGCCATGACATCAACTTTTGGCTTACCAATAGTATCTTCTAACGTATGGAGTTGGCGGTTAGTATTTGATACGCAGATGTCATCAAGATCAATCAGGGTTATCTCACCAACTCCCGTACGAGCTAAGGCTTCTGCTGCCCAAGTACCAACTCCGCCAATTCCGATGATGGCAATATGTGCTTTTTGTATCTTGTCGAGCCCTTGTACACCATATAAGCGCGCAATGCCTGCAAAACGTGGATCAATTATCATATTGTTCTGTCTTTAAATAGTTCACTGGCCAATCTTACGGGGGCAAAAGATTGGCGGTGTATAGGAGTGGGGCCGAGTTGTTTAAGTGCCGCTAAGTGAACAGGGGTAGGATAGCCTTTATGGGCAGCAATACCATAGTCTGGGAACTCTTTATCGAGGGCTATCATTTCTCTATCTCGACTTACTTTAGCTAAAATGGAGGCGGCGGCAATGGCAGGCACACTAGAATCGCCCTGTATAACTGCTTTACAAGGGACGGAAGTATTAGGACATTTATTACCATCAATGAGTGCTAATTTGGGTTCAATGCTCAAACCTTCTATAGCACGCTTCATTGCAAGTAGCGTTGCTTGTAGAATATTTATCTCATCAATTTCTGATACTTCAGCACGGGCAATAGACCAAGCCAGTGCTTTTTGCTTTATTTCATCAAACAGTAAATTACGCTTATTTTCAGAAAGTTTTTTAGAGTCATTTAAGCCTATAATTGGCTTGTTAGGGTCAAGAATAACTGCAGCGGTGACAACAGGGCCACACAAAGGACCCCGACCAACTTCATCAACCCCAGCGACTAATGTTTCAACCAAATTAAAGTCTAAGCCTAATTGCATAGAATAACCATTGTAAAAAGTGTAGACCTATTATAGCAGTTAGCTACGGAAGATAAAGAAAACAGCACCGAGCATACAGCAGCCAGCCCATAAATAGTCTAGCTTGAGTGGTTGATTCATAACATAGACACTAAAGGGAATAAATACAGCTAAAGTAATTACCTCTTGCATGATCTTTAATTGACCTAAAGAGAGTTGTGTAAAACCAATACGGTTAGCAGGGACTTGAATAAGGTATTCGCCGAGGGCAATAACCCAACTGACTAGTGCTGCAATAATCCATGGCTTACTTTGCATTGTTCGAAGATGTCCATACCAAGCATAGGTCATGAAAAGATTAGAAGCAGTGAGCATAAGAGCAGTAATTAACCAAATAGGCATGATAGGCTTCCTTGTAGTGGTTTTTATGATGTTGGGGCTTGTATATATTTACCCCGGCTATTAGTTATTTAAGAGGTAATAAATGATTTAGTAGATATGTCTTAAGGTTTTATTCATTATGTTTTTAATTATTATAAAAGTATTGATCTGACATGATCAATATATTTAGTTTTTGATTTTGTGTTCTGAAGATCAACAAATAAGAATTATGAAAATCACATGAACTATTTTTATTTAGTTATAGTGATTTGATAGTAATGTAATTATTATTAGACCTTGGTCTACTATGGGTTGGTAATTATGTATTCTTCTAAATCGCTCTTATTTTTTGCTCCGTTGATTACGTTTACATCTTTTGTCTATGCTGATAGGCTCTATGTTGATGCTGATTTTTCCTCGACAGCGAGTGCTATTCAGAGTAATAGTACAGTTGGTAATGTGACAATTAATACTACAAATGCCTCAACTCCCCACATTGTGACAAATGGCTATGGCTTTGAGGTGTTAGACGGTACTAACTTTAATGTTAATAATGCCAATAACTTTACAATTGATGGCTTTTGGGGTATTAGAGTATTGAATAGTACTGGCAGTGGTATTAGCCAATTAATGTTAAATGGCCCAGGTGATTTGATTATCAATAGTACTGGTCAACGTGGTATTTTTGTCGGTAGAGACGGTGAGCTAATCAGTGACTCTAAAGTAGTGATAAACGCAAATATGGCAGGTATTTGGGGATATGACTCTGGAAGTATGACCTTTAATAAAGAAGTTGATATTACAGCCAATAATTACGGGGTCATTGTTCAAAAAGCAGACCCTAGTATGACAGACCCTACTATTACGTTTAATGATAAAGTTGCTATCAATATTCTAGGTTCAGGTGCAGCAGTTGTTGCTCAAGGAATTACTATTCCGGGGCAAGGCGTTAAAGCTCAAGGTGGCAAAATTGAGTTTAAGAATGGCTTAGACGCAACAACGGCAGATGGCAATGTCATTGACTCTGCAGATGGCACTCAGGTGATCGTGAGTGGAGATAGCATTTTAACTGCCAGTGATGGTATTTCAATGGCTGCTCTTGCTGCTGATTATGGGCAAATAGATATCAATGACAAAGCTATGATAAATGGTCATGTTGCGGGTATTGATAATGGCATTGTCAATTTAAACTTAACCGCAGGTTCTGTTATCACAGGAGCGATGACAACTAACTCTGGCACTGGGCAGGTTAATGTTAATATGGCTGGTGGAACTTGGAATATGACAGAAAGTTCTGATATTACTTCATTAGCATTAAGTAATACCCAAGTAAAATTTACTGATACTAATTTTAGTGAGTTAACCAGTAAAACACTGTCAGGCAACGGCAGTTTTACATTAAAAACCGATATTGTAGCTGGTCAGGGGGATAAACTTGTTATTACTGATAGTTCGTCAGGAAGTCACTCTATTACAGTTAGTAATCAAGGCAGTAGCCTTACTAATGGCACTGAAAAGTTAACAGTTGTTGAAACGGGAGACGGAGGAGCTAATTTTTCATTGGCCAACTCTGTGGAACTAGGTGGTTTTGAGTATGGTTTACAAAGAGCTACTGCGGATTCGAAAAATTGGGAGTTAGCGGGGAGAGGCCAAAAAACATCTACAGCAGAGGCGAGCATCAATTTTTTAAATTCAGCTTATTTACTTAATTATATAGATACCCAAACTTTATTTCAGCGTATGGGAGATTTAAAAGCAGTTAATGGTCAAGAGGGTAATTTCTGGATAAGAGGATTTGGTGGTAAATTAAATTCTTTTAACAGCAATCAGCTTCATGGATTTGACATGAATTACAATGGTTACCAGTTAGGTATAGATAAACTCTTGGAAATGAGCAATGGCAACCTTTATCTTGGAACTATGCTAGGTTATACCCATGCTGATCCTGATTATAAACAAGGAAGTGGTACAGTAAAAGATTATAACGCTGGATTATATGGCACCTATATAGATAATACAGGTTTTTATGTTGATGCGGTTGCAAAATATATGTACCTGCGTAATCGCTTTGATGTCAGTGATACAGCTGGTCGTAATGTTAAAGGTACTGCAAAAAATCAAGGTTATAGTCTTTCCGTTGAAGTAGGTAAGCGTTTTGCTATCAGTAACACGGCTTTTTATATAGAACCACAGTCACAATTAACTTATAGTTATATGGGCGACTCTACAACTCATGCTTCTAATGGTTTAAAAGTGAAACTCAATAGTTATAACTCAACATTGGCGAGAGCTGGTGCAGCATTAGGGTATCAAGTAAATAATGCTCAAAATCCTATTGATATCTATATTAAGACAGGTTATGTCAAAGAGTTTTCTGGAAAAACTTCGTATAAGTTAAATCAATACAAAGAAAAATATAATTTTAGAGGTGGTTGGGTTGATAGTGCTGTAGGCGCGAATGTACAGCTTAATAACCGTCATAATATTTATGGTGAGGTTAGTTATGCTAATGGTGACCGCTTTGATAAACAACAATTTAATTTAGGCTATCGTTATCAGTTTTAATTAATTCAACATCAATAAACAGAGTGTTCTTACTCTTTGTTTATTGATGCTATAGCGACGATTTTAAAATTAATAGGGTTTGAATTATTCTAATCAATGAGTAAAAGGCTACTGATTAGAACTTGAGTCCTAGTTCTAAGCTAGCAAAGTCTCTGTCTGCCCAGATATTATAACGACCGCCAAAAAAGTTTGTATAGTTGAGGCTTACATAATAAGTTCTCAGATATTCTGCTTTAAGTCCTAAACTTAAAGCCTTACGCCCCTCAACAAAAGTAGCTTCATTGCTAGGGGAGTAGCCTTGGATATCATGCAGCCAGCTTATGCTTGGTTTAAGAGAAAGTCGTGAGATGAAAGTGTTTTGGTAATCCCACTCCCCGCGTATCCTGTAGCCCCATGAAAAGCGTGTAGTAAAGCCATTTCTTTCGCAATAGTTTGTTAAGGCTGAGCAGTTATAGGCATTGCCAAAGACAGCATCTCTTCCGTAAAGGGTTTTGTTCTCAAGTCCTGCTACATAGACCATGCCTATTGCCGATGTCACTTTGAACTCTTGTGCTCCCATGACTTCATTAGCTATTTGGGTAATACTGGTTTGGAATTGGCTAACACGCTTTCTGTCATATCCCTTAATTGTTTGATTAGCAATGAATGCTGTTGGACTGTTGGTTGTTGTATTAAAAAGTTCAACAGGGTTGACTTGAATGGGCATGTTGGGGCGGTAGCTAAACTCTCCGCGCCATGTTAAGTCAGCACTGATATCTTTATTAAAACTAACACCATAGAGGTGAATATTCTCAGGGTATTTCATATAGTAACTCGCATTACCTGCTAACCAACTAGGTGCTAATTGTCCTAGCCCTGCCGTTTGGTTGATAGCACTTCGACTGGCTGTTCGGCCATTAATAAATGCTGTTCGGCTATGATAGTTGATGGCATAAAAACTGAGATCAGCCCCTAGGGGGGCTGCATAGTAATTAATGGCAATACCAAATTGCCCTGATGTTTTTGGGCGTTGATCTTTAGTACGTCGTACTAGAATACCCTCAGGCGTAATATTGATGCCATTGAGTGCATTTAAATCACCCGCTGAGAGCTGGTTACTTCCTTCGAGTACACGAAGATTGTTAGAGCATCCATGAGTCGTATAGTCTGTCATTGCGAAAAAGGAGTTACAATTCGCATCGGCGTCAGGTCGCCAGTCTAACTGATAAAATAAATCAGTAGAGAGCTTATCGGTTAATTGCTGAGAGAAAGATAGTAGGCTGACAGGGACACGCTCAGCCCTTGTATCCATGTCCGGTCGCCACCCCTCTCGATAATCCATTGGATTGATAATATTAATGCTACCTAGAAAAAAGTGCTCTTCACCCCAGTTGAGGTATTGTCTGCCAAGCTTAACCGTTCCTTGTTTGCCTTGGATTTGGTAGTGGTGATAGATGAAGGTTTCTTGCCATTGTGCGCCTGAACCACGTGAGTTGCTGTAACGACCGCGATCACTGATATTAGCAAATGATTGGCGTTGGTTCTTCTCGACAAAATCGTACCAGTATTGAGCACTAACGACTAACCCATAATCTTGGTATTTAAGGTGCAAGCGATTTTTACCTTTGAGTAAGCGAGAGAAACTATCACCTTTTTTAAAATTTAAGCGATTATTATCACTTGTGCTAGCAAAGCCTCTCCCACCATTAGTGCTGCCAATGAAGTAATGATCAGGTTTAGTGGTTGCCCATTGGTTTTTTAAGGAGAGCTCAGCATCTAATTGGCCTTCAATAGAGCCTATACTGATAGGGAGTGCAAAAACATTTGAACAAGCGAATAGTAAGGCGCTAACCGTGAAAGGTAACTTATATGACGACATTTTTTGAGTTCCTTTCTATTGCATCAGATTTGCCGCCCAGTAGTGCTGGGCGGTAGATCTATTAGTATTAGTCTTCTAGCGTTCCCATGGCCGTTGTATTGAAACCTCCATCAACATAAAGGATTTCACCAGATATACCTGATGCTAAATCTGAACATAAGAAAGCGGCTGCGTTACCTACTTCATCAATCGTTACATTACGGCGAAGAGGGGTTTGACGCTCGTTAGCCGCTAACATTTTACGGAAGCTTTTAATACCTGACGCTGCCAATGTGCGGATAGGGCCGGCTGAAATGGCATTAACACGAGTACCTTCAGGGCCTAAGCTACCTGCTAAATAACGAACACTAGCCTCAAGGCTAGCCTTTGCCATGCCCATTACATTGTAATTAGGCATAGTGCGTTCTGCACCAAGGTAAGTGAGTGTCAATAATGACCCATTACGGCCTTCAAGCATTTTACGGCCCGCTTTAGCTAAGGCTACAAAGCTGTAAGAGCTGATATCATGGGCGATTTTGAAGCCTTCACGTGTTGTTACACTGGTAAAGTCCCCATCTAGTTGATCACCAGGTGCAAAGCCAACTGCGTGAACAATAATGTCTAGGCCATCCCACTTTTCACTAAGGTCAGCAAAGACCTGATCAATTTGCTCATCGCTGGCAACATCACATGGAAAGCAAAGTTCTTTGCTTGAGCCCCAGCCTTCAGCAAACTCTTCTACACGTCCTTTTAACTTATCATTTTGATAAGTAAAAGCAAGCTCAGCACCTTCGCGGTGCATCGCTGCGGCTATACCCGATGCGATTGATAGTTTACTAGCTACGCCAACAATTAGCGCACGCTTACCTGTTAAAAAACCCATAATTTATTCCTCTTTTGGAATGGTTGTCTCGTTATTGATTGGAGTTAAAAAAGCAGCCTCCAACAATTGTTTTGTATAAGGATGTTGTGGAGCAGAAAAAAGTTGCTCTGCTGAGCCTTTCTCTACAACGTGCCCAGACTTTATAACCAATAGCTGATGGCTAAGTGCTTTTACTACGGCCAAGTCGTGACTAATAAATAAATAAGCAAGATTATACTTCTCTTGGAGCGTTTTAAGAAGCTCTACTATTTGTTTTTGTACCGTACGGTCTAGTGCAGAGGTTGGTTCGTCCAATAAAATAAGTGAGGGTTTTAATACTAGTGCGCGTGCAATAGCAATCCTCTGACGTTGCCCACCGGAGAATTCATGAGGGTAACGGTTTATACTATCGGGACTTAATCCAACTTCGTGCAAAGCGTTAATGATAGCAGTTTCTTGTTCTTCTCGCGAACCTATGTGATGAATTTTAAGTCCTTCACCAATAATTTGCCCGATGGATAAGCGTGGACTTAAACTACCATAAGGATCTTGGAAGACAACTTGCATTTGCCGGCGGATAGGGCGCATTTGACTTTGAGAGTATTGAGCTATATTCAAGCCTTGAAAGTTTATTCTGCCTTGGCTTTTTAATAACCTTAATATCGCTAGCCCTAAACTTGATTTACCTGAACCACTTTCACCAACAATACCAAGAGTTTCTCCTTGTCTGAGCATAATGTCAATTCCATCAACAGCTCTAAAGTAGTCTTGTTGCCGGCTAAGTAGTTTTTTAGGTAATGGGAACCAGACTTTTAAATCATCAACTTTCAGGAGTTCCGCACCTAGTTTTCTAGAGGAGGGTACACCTGTCGGTTCAGCAGCAAGTAGTTCTTTTGTATAGGGTTGTTGGGGGATAGAAAACAATTGTTCACAATCGGCCTGTTCAATAATTTTTCCATCCTTCATGACGCACACATAGTGAGCAAGGCGTTTAACTATATTTAAGTCATGACTAATAATTAGCAATGACATTCCAAGACGTGCTTGTAGTTCTTTAAGAAGGTCTAAAATTTTTAGTTGGATTGTGACGTCTAAAGCGGTTGTTGGCTCATCGGCAATTAATAATTCGGGTTCGCAGGCCAATGCCATGGCAATCATCACACGTTGGCGCTGTCCTCCTGAAAGTTGATGAGGCAGTGAGTTAAGTTTTGTTTCAGGCTTCTCTATGCCTACGAGGGTCAGAAGCTCAATAATACGTTGTTCGGCTTTCTTTCCTCTTATCCCTTTATGTAAATAAAGCACTTCTCCGATTTGTTTGCTGATTTTATGGAGAGGATTAAGTGACGTCATTGGTTCTTGGAATACCATCGCAATTCGATCGCCTCGGATCGCGCGCATGCTTTTGATAGGAAGCTTTAGTAAATCTTTGTTGTCGTAAATAATTGTACCCGTGGGATTTTTAGCTGTATCAGGTGGTAACAGACGTAAAATAGAATAAGCGGTTACTGATTTACCAGAACCACTTTCACCCACCAGTGCAACTGTCTTGCCTCTAGGGATATTAAAGCTAATGTTATCGACTACACGGTGTATGTTATTTTCTGTCGTAAACTCGACAGAAAGGTCATGAATTTCCATTAAGTTGTCGGTCATTCTTATCTCCTTGGGTCGAACGCATCACGCGCCGCCTCACCAATGAAAACAAGCAGTGACAGCATAATGGCTAACACTGAGAATGCACTGATACCCAGCCATGGGGCTTGTAGATTCTCTTTTCCTTGTTTAACTAGCTCACCTAAAGAGGGAGCTCCTGCCGGTAAACCAAAACCAAGAAAGTCTAACGAGGTGAGGATGCCAATAGCACCTGTTAATATAAAGGGCAAGAATGTCATGGTAGATACCATCGCATTAGGTAATATGTGTTTAAACATAATACCGCCATTACGCATTCCTAAAGCACGAGCTGCTCTGACATACTCAAGATTACGCCCTCGTAAAAATTCAGCGCGAACGACATCGACTAAGGTCATCCATGAAAATAGTAGCATGATGCCTAATAACCACCAAAAGTTAGGCTGGACAAAGCTAGATAAAATAATGAGGAGGTATAGCATGGGAAGCCCTGACCAAATTTCAATAAAGCGTTGACCTATAAGGTCTACCCAACCACCATAATAACCTTGAATAGCCCCTGCAATGACGCCAATAAAAGCGCTAATGAGGGTGAGTGTTAACGCAAAAAGTATAGAAATACGAAAACCATAAATAATACGTGCTAAAACATCTCGGCCTTGGTCATCTGTTCCTAACCAGTTTTGTAATGATGGAGGAGAGGGAGCAGGCTCTTTGAGATCGTAGTTAATGCTTTGGTAGTTAAAGCGAATGGGCGGCCAAATCATCCATCCCCCTTTTTCTTCAATTAACTTTTGAATATAGGGACCTTTGTAGTTTGCTTCTAATGGAAGCGGATTATCACCACCAAAAATATCTTCATTGTAGCGAGCAAAAATTGGGAAGTACCAATGGTTGTCATAGCGAAGGACAAGCGGCTTATCATTAGCAATAATTTCTGCCCCTAAGCTAAAAATAAAAAGGGTGATAAAAACCCATAAGGATACCCAGCCACGTTTATTTGCTTTAAATTGTGCGAATCGGCGTTGGTTCAGGGGCGAAAAGTGGTTCATAAGTAGCATGTTAGTGTTCCCTGTTTGCAAAATCAATACGAGGGTCTACTAGGCAATAGCACAAATCACTTAATAGCTTCATGAGAAGACCTAACAGGGTAAAAATAAACAGTGTGCCAAACACGACAGGGTAGTCGCGGTTGATGGCGGACTCAAAGCTTAAAAGTCCGAGCCCATCTAAAGAGAAGATGACCTCAATCAGCAGAGAGCTTGTAAAGAAAAGTCCCATGAATGCACTAGGAAAACCCGCAATAACAATTAACATGGCATTTCTAAAAACATGACCGTATAGCACTTGTTTTTCGGTGAGCCCTTTGGCACGCGCGGTGATGACATACTGTTTGCTGATTTCATCCAAGAAACTATTTTTAGTTAAAAAGGTGAGTGTGGCGAAGTTACCAATAACCAGTGCTGTGATAGGTAGTGCGAGATGCCAGAAATAGTCTTTTATTTTTTCAAATAAGCTGAGGGTATCAAAATTATTAGAGACAAGACCTCGCAGTGGAAACCAGTCGAAATAACTCCCCCCCGCAAAAAGGATGATCAATAAAATGGCAAATAAAAAAGCGGGGATTGCATAACCAATAATAACAACGCTACTGGTCCAAATATCAAATTTGCTATTGTGTCGTACTGCTTTGGTAATTCCTAAGGGAATAGAAACGAGGTACATAATTAATGTACTCCACAGCCCTAATGAAAGGGAGACGGGCATTTTCTCTAAGATAAGGTCAGTGACTTTGGTATCTCTATAGAAACTATTGCCCAAATCGAAGGTAGCATAGTTTTTGACCATGATCCAAAAGCGCTGTGCTGCGGGTTTGTCAAAGCCATACATTTTTTTGATGTCTTCAACTAAGTCGGGGTCTAAACCTTGCGCCCCTCGATAGCCATTGCCTGATTTAACGTCACCTCCACCACTAGTCGCTCGACTTGCTGCGCCTCCTGATGTGTCTAAGCCTTCTAATTTGGCAATCGTTTGCTCAACGGGGCCTCCAGGGGCGGCTTGAATGATGACGAAGTTTAATAAAAGAATACCAAATAAGGTTGGAATAATGAGTAGTAGTCGCCTTAATATATAGTCTGACATAGGTAATATTCCTAGTTTTTTATCTTATCGCTATGGGTTGGCATAGCGTTAGATTTTGGTTGGTCAGTTGGTATATCAAGTGACCACCATGTATAAAGACCATAATCATAATCTGGCGCTTTAGTGGGTTGTCCAAATTTATTCCAGTAAGCAATCCGCCATTTGTCTGTATAGTAATTCCAAACAACATAGTGTCCCCACTGTAATACTCTGTCTAATGCTCTAGTGTGTAAGATTAAGCTTTCTCTTGAGTCTGCTTGAATGAGTTGCTCAACCAATTGGTCTACAATGGGATCTTTTAAGCCAATAATGTTTTGGCTACCAACAACATCGGCGTTGAATGATGACCAATAATTTCGTTGCTCGTTCCCCGGTGAATTGCTTTGCCCCCAAATATAAGAAACCATGTCATAATCATGTGATCGGATACGGTTGATGTATTGGGATAGGTCGACGCGCCTGATTTCCATATCAATACCAATTTCAGCTAGATTGGTTTTAAAAGGCAATAATACACGCTCAAGGTTTGTTTGAAACATTAGGAACTCAAAAGAAAGTTGTTTGCCGTCTTTATCAACCATTTTACCTTCTTTGATTTCATAACCTGCTTCTTGTAAAAGGCGATAAGCTTTTCGTTGTTGTTCACGAATAATACCTGAACCATCAGATTTTGGTGCTGTAAAAACGGTGGTAAATACTTCTTCTGGGATTTTGTCTTTGTAGGGCTCAAGAATAGCCAATTCTTCTTCTGTAGGAAGCTCATGCGCTGCCATTTCTGAGTTGTCAAAGTAACTGCTAAGGCGCTTATAACTATTATAAAATAGTTGGCGATTTGACCATTCAAAATCAAACAGTAAGCCGATGGCTTCGCGAACTTTTTCATTTTGAAAGATCGGGCGACGAATGTTAAATGCAAAACCTTGAATAGCGGCAGGGTTATGATTAGTGATTTCTTTTTTTATTATTTTACCTTCTTTTAGTGGCTTGCTTTGGTAACCTGTAGCCCAACTTTTGGCTGAGTACTCAAGATTAAAGTCAAATTGCCCTGCTTTGAATGCCTCTAAAGCAACAGCCATGTCACGATAATAGTCAATAATGATTTTGTCAAAATTATAAAAGCCTTTGACGACCGGTAAATCTTTTGCCCACCAGTCTTTTACGCGTTCATAGTGGATGCTTGCATTAGGTTTTACTTCAGATATCTTATAAGGACCACTTCCTAATGGGGGGGTAAGAGATGTGGTATTAAAGTTTTTATCTTGCCAGTAGTGTTTGGGGAGTACGGCAATGTCACCCACAATCATGGGGAGTTCACGATTATTTTTGACTTTAAATGTGAATAATACCTGATGTTTATTTTCTATAATAACTTTATCAACATCTGCATAATATTGGCGATAAAAAGGATGACCTTCTTTACGAATAAGATTAAACGTATAGGCGACGTCTTCAGCAGTGATGGGGTGCCCATCATGAAATCTGGCTTCTTTTCGTAGGTAGAAACGAACCCAACTGGAGTCGGGCGCTTTATCCATCTTTTCTGCAATAAGCCCATATTTTGTGTTAGGTTCATCAAGGGATGGAACCATCAACGTGTCATAAATGAGGTTGATTTGATCGACAGAGGTGCCTTTAGCAATGAATGGATTGAGTGAGTCAAAGCCGCCATTGCTTGATAATCTGAGAGTTCCCCCTTTTGGTGCGTTAGGGTTTACATAGTCAAAAGATTGGAAGTTAGCAGGGTATTTAGGTGTTTCATTATAAAGTGTCATTGCATGCTGGGGGCTTGCTTGGGTAAGCATACAAAAAGTGCTGAGTACAACGCATATAAAGAAGGATAAAAAGTTCTTTGTTTTTAATTCCATGTGTTATCCATTTTTAATCATGTACTGTGGGGCCTATGTTATCAAATGTTTACAGCCTGTAAAAATGATTCTAGAAATACCATTTAAAATCCTGTTATGATACCGCATTCATTATAGTAGTCATAGTTTCTTTGTTTTCTTTATTGTTAGGATGATTGCCAACATTTTTGGTGAGTTAATATCTTGTAAAAAAAAGAAAGAAAAAAATATTATTACTTCTTGATTATCCATACTATAACATTAATTATAATAAGACTAATTATAAAGGGGAGAGGGTTTTTTAATGCAACGTGTTTTAAGTTTTTTTTCGATTTTTTTTCTTGCCGTGTCAATCATGGTGGTGAGTTTTGATGCCGAAGCAAGACGTTTTGGTGGTGGGCGTTCTTTTGGAAAAGCGCCTTCACATCAAACTCGTCAAGCAACACCTAATCGGCCAGCAAATCAACCTAATAATCCGCAAGCAGCACCCGGTAGAAGTTGGATGGGGCCTTTAGCAGGTTTAGTGGCAGGTGGCTTATTGGCTTCTCTGTTTATGGGGGGCGGTTTTAGTGGTATAAACTTCTTTGATATTATTATTGTTGCATTGTTAGCATTTTTTGTTATTCGCTTTATAAGAAGCCGAATGAGCCCACAGCAACAAGGAGTTAATAGCAACATCAATGCTTATCAAGATCAATCTAACCAACAGCCTATTTTTGGTACTCAAAGGGCTACCCCGTCGGTTGCTCCTGTTATTGATGCTCCAGCTTGGTTTAATGAAACGGCTTTTCTTTCCGCCGCAAGAGGCCATTTTATGGCACTGCAAGAGCATTGGGATGCTAACGAAATGGATAAAATAGCTGAGTACGTTACGCCAGAAATATTAACTTTCTTAAAACAAGAGCGTGCTGAGGAAGGAAGTGGTTATCAATCAACCTATATTGATGATTTAAATGTGGTTTTAGATGGTGTTGATGATACACCTGAAAAAACAATTGCAACATTAACCTTTACAGGTGTTGCCAAAACATCACGTTTTGATCAAGGCGAAGCGTTTAATGAGAGCTGGCGGATGGAGCGCGAACAAGGTGAAAATAAACCTTGGTTAGTGGCGGGTATTCGTCAAAATATGTAGTATTATTTTTAACGGTAATTTGCTTCATTTTAAAATAAGCAAATTACCGTTTCTTATGTCTGTTCAGTAACTGTTTTTATCTTTTGAAAAATAGCATTTAAGCCATTTCTACGTGAGCTTGAGAGCTGTTTACCTAGCCCTAATTGTTGAAACCAATCGTCTAAATCGATTTCTTTAATTTCTTTTGCGGTTAAGCCATTAATGCGTGTTAGCAATACGGCAAGTAGCCCTTGTATTAGCCGTGCCTCACTGGTTGCTTTAAAATGCCATTGATTATCTTGTTTTGTACTCACTAACCACACTTGACTTTCACAGCCTTTGACTTGATTATTGTCCGTTTTTTCAATTTCTGTAAGTGGAGATAGGTTCCTCCCTAATTGCATTAGTAATCGCATTTTTTGTTCCCAACTTTTATTTAGCTGGAATGTAGAGAGAAGATTTTGAGCATCTGAATTCATGTTAATAACTCTATGGCTTTATCTAACGCATCAAAGAAACATTGTAGGTCAGCACTATTATTGTAGAGTGCTAAAGAAACACGGATAGCGCCATTTAATCCCAGTGTTTTATATAAAGGCATGCAGCAATGTTGCCCTGCACGAATCGCTATATTTTGCTCTGCTAATAATTGGCTTATATCGCTCGGGTGTATTTCTTCTATATAAAAACTTACCAGTGATGAATAAGGGTTACCCAGCACATGAATAGATTTTCTTTGTAAAAGTCCTGTCAATAATTGATGAGTTAATGCTTGCTCATAAGCAGTAATATCAGTTCTATTTTGTGCGTTTAAGTAATCAATAGCTGCACCTAAGCCTAATACTGCCCCAATGGCGCTTGTTCCCGCTTCAAATCCCAATGGCGCAGGATAAAATTGTGCTGTTTCGTAGTCTGCTGACTGCACCATTTCCCCCCCAAACTGCCAGTGGCTAAGTTTGGCGAGACTATCTGGTTTTCCATAGAGTACGCCAACACCTTCAGGTGCAAATAGCTTGTGTCCAGAAAATACATAGAAGTCACAGTTAATTTGGGTGACATTGGTGGGTTGATGAACAATACCTTGAGCTCCATCAATAACAGAGAGGGCATTGAACTTATTTGCTAACTCAATGATTTGTTTAATAGGTTGTAATGTACCAAACACATTTGACATTTGACTAATTGCGACAAGTCTTGTTTGATTTGTTATGAGTTTTTCTGCAACCTCTAAGTCGATAATGCCTTCCTCTGTGAAGGGGAGTACGATGAGTTTAAGCCCCTTGCGTTTGGCCAATTGTTGCCATGGTAATAGATTGGCGTGGTGTTCGAGTGCGCTGATTACAATATTTCCAGTATTTGGGAGATAACTTTCTAGCCCATAGGCGAGTAAATTGATACTTTCGGTTGTACTGCGAGTGAATATGACTTGATCACTCGTTTGTGCATGTAAAAAATTAGCCACTTTTTGACGTGTTTGTTCAAACTTACTCGTGATTTTTGTTGCTAGTGGATATTGAGCGCGATGAATATTGGCACAGCCGTTTTGATAGTATTGGGTTATACATTTAATAACTGTATTTGGCTTTTGTGTAGTTGCTGCGCTATCCAGCCATATTAGTTTTTCATTAGAAAAGCTATTCATAGCTGGATAGTCTTTGCGCCAAGGAGATTCTAATGGTTTTTCATTATTCATTGGCTCATTATAAAGAATAAGTAAGAATTTCTAAATTATTTTTATCGTTTTCTTATAAGTACCTAGTTGATTAACAATGGGTGGTTTGATCCGTTTAATTGGTTTGGTAAGCAATACAAGCATTTCATTTAATGGTGCTGGTTTACTGAATAAAAATCCTTGAATGAACTCTACGCCCTGACGTGTTAAATAATGAAGTTGCTCAACTGTTTCAACCCCTTCTGCAACGATATCCATATTTAATTTCTTTGCGAGAGAAATAATTGTCTCAATTAAATGAGTTTCAGATGGCGTATTACAGATTCTTGATACAAATAGCTTATCAATTTTTAGGTGATCTATTTTGTATTTTTGTAGGTAACCAAAATTAGAATAACCTGTTCCAAAATCATCCATCGCAATAGTAACACCAATTTTATTAAATTCATTTAACAGTTCCTGTAAATTATTCGATGAATCAATAAAGTGGCTTTCTACAATTTCTAAGGTGAGCGTAATGCTATTGGGAGGAAAGAGTGATAAAAATTGTTTACAATCATCAATCAAATTGTGACCTTCCAGTTGAGAGGCGTGAATATTGAAACTAACGTAGAAAGGTTTTGGTAGTTGATTAATATTTGCGGATAAATTCTTTGCAACCTTTTTCATCAGCATTTTTGTCATGGGGATGATAAGTTTAGAGTTCTCAGCTAAGCTAATAAATTGATTTGGCATGATTAACCCTTTTTTGGGGTGTTGCCAACGGACTAAAACCTCAACACCACGCCATTTTTGGTCGGCAGCTGAAACCACAAGCTGATAATAAGGAACTAATTCATTTTTTGAGATGGCTTGCTGAAGGTTACGTTTTGGTATATTTAATATAATATACGATAAAGAAAGAGCAAGTAGTGTTAATAAGATAGCCCCAATAATAATAAAAGAAGAAATGGTTTTTTCACTCCAGGTGACAGTAGAAAAATCAATAGCAATTTTAAAGGGATATTTATCTGACTTTAATATGGCCCACTGAGAATCTGACTGTGGAGTGTTCTTTAGTATTTGACTATTAGTAGTTAACCAACCATCATTAAAAATTATGTAGGTATGATTTTTAAAGTTATGATTTGGCAGAGTGTTTATTAGTCTGAAAGCTGGTATCGCTACATAACCAGACCATTCACCTTTTTTAAGATAATAGGTGATAATCGAAATTTGTTGTGTCAAGAATTTGGACCGTAATAGATTTAGCTCGTTTTTGGTGTGATTCTTTAAAATATCTATATTTATTTGATTTGGTTCGAAGTATGAAGAACAATAAATTTTTTTATCATGTAAAATAGTTACTGATCTAATTAAGTTTTGCGACTCAATGAATTGCCTAAGTTTATATTCAAGTGTATTACAAGGCGTATTTTTTGCATCATCAAGAAGTTTGCTTAGGTCAGCATTAAAGCTATCAAGTACGTGATTTATTTCGCCAATGGTTTGCTCGGCACTTGCAATTGCTTGCTTTTGATAAGTATCGTTAATGCGATAATAGTTGTAAGCGATAGAAGATATCGCAATAAGAAAAAATATGGCGAGTAAAAGGATTATTAGTTTAGTCGTTGAGTAACGAATATTTGATAATAAATTATGCATAGATACAACCTAATATAAAGAAATTTTATTAGGGCATAATCATTTACATGATTACTTCCTTTTTTATAAAAAAATCATGCTTATTCTTTTTTAGCTTATCTTTTCTTTTGATAGATGAGTATTAGATGTTAGTAGAGAAAACAATAATAGCTATTTGTTTTAACCTATCTTTTTGAATATAAAGAACTATTTTTATGTTTTTTATTTTTTAATAGATTTTTATTAGATACTATCAGTGAATATAAGAATAATTAAATAGAGAATAAATTTTTGCATTATGAACAAAATTAATTGCCAATAACAAACGGTTCATGAATACTGTCTGATAATTAATATTGAAAGAGTAATTACAATGGCACAAGAAAATTATCTTCAGCTACCTTATCAGGCGATTGCTGAGAGTCTATTAGGTAGACCGATAACAATAACAGATGGAATAGACCTAACAGTTTTAGAGGATGAAGAAAAACGACTTGGGTTGGTTATTCCCTCAGCGCTTAAAGAGTTTTACCAATCTGTTGGTAAACTACCGCAGTTCATGAGTGCTTTTCAATTATTTGCGTTACCTGAGCAGCTCTATCTAAAAGATAATTTATTGGTTTTTTTAGAGGAAAATCAGGGTGAATGCTATTGGGCTGTGAATGAGCAAGGAAATGTTTTACAGTGTGATGAAGATAATACAAGCTATGAGTTAGGATTTAATCTAAAAAATTTCTTGGCATTGATGCTTTATTATCAAGTAGCTCAGGGGGCAGAATATAGCTTTTGTTCTAATCTACTTGATCAAGAGTTAGCCTTACTTTATCAAGAGCAAGGTTGGCAGCAGGTGGTAAATTATGATGACCTTGTTATTTATCAGTTAAGTAATTACTTGATTTGGTATTTTAAGGATGATGAAAATAATGTGCTGGATGATTTAGTGTATTTTGTTAGTTTAGTAGAGATTCCAGATGCGATCATCAAACAGTATGCGTTGGAAACACTATAATAAGCAGTAATTAAATAAAGGTAGTGGGTATTATTAAACATGGCTAGGCAGCGGATAATTATAGGTATTACGGGGGCAACAGGCTTTGTTTATGGTGTTCATGCGTTAAAGCTTTTAAGAGCGCTTGATGTAGAAACACATTTGGTGATTACAAAACCAGCTGAGTTAACCCGTGAGTATGAAACGGAGTTTACAAAAGAAGATGTTCGTGCTCTTGCCGATTTTAATTACACCATCAGTGATATCGGCGCGGCAATCTCAAGTGGTTCATTTAAAACATTAGGTATGTTAATTGCTCCCTGCTCAGTGAGGACGATGGGAGAAATAGCCAGTTGTGTCTCTTCAAATTTATTAACCCGTGCAGCAGATGTCGTGTTAAAGGAGCGACGTCGCTTGGTGCTTATGTTGAGGGAAACGCCTTTGCATACAGGTCATATAAAGCAAATGTTGGCGGTGAGTGAAATGGGGGGGATTATTATGCCGCCTGTGCCTGCATTTTATGATAAGCCTAAATCATTGGATGATATGGTTCATCATACCATAGTGAGGGCATTGGATTTATTTGGCTTGGATGTTGAGGATTTTCCACGTTGGGGAGAGGAGTTAAAACCTTAGATAGGTTATAATGGAGTGTACAGTAATAAAGAGATATTTGTGAAATGACAAAACCATTTGATCCCATTATTGATTTAAAAAATAAAACAGCTATGGGCAGTAAAGCTGTTGAGATTGTAGCACGTGAGCATTGTTTTCAAGGGTTTTATCGTTTAGATCGTTTAAAGCTACGGCATAAACTATTCTCAGGAGAAGAAAGTGCAGTAATAACGAGAGAGCTTTTCGTTAGACCTGATGCTGTTTGTATGTTGCCTTATGATCCTATACAAGATAAGGTGGTTTTTGTTGAGCAGATTCGGGTTGGGGCTATAGAAAAAAGTGCTAATCCCTGGATGCTTGAGTTAGTAGCAGGTTTAATTGATAAAAAAGATGAAGATCCGCAAGGTGTGGCTTATCGTGAAGCGCTAGAAGAGGCAAATTTAGAAATTACTGATTTACTACCCATTTCACAATACTACCCTTCTGTGGGAGGGAGTGATGAATATATTTATTTATATCTAGGCCGCTGTGATAGTAGTAAAGCTGGTGGTGTGCATGGATTGGAATCTGAGGGTGAAGATATTCGTACCCATGTTTGGACATATGAGCAAGCAGTTACTAATTTACAAGAAGGTTTAATCCAGAATGCGGCCAGCATCATTGCATTGCAATGGCTTATGCTAAATAGAGATCGAGTTTGTCAACAATGGAGATAGTGCATAGCCAGTACACGGTTGATCTGTCGGGTTTACAAGCTATTTATGAGCGTAATTATATTCGCTTAATACGTCTTCTACCGCATATTCGAGATAGTGGCTATAGTCGTTGTTTGGCATTTACTTCAGATCAACGGATAAAAACACGTTTACACTTTTCTGTGATTGAAAATAGCTCTTACACTTCTTATCTTTTATTAACACAAGATAGTTTGCTGGATTGGTTACCCACTCCTAAGTTGTATATACGCTGCTACCATGATGCGAAATTGGCAGAGATTACATTTGCACAGAACACGAGAGGCTTTAAAGGCGTTTATGCTTATCCTAATAATGCGATGCATCAGCCTGATGAAAAAAAGCAATTAAATCATTTCTTGGGGGAGTGGTTGGAGCGCTGTTTATTATCGGGCTATGAGGTTGTTGATATAAAACTAGAAATATGACACAACTTTTTTATGGATTTATTTGTGATAGTAGTACTGAGCAAAATGCTTTGCAAAGGACTGATATTGGAAAAAAACTGACGACAACGACGACTCCTTGGTTAGTGTATGAGGATGTGGCTAATATAGTTATTGATCATTGGCCTGTTAATTTATGGTTTGTTGAGGTGAGTAAAGCATTTACTACATCAAATAAAAATTATACGCCAGCAATAACCATTAAACCTTTAAAGCAACTGCCTTGCTCTTTATTATTTGGGCCAAAAGGAGAGGGTATTTGTCAATTACTTGATAAGATTACTCAGCTAAACCAACAACAA
Source organism: uncultured Ventosimonas sp. (assembly GCA_964395065.1). Classification (GTDB taxonomy): domain Bacteria; phylum Pseudomonadota; class Gammaproteobacteria; order Pseudomonadales; family Pseudomonadaceae; genus Entomomonas. The sequence goes on from CAYNAM010000018.1 coordinate 23,278, forward strand.
GTTGAACAATTGGCTGCATTCTCTAATCCTTTAAGAGAGGATGCTTATGCAGGGGCTTGGAATACTTGGCTAAAGGAATCAACAAAATTAACGATGCATTATGATACAGATCTTACGACGACATTGGCTATAGGTGTCGGGGAAGAAGCCTCGCCTATTTATGGTGGCTTTTTGGCAGTAGATCATCTATTTCGCCAACAGGCATATAAACTAGTAGCAGAGGATGCCTTTATTAAGATACCAAATACAGATGATATCTATCTTGTTGATATTTGGCGTAAAGCCTGTACCGTTTTATTGCACATGGCAATGGCTCTAGGAGCAGAGCAATATGTTGCTCCGCAAGATTTAACTTTTTTATTATCCGGATTAGAGATTATAAACGAGCAGTAATTTATTTTTTAGCGGTAGCCTTTTTATTTCGGCTACCTAGTTTGATAAAAAATATTAGCGAACATAGATAATTTCTGGACCGTCTTCGTCATCATCATCCCAGCCATCATCAAGATCATCTTCCGCTGCTTTTAGCCCACTACGGCGCAATGCTCTTGCATCATCTAATGCTTGTAGGCGAGCGCGTGCCTCATCATCAATACGTTGATTTAGATCTTTCATATAAGCGGCATAGTCTGGATCTTCTTCAATTCTTAATGTGCGTTCATCTAAGTAACGCATCACTGCTTGGGCGAGCTCTTCAGTTCCTTGACGTTCACTTGCAGAAATGATGAATACAGGACCTTCCCACTGTAATCTTTCAACAATGGTATTTTTAATTTCGTGCTGTTCTTCCTCTAGTAATTGATCGGCTTTATTTAAAACTAACCAACGATCGCGCTCTAATAAAGAAGGGCTAAATTTTTCTAGCTCATTAATAATGGTTGTTGCAGCATCTACAGGATCAGTACCATCGATGGGAGCCATATCAATAAGATGTAATAATAACCTTGTGCGAGTTAAGTGTTTTAAGAATCGGGTTCCTAAACCACTGCCTTCTGATGCCCCTTCAATTAAGCCTGGAATATCTGCAATCACAAAGTTTTTAAAGCGACTGACGCTAACAACCCCTAGGTTTGGAACAATGGTTGTAAATGGATAGTCTGCTACTTTAGCTTTAGCCGCGGATACGCTGCGAATAAGGGTGCTTTTACCTGCATTAGGTAAACCAAGTAAGCCAACATCCGCAATAACTTTTAGTTCAAGTTTTAGATCCCGAGCCTCACCTGGTTTGCCGGGTGTCGTTTGGCGCGGTGCTCGATTGGTACTCGATTTAAAACGAGTATTGCCCAGACCATGCCAACCGCCTTGAGCAACCATAATACGTTGGCCTTCTTGGGTTAAATCACCGATGATTTCAAGTGTATTTGCATCAATGATGGTTGTTCCAATAGGGACGGGAAGTATAAGATCTTCTCCTTTTGCGCCTGTACAATCAGTGCTACCGCCATTTTCACCGCGTTGAGCTTGGAATCGGCGAGTATAACGATAATCAACCAATGTATTAAGGTTGGCAGCTGCCTCTAAATAAATAGAACCACCGTCGCCACCATCACCACCATTGGGACCACCCTTTTCAATAAATTTTTCACGTCTAAAGCTCATGCAGCCATTACCGCCATCACCTGCTTGGACGTGGATAGATACTTCATCAACGAATTTCATAGATTACCTTCGTCTCTCGACGGACTTAAAATTAGATTAGTTATTAGTTTAATGAGTTGTAATGGCTTTGCAAGAGGGAAAAAAGATTTTGTACTAAAAATAAAAAAACCCTGTCTAAGACAGGGTTTTTTAGATAGTAAAATTATGCAGCAACAATGCTTACATAACGACGACCAAATTGGCCTTTTACTTCAAACTTTACAACACCATCAACTTTAGCAAATAAAGTATGGTCTTTACCAATTCCTACACCATATCCTGGGTGGAATTGAGTACCACGTTGACGTACAAGAATGTTACCTGCTTTAACAACTTGTCCACCAAATAGTTTTACACCTAGTCGTTTGGATTCCGAATCACGACCGTTGCGGGTAGAACCGCCAGCTTTCTTATGTGCCATGAGTATATACTCCTCAAAAAGGTTCTAGGCAGAAATACCAGTAATCTTAATTTCAGTGTACCATTGACGGTGACCCTGACGTTTCATGTGGTGCTTACGACGGCGGAACTTGATAATTCTTACTTTGTCGTGACGACCTTGGCTGATTACTTCAGCTGTCACTTTAGCACCATCAATTACTGGTGCACCAATGTTTACTTTTTCACCGTCTGCAATTAGAAGTACTTTATCAAGAGTGATAGTTTCACCTGTAGGAACTTCTAATTTTTCAACTTTAAGGTATTCACCTTCAGCGACTTTATATTGCTTGCCGCCAGTTACAATAACTGCATACATTTAAATAATCTCCGTTAGTCCTGCTCACCCGACACTTTAGAATAAATATAAATGGTCTGGCATGGCTGCTAATGCTGGAAACACTAGCTATTGCGTAAGACAGGTAGTTTGCCTGATAACTTCAGGGGAGTGAATTTTACTCTGCTTGCTTATGCAAGGCAAGTAGATTTATATGATTAACTATTTTTCATATTAAAAAGCACTTAAAATGGATAAAATATATTTAAAAAGTTGAGGTGATGGCGAAAGTTAGCCCTTTAAATAAAGGGCAGTCTAAGTACATATTATGTATTATGGAGAATAAGCAAGGGTTGATTAATGTAGATACACGTAGTGGCTCGGTAAGTTTCTCTAAAACAGGTAGAGCTGTTTATTGCCGAGATAAGGTTCTTGTTAATATTGGCTGACGTGGTCTTTATGGAAACTGATTTGATATGGATGCCGGAGAGGAGTATTGGGTTTCTAGTGTTAAGAAAAGGAGGTCTAATGCCCATTCTTGTGAAGGAATAGACACTATATCTATAGATGAGGATGTATTGGGAGTATATAATCGCCTTCGTAGAAAAGAACTCTAAAAATAATATTATACTTGACACTTAGTAATAGCGCCCCTAGCATTACAAGCAATGTTTTTAAGGAATATTTCGTGTGACAGCTCAATCTAAAAACCATAGCTTCTATCAAGTGATTGCTGATGACTTTACTCGTGTTAATGAAATCATACGGCAGCAATTAGTCTCTAATGTTCCTTTGGTGGAGCAAATAGCAGAGTATATTATTTCAGCGGGAGGAAAACGTCTTCGTCCATTGTTGGTTTTATTGGCGGGAAATGCGGTAGGTAAAAAAGGTGATGACCTTTGTTTGCTGGCGGGGTTGATTGAGTTTATTCATACATCAACATTATTGCATGATGATGTAGTTGATGCATCGGGATTGCGCAGAGGTCGATCTACGGCTAACGCAATCTGGGGGAATGCGCCCAGTGTATTAGTAGGTGACTTTCTATATACACGTGCTTTTGAAATGATGGTTAAGTTAGACTCAATGCCTATTATGCAAGTGATTTCACATGCTACCCGTATCATTGCGGAAGGAGAGGTATTGCAGTTGTCTCGTGTACGTGATGCGAGTACAACAGAAGCAATTTATATGGAAGTTATCCGTGGTAAAACGGCGATGTTGTTTGAAGCGGCCACACACAGTGCTGCTGTTTTAGGAGGTGCAACTAAAGAGCAATGTGAAGCTTTGCGTTGCTTTGGTGATGCATTAGGTGTTGCATTCCAATTAGTGGACGACTTGTTAGATTATCAAGGTGATATTAGTGAGTTAGGAAAAAATGTAGGAGATGATCTCGCAGAAGGAAAGCCCACACTCCCTCTTATCTATGCTATGGCTAATGGTACTGAGAAGCAATCTAGTATTATTCGTAAAGCCATTCAGCGTGGCGAGGGTGAAGAGTTTCAGTTGATTAGTGATATTGTGAAAGAAACAGGCGCTTTAGACTACACAGCAACATTGGCTAAAGATTATGCAGAGCGTGCAATACGCTTTTTAGATCAAATCCCGAACAGTATTTATAAAATAGCGATGATAGATTTAACGAAGTTTGCTGTTGAACGTGTTTATTGATGGTGAGGCTTAACTTACCAACAAGCTGTTTGGACTTAAACATTGATATGCATTAATTGAATGTACTAACTGGTATCGATATCTGTCTTTAATTCATAAATTAAAAATTAATTTGTAACTAAGTATTTAATTTTGAAAAATCGTTAGTTTGGATTATAAGTAATTGAGTCTCAAAGAGGCTTCAAATTTGACGATTTAAATAGAGGTTAGTCCCTGATATTGCGTGGAAATAAAATAATAATAATGATTGACAGTTATTAGAACTCCTCGTAGAATTACGCCTCTTTTCAGTGGGTATATTCCGTCTGCTGAAAATTACTAGAGTCTGAGGTCAATATGCAAAACCAACAAATCCGTATTCGGTTAAAGGCATTTGATCACCGCTTGATCGATCAATCAACTCAGGAAATCGTAGATACTGCGAAACGTACTGGGGCTCAAGTTCGTGGTCCAATACCATTACCAACTCGTAAAGAGAGATTCACCGTGTTGATTTCTCCGCACGTTAATAAAGACGCGCGCGATCAATATGAAATTCGTACTCATAAAAGAGTATTAGATATCGTTCAACCAACTGATAAAACAGTTGATGCATTAATGAAGCTTGATCTTGCAGCAGGTGTTGAAGTGCAAATCAGCCTCGGCTAAGGCTTTGCTTTAGTCGTGTAACGCTCTGAAATGGGCGGCCATAGCGGGTGAAAGCCCCGTACACTTACAGAGGTATATATATGACAATTGGTGTTATCGGTCGTAAATGTGGTATGACCCGCATTTTTACCGAAGAAGGTATCTCGATTCCAGTTACTGTTATTGAAGTAGAGCCGAATCGCGTTACTCAATTCAAATCTGAAGAAACAGATGGTTACCGTGCTGTGCAGGTTACAGTGGGTGGACGTCGTGCTTCACGTGTTACTAAACCTCAAGCAGGTCATTTTGCAAAAGCAAAAGTAGCTGCTGGTCGTGATGTATTAGAATTCCGCCTAAGTGAAGGTGAGTACCAAGCAGGCGACGAACTTAAAGTAGATATGTTCGAAGCTGGCCAAATGGTTGATGTAACAGGTCAATCAAAAGGTAAAGGATTCGCTGGTACAATTAAGCGTTGGAACTTCCGTGGTCAAGATAATACGCATGGTAACTCGGTTTCTCACCGTGTGCCAGGTTCAATCGGTCAGTGTCAGACTCCTGGTCGTGTATTCAAAGGCAAAAAAATGTCTGGTCACTTAGGTGCTGAGCGCGTTACTGTGCAGTCCCTAAAAATCGTTCGTGTTGATGCTGAGCGCAATCTACTTTTAGTAAAAGGAGCTGTTCCTGGTGCTGTAGGTAGTGATGTTATCGTGCGTCCAGCTGTTAAAGCTCGCGGTTAAGGGGGTAAAGAATGCAATTAAATGTAAATGGTGCTAACGCGATTGAAGTCAACCAAGCTGTCTTTGATGCGAAGTACAACGAAACCTTAATCCACCAAGCAGTGGTGGCTTATATGGCGGCAGGTCGCCAAGGCACTCGCGCACAAAAAACGCGTGCAGAAGTGTCTGGCGGTGGTAAAAAACCATGGCGTCAAAAAGGCACTGGTCGTGCTCGTGCCGGCTCAAGTCGTAGCCCAATCTGGCGTAGTGGTGGTACAACATTCGCTGCTAAGCCACAAGATCACTCACAAAAACTTAATCGTAAAATGTATCGTGCAGCTATTCGCTCTATTTTATCTGAGCTTGTACGTACTGAACGTTTAGTTGTGGTTGAAAATTTTGCGGTTGATGCCCCAAAAACAAAAGAATTAGTAAGTAAACTGCATGCGTTAGACTTAAAAGACGTATTAATCGTCACTGATGCATTTGATGGTAACCTATGCTTAGCAGCTCGTAATTTACCTAACGTTGATTACGTAGATGTTACTGGTTCTGATCCAGTCAGTTTAATTGCTTATGAGAAGGTGCTTATTACTGTACCTGCTATTAAGAAAATTGAGGAGGTATTAGCATGAGTTTAGAACAAGCTCGTCTATTTAACGTTCTACTTGCCCCTCTACATACTGAGAAGTCAGAACTGATTTTGGAAGAAGGCGGTCAAGATCGCATTGCTTTCAAAGTAGCTGCTAGCGCAAATAAAGTTGAAATCAAAGAAGCAGTTGAAAAACTATTCAAAGTTGAAGTAGCTAAAGTAATGACCTTAAATGTGAAAGGTAAGGTTAAAAGAGAAATGTCTGGCAAAACTACAAAGCGTGTGCGTTTTGCAAAAGGTAAAGAAAGCGATTGGAAAAAAGCCTACGTTGTTCTTAAGCCAGGCAGTGTTATCGAATCATTAGCTGCTCAAGATAAATAAGGTAGGGTGCATTCATGGCTATAGTTAAATGCAAACCGACCTCAGCAGGACGTCGTTTCGTAGTTAAAGTTGTAACTCCTGAGTTACATAAAGGTGCTCCTTATGCACCTCTACTTGAGAAAAAGTCCAAGACTGGTGGTCGTAACAATAATGGTCGTATTACTACACGTCATATTGGCGGTGGTCATAAACAACATTATCGTTTGATTGATTTTCGTCGTAATGATAAAGATGGTATTCCTGCTGTTGTTGAACGTATTGAATACGATCCTAACCGTACAGCGCATATTGCATTATTAAAATATGCAGATGGTGAACGTCGTTATATTATTGCGCCAAAGGGTGTTAAGTCAGGTGACCAATTGATTGCTGGTGCACATGCACCTATTAAATCTGGTAACTCTTTACCTCTACGTAATATTCCTGTAGGTAGCACAATTCAT
>CAYNAM010000019.1:0-29226 GCA_964395065.1 uncultured Ventosimonas sp.
GGCTGTAAAAAGGTATTCGTAATATTGATGCTAGACAAACGAGGACTAACCACTGAATTCTTAATAGGGGCGACACGTTGACATATTGCATGAGAGATATTGCAATAACCTGCCAGTAATATCAGTATTATATAACTCACTTGTTTATAATTTTTCATATTATCCCTCATCCTGTGCATTAAAATATAACACCCTTTATTTACTCACAAGTAGCTTTTAGCATAATAAGGGGTTGATCTAGATCTTGCCCTTTTAAATTATACGCTAGGTGACACTGTTCCTCTGGTGTATTGCCCCACAATACAGTTAAACGATCCTCTTCCCGATCAGATCTTATATAGATCTGCCCTCCTTGCCCAACCATACCGACGGATTCATTATCTTCATTATAAACATCCGCCCCCATAGGGAGGATATCAGCGCCCTCAGGACGTACCGCCGATATTAATATAGGATAGCCTTTAATCGTTCTAAATTTTAGCTTAACATTAGCTCCCGCATAAGGTGCTAAACGATACTGCCCTGATTGTAACTCAACATTTGTATTCATTCCCTCAGGATTTAAGGCAATATTATTATATCGATAGGGGGTAAGCGATGGAATAAGTGCATAACCAAATCTATCAATAGATGCTCCCTGCCCTCCCATAATCGTTGCTCCCGAAGCACCATCGGCCTCAATTAATGCAAAAGTATCTCCCGCATAGGGACCCAAAGTAATCCCCCCTCGATGCAAGACTACAGTTCCTTGCATAGTTACTGCATTTTGTGAGTACTCTCTTGATTTCCCAACAGATACACCTAATGTACCAATAGGTAATCTCGACTGAACCGTTCCGTTCCATGTATTAGGATGCTCTTCACTGTCTGTTGAATAATTAAGGCTATAATTTAAGTTTTGTTTTTCCCCTACTGTACCAGAAACGGTTGACTGATAAGAGGTTCCAGTAACATCACTATGGGTAACGCTATTACTAAACGTAGGTGAGTTTAACTCTTTGCCCAATGGGATTGATAGTGAAAAAAGTGTTGTTGTTTCTTTTGTACCTGTATTACCAACTGCAGGATTATAATAGCCTGGCATATTCCCTAAATAATCATTATCGTTGGTAACTGCTCCCATTCTACTTCGATTAATAGCAATATTGAAAGAAACACCATTTGAAAAAACTTTTGTATAGCTTAATTGCAGCTGCTTATCAGGTTTATGGTTAGAGTAATATCTTTTGACGGAACCTGAAAAATAGAGGGTACCAAACTTTCCAAAACTCTGATTAATCGATAAATCATACCTCGATCGTTGTTCTGACGAGCTCGAACGCCAATTCTCACTATTTTGTTTAAATGACTCCCTCATATCCAACACATCACTTAGCTCTCTATAACCCGATCTTGAATAAAAATTACTGGAAGCTGTTATTGAAGTATTTGTTGGAATGAAGGTTTTATTATAAGACAAACGTATTTTTTGGCCAGATTCCGAACCTGAAGGCAAACTTGTATTAGAAAATGTCATATCAAGCCCCAAAGCACCAAACCATGAGGTATAGACACCACCAAGTAAAAGTGACTGATAACTTTTTGCTGCTTGGAAACCAGAATTTAATGTGATGCTATTCGTGAGACCACGCCTATAGACAACCTCAGTAAATGGATCATGATCTCCAACATAGCGAGATTTACCCAGTGTTACACTATAACGATGAGCACCTGCCCGCAATGAGTCAGGAACAGAAGAATAAGGTACAACAAAAGTACTAACTGTCCCATCAGCCTCTTGGACAGTAACATTCAAATCACCCGCATAATTGGTATTATAAAGATCATTAATTGAAAATGGTCCGGGAGGAACTGTCGTCTCATAGATAATATTACCACCTTGAGTCACCGTTACTTTGGCATTGGTTCTCGCTATTCCATAAATAGTGGGAGCATAACCCTGCTGAGAGTCAGGTAACATTCTTTCATCACTTTTTAGCGACACTCCTCTAAATGCCATCCCAGAGAAATAATCACCTGTTGTATATCCTTCACCAATCAACAACTCCCCATTAATAGGAGTAATCGCACGCTGGACATAACGATTTGTTGTAACAAAATTGCCTTCCTGCCTGCTTTGCTTAGTATAAAATGACTGCTGTCTATAACGCCATAAACCAAGATTAAAGCCACTATTTAAATTAATGTACGTAGAGTCCATATTTTTAGTGGTACCGTTTTCATAACTCACATGGTACTGATTAGCCATGTAATTCACAAAAAACATTGTCTCACCCGAGTTTAATTGCTCCGGAGGAACATATCCCTTAGGAAAAACATTCATTAATGCTTGAGGAACAACAAGGTCTAACTTTAATTTAGAAAACTCAATCTCGCTTTTGGCGCCTGTAATAACTTCATCAGGGATGAGGCATTGTTTTTTATACTCATCAGATGCCGTCGAATCAATGCCTGTTATAGACTCAGGCTTTACACCAAAACGAATCAAACTCTCATAAGAAAAACAGGGTAAAGTCTTACCCTGTTTGGATTTTACAAATTTGACATCAAGCTGCTCTAAAAAAGAATTATTTATAAATAAATCAATCTGATAAGTGCCTGGCTCTATATTATCTGCATCATTAAACTGATTAATGCTACCGATGTTATAACGATTACCTCTTAATAAAGAGTTATCAAATAGATAATCATCAGACTCAGCAAATACCTGTGACGATAAAGAGATGCATAAAATAAATAAACATAAACTAATTAAGCTTAAGCGCATCAATGTATACCAAAACACAGAATACACAACAAGACCAAAAGCAAATTTAATTTAATTTATCTTTATGAGACTCTGCAATACCGTAGTCATTAATTAATTCATAATTTATAAATAAGCCACTTTGTTGAACTGATTTTGGTAATGACCAGTTCCCTTTAGATTTGGGTGATATCATTTGCGCTGTTGGAACAACCATTATCACGTTATCTTGACCATCAACAATTTTTACTTGGCCAAAACTTGCATGATAAGCACTATTATTAGTAACCTCTACTGATTTATCAGAAAGGCGAAAACTCAAACTATCAGCCACCTTATCAGGTGAGCCAGTCAAACCATTAGGTCTATAAAATATTTTTAAACGGCTTGTAATTAATAAAGCAAGCTTATTCTTGCCATCATCAGACTGTTTTAATGATGGTATTTGTAAAAAATTAAAATAAAAGACAGACTCTTTATCTTTTGGTAACGGTTTTTTACCTATATATGTTAAACGAACAACCTGCCCTGATTTAGCAGAAACACGGAACATTTGAGGCGTAGCAACAAAAGGCCCATCTGCCGTTTCAGCCGTAGATTCGGGATTATTAACATCTGTCCACACTTGGATCATGTAAGGCGCTTCATCAGGATTAGAGAACTGCACCATTCTCTCGCGGGCACCTTCAGGATAAATAATCCGATTTCCCGTGACCACAACAGAGGCATAACAATTAACACTTAATAAAAGAAGTATGATACAAACAAATTGATTAGTTTTTAGGTATGTTAAAAATTTCATTTTATACACAGGAAGTCAGGATGGCATCATATAAATACCATAAGTTTATATAAAGCTTATAACCCTATTTAATAACATATAGAACTATAACAACTATATGTAGCGTTAACAGTTCCTTCTGTCTATTTTATGTTATTAGTTGTTTTACTTCGCCATAAATTAGGCTGTAGTAACAAAGTTACTACAGCTTTTTTATAACTGTGACAGTTATAAACTACTATTGGTAAACAATAGCAAATTGAGTACTAGCAAGTACTGTACCTGCTGTAGCAGGTGCTTCTGCATAGTAGCTTGCAGTGAATGGTAATGAAGCTGTACCTGTTCCAGAAATAGTTGCTGCATCAGATACTACATCAGCTGCGTTAAAGTCAATAACTGAACCGCCGCCGTTAGCAAGTTGAATAGATACACCAGTAGCTGTACCAGTATTACCTAAGTTACCGCTAGCTTGAACGTTGTTACCAACAAATGTTGCTTTTGCGCTTGTTAAATTAGTAGCACAATTTTGTAATTCGATAGTGAAGTTTGTGTCACCAGCAACAGTACCAGCAGTTGCAAGAGCAGAATCAGCAACAGTTGGAAGTAATACTACTGGAGAAGTGCTTTCACCATTAATGCTTACTTGACAAGTTTGAGTAGTAACTTCACCCTTGAAGTTAATAGTGTTTGGAGTTTGTTGAGCAAAAGCTAAAGCTGGAACAAGACCTGCAGCAAGAATAACACCGGATACTAGTTTTTTCATTTGAATCTCCTAAAATTAAAATTAACAATTAAGTCTATTAAAAACATGACTTAATATTGTTTACACTATTCCCTTAATTAGAACTAACATTAAATACCTGATGTATATCATAAATATCTAATATCTAATACAACTTTTTACAACATGATAGATCTAGTGCACGTATATTGTAACAGCAACTTAAACGAAAACGTACTGGCTTAATAAAGATTTTTTTATGACCTTAGTATAATGTACAATTATATCAAAATCATATAATTAATTTGAATTTATTACTAATTAATACATAAAATAACTCAACCCTAGTTGTACACAATCAAAAAGGAGGTAGAAGTAACAAAACTACCCACTAGAACATCATTTGCAGTCGCATAATACCTTACTGTAAAAGGAATTGATTTTTTTTCACCTATATCAAGACGCATACTCGATGAATAGGTATTCTCCTCTAAAACATCTGCTGTCTTAAGGCTGTTATCTGCCACCATCAGTTGGAGTTCGATATTATTTGCTGTACCCGCCAAATTACTTATATTATTTTTACTTGTTATAATTTCAGCAATATATCGTTCGGTTGCTCGCTGCTCTTTAGCTCCACAATTCTTTATATCTATTGAAAACGAGGTATCACCTGTTGTTTTCCCCAATGAAGACAAATGAGAAATGCTCGTTTCAGGCAATAGCACCACCGTTCCAGAAGTGTTCCCAGTTACAGTTATATCACATGTTTTTTGAAATATGTGACCAGAAAACCAAACCGTTTCTGAAAAGCCACATAAAGAAAAAAAAGTCCCCACAACAAAAAGAATAAAAGTGGCAATTTTCATTTAGCCCCCCTGAAAACCAAACAAACAATAAAGAACATTAAAATATCCTTAATGGTTTTACAGTATTCCTTTGTGACAGCAGAGAGTTATCACCTATAACACTTTAGGGAAACCCTATTTTAATAAATCAAATAATCTCCATAACATTTATTGATGAGCTATTATATAGCTAAACGCTATAAAAAAATCCCTCACTATCCGAAAGTATAAGACATTAAGAGCTTTATTAAATATTCTGTTTAAAATATTTCATATAAAAAATTTAAAAACAAAACTACAATACACATAATAATTGCTTTACCCCATCATAAACATGACACATAAGTATAATTTACTCATAATAAGCAAATAACTTGTATTGTTAAATAAGTTCCCTGTTGTAGATGTAGAAGGAAATCCTCGTGAAAAAAGACAATGACCAGCCTAATAAAAACAAAGAAACTGCCAAAATAGAATCTTATACTCATCCAGCTGGTGGCTGGGATGCGCTGAAAAGTGTTGCTAAAAATCTTCAACACCAAGAAACTTTTGAAAGAGGATCCATTACGCTACTTGAAGTCAATCAACCTAAAGGATTCGACTGCCCAGGTTGTGCGTGGCCAGAAGATAAAACAAAAAAACTATTTAATTTTTGTGAAAATGGCGCTAAAGCTGTTGCCTTTGAAACCACAAGTAAACGAGTTACCCCCCATTTTTTTGCAGAACATACCGTTAGTTGGTTAGCAAAGCAAAGCGACTTTTATCTTGAAGATCTTGGCCGCCTTACCGACCCAATGCGTTATGATGCCAAAACAGACAAATATATTCCTATTTCTTGGGATGAAGCATTCAAACTCATTGCAAATAATCTAAAAAATTTAGATGATCCAAATCAAGCAGCGTTTTACACATCGGGACGTACCAGCAATGAAGCATCGTTCTTATACCAGTTATTTGTTCGTCATTTCGGTACAAACAATTTTCCTGACTGCTCCAACATGTGTCATGAAACAACCAGTGTTGGATTAACTGACTCAATAGGGCTGGGAAAAGGGACTGTCACACTTGAAGACTTTGAACATGCAGATGCTATATTTAGCTTTGGACACAATCCTGGCACTAATCATCCTCGAATGTTAGGGACACTAAGAGAGGTCTCAAAACGTGGTGGCGCTATTATTGCGGTCAACCCATTAAAGGAGCGCGGTTTACAGCGTTTTCAAGATCCACAAGCCGCCTTGGAAATGATGACTAATAAAAGTACCGAAATTAGCCACTATTATTTTCAACCTAAAATAGGTGGAGATTATGCTATCCTCATTGGGATCATGAAACACTTACATGAATGGGATATAGAAGCGACCTCAAAAGGCAACCCTCCTGTTTTTGATCGCTCATTTATTGTTTTAAACACCTCTGGCTTTGAAGAAATGCTTGAAGAAGTAGATAAAACCAGCTGGTCAGATATCCATAAATACTCAGGATTACCACCTAAAGAGCTAGAATCACTCGCTAAACTCTATCGCAATGCTGAGAGAGCAATTTTTTGCTGGGGAATGGGTATAACACAACATAGACATGGTACAGACAATATCCATATGCTTGCGAACTTAATGCTTGCTCGAGGCCATATTGGTCGACCGGGTGCGGGACTATGTCCTGTACGCGGCCATAGTAATGTACAAGGGAATAGAACCATGGGGATTCATGAAAAACCAAATGAACCCCTATTATCAAACCTTGACCGTGTTTTTAATATTAAGTCACCTCGTCAACATGGCCTTGGCGTAGTAGATACAATCAAAGCAATGCATGAAGGAAAAGTCAAAGTATTTATTGGATTAGGTGGAAACTTTTCAATTGCAACGCCCGACACAGAATATACTCATGAAGCACTCAAAAAATGTAATTTAACTGTTCATATAACAACCAAACTTAATCGTAGCCATATTATTCATGGCAAAGACGCTCTCATCCTTCCGTGCCTAGGCCGTACTGAAATCGATGAACAACGTTTCGGAACACAATCAGTATCTGTAGAAGACTCTATGAGCAATGTTCATTTATCCACGGGTGTGAACAAACCTGCATCAGAAAATCTACTCTCTGAACCTGATATTGTAGCAAGAATGGCAGAGGCTGTTTTTCCAGAAAGCCACATACAATGGAGATGGTACATTGAAAGCTATGACCGTATTCGTGATAGCATCGCTGAAGTATTTGACCAATTCCATGATTTTAATGAGCGCGTTCACCAACCCGGGGGATTCCATTTAGAACACCCTGCTAACCAACATGTTTGGAATACATCTAGCGGTAAAGCACAGTTTTTAATTAAACCTCTACAAGAGGTCTATGAGGATAAAGAAAATCAATTCTCTCAACAATATAATAAAGCTAAAACCTATACATTAATGACAACACGCTCTCATGATCAATACAATACCACTATCTATGGGTTAGATGATCGATATAGAGGTGTTTTTGGTCAACGTCGCGTCCTTTTCATGAATCAAACAGATATTGATGAAGCAGGGCTTAAGGCAGATCAATGGGTTGATATTGAAAGTATTTATTCTGATGGCATGAAACGTGTTGTAAAAAGCTTTCGTATCGTCCCTTATGATATTCCACAAGGAAGCCTAGCCGCATATTATCCCGAAACCAATCCATTGGTTGCATTAAGTAGCCACGATGAAAAAGCTAGAATTCCTGCCTCAAAAACAGTGCCTGTCATCCTTCATCCAGGTCAAGAGCCCTCATTAGAAGAAATGGCTAGTTAAAAAATACTTTAATCGACAGAGTTAGGCTATTCCCCTAACTCTGTCGTTTTATTTTAAATTTATTTAATCATCATGACTATAAAATATTGCATTTCACAAATTATCGGTATATTATTCGCACCGAATTGGGTCGTTAGCTCAGTTGGTAGAGCAGTTGACTCTTAATCAATTGGTCATAGGTTCGAGCCCTATACGACCCACCAATTTACTCAGTATATTCAACAAGTTATACAATACAAACATCTAACGTTTTTTTGTTTTCAAAAAACTTTCAAAAAATTATCCTTTTTTTAATAAGCACTAACTTTAGGTTACCTTAATAAAAAGCCCTCTTAACGAAGGCCTCTTTATTATCCATCAATGGCCTTTTTAAGTTGTTCTTTTTAGTCTGATAATACAATGATTAGATCGCTACATGCATTACATCCTAATCTTGACAAGTTAAAAATATCTGCCTGATTTGGGTCTTGTTTTGCATGTAGAGAGATGGAAAGCATATTCATCCCTTCATTAATGAGTTTAAAGAACATAATATAAAATATCTTACTTTTTCTTCATTGCAGCAGATTCCATACATCTAATAGCATGTTGATCTTGGCTAACTTTTTTAATTGCCTGTCTAGCTTCTTTAATAGCTACAGATGTTAAAGTTACAGGGGACACCAACTGGACCGCCGAATAATAGCTTAATATAATTTAGAGATGAAGCGCATTCTTTAGCGTCCACTATCATTTTATAAACCTCTAGAGCCCCTTTTCGTTTGAGGTTATGCCTTTATAGTTTCCTAGATATAATTTTGCCAAAATTTTAACCAGTGCTTCTTGTGTATATAAATCTACAATCTGTTCAGCCATTTTGTTTATTTCCTTGTTAACATTTGAACAACTTCATCTTTAGAAAATCCAGTAAACGATATTAGATAAAATAGATTTTTATATTTATCAGTAAGTACAAAAGCTGTTGTCCTTGGTCTATCATCTAAAGTTCCTTTTTGCTCGATAATATATATTTTATAATCTGGCTTATTTATATTAATAATTGGCTCTGAGCAGTCGTAGTAATACGCCTCTTCGATGGTTTTTTCCACCGCCCCTTTCGTTATGAATTTTTTCTGTATTGTAAATATCCCTATTAGGTTTTCTCTTTCCAAAATCAACACAACCCCATCCGATGCTGCTACTGTTCCTATAGGTATAGGACTATAAAGCGCTAACCCTTTGCTAACAATGTTTTTGAATGTATAACTATTGCTCTCTTCCTTTGAGCTAATCTCTTTGATCTGGCACTCATTAGCCATTGATAAGCCACTACAGGCAATTAACACTAGTAACGTTGATAATATGATTTTTGGCATATACTCCTCCTTGTGAACCATTATTCTTATTCATTAACAAGGAAAAAGTAATCAATATAAGGGTACTTGTGTACCCTTTATGAAGCCTTTGGCAATATAAACTTAATTTGTCCTTGTTTGGTATATGCTTGAGAACATCTTGATATAAAGTCTTGATAATCTAGGCAACCATTAGCTAATGATGTAATACTAATTATCTGGGCTTCAACTGCTTTTAATGCAGTAGGTGTTAGATATTGATGTACTTTCTCACCCTTACGACATCTTAATTTTGCTTCTTGATAGACATAATCAGGTAAGGCCACTTCATAATATACCCATTCTTTTGTTATTTTGCCAAATATTGGTGGAGTTCCGTTTCTATGTCCTAGATAACGAGTATTAGTCACTCTAGCTAACGCACGATAAGAACTATCAATAAAACGCTTTTCCAATGTTACTCGTTATTTAACTTAGCTTTTAAAGCTTATTTACTTAGCCAGACTAAGTAACACTAGATATCTTAACGCTAATATCTAGTATTTTACTCACCGTCTAAATCACTTACTACTTCCTTTACCAACAAATTGTACTTAAACTTTAAATAACCTATTTAAGCCATCAAATGCAGCAACACGATAAGCCTCTGCCATTGTTGGGTAGTTAAACGTAGTGTTTATAAAATAACGAATATTATTCTGATCTCCAGGTTGATTCATAATTGCCTGTCCAATATGAATAATTTCTGATGCCTGATAACCAAAGCAATGAACGCCCAAAATAGCCAATGTTTCTCGATGGAATAATATTTTTAATACACCTGCAGTTTGATTAGCTATTTGAGCACGCGCCATACTCTTGAAAAATGCTTTACCAACTTCATAAGGAACTTTATCTTTGGTAAGTTCTTGCTCTGTTTTCCCTACACAGCTGATCTCAGGAATAGTATAGATACCTGTGGCCACATCATTTACATAACGCCCTGAACCATCTTCTGCAATATTTGATGAGGCAGAACGACCTTGATCGTAAGCAGCACTAGCTAGACTAGGCCAACCAATAACATCACCAGCTCCATAAATATGAGGTATTTCAGTTCGATAATTTTGATCTACATGAATTTGGCCGCGATTATTGGCTTTAAGGCCAATATTTTCCAATCCCAAACCTTCAGTATTTCCAGTGCGCCCATTGCTCCATAACAAAGCGTCTGCTTTTATTTTTTTGCCTGATTTAAGGTGTAAAATCACTCCATGATCAATACCCTCAATGCTTTCATATTCCTCATTATGACGAATCATAATATTTGAGTTACTAAAATGATAACTTAATGAATCAGATATTTCTTCATCAAGAAAACTTAACAATCTATCACGGTTATCAATAAGATCGACCAGAACACCTAACCCACTGAAAATAGAGGCATACTCACATCCAATAACGCCTGCGCCATAAATAATTAAACGTTTTGGCGTATGGCAAAGATTTAAGATAGTATCACTATCATAAATACGTGGATGATTAAAGTCCACATTTGCTGGACGGTAAGGACGAGAACCTGTCGCAATAATAATTTCTTTAGCAATAAGTCGCTCGGTGGATCCAGAGTTACACGAAACTTCTACTGTATGATCATCAATAAAACGCCCTTGCCCAAAAAATACACTAATACGGTTACGAACATAATAACCAGTACGAGAGCTTACTTGTCGATCAATAATTTGTTGAGCATTTTTTAATACATCAGGAAAAGAAAACCACTTTGGTTCACCAATTGAACGAAACATCGGATTAGTATTAAAATCCATAATTTGCATTACTTCGTGACGCAATGCTTTAGAGGGAATAGTACCTAGATGTGTACAATTTCCACCAACCACGCCTTTATTTTCGATCATTGCTACTCTTTTGCCCGTTTTACAGGCATTAATAGCAGCCCCCTCTCCAGCCGGACCAGAACCTATTACGACAACATCAAAATTATGAATCATGCTTTTTCCTTTATTATTTACTGCAAACTTTTCATTATTGTAAGTGTAATGACAATAAAAGCTATTTTTAAAGACAAATTATTTTCTTGCTCATCCAGTCAATATGATAAATAGCCATTATTATAAAGCATGAAACAATATTTATTGATTATTTTTGCATCATTTTTTTACATCCATCCCTGCTAAGCAAATAGTAACGCCTTCAAGATGAACTAATTCCGCTGTTGCTAAATAATAAGATGTTCTCATCAACTCACCCTCTGTCAATAAGCCAACGAGCTTTCCCAACAATGGCTGATGGCTTACTAAAAGAATATTTTCAGCCTCGTAATCCTCTAACTGCTTTATAACTTGTTTAGGATTATCATCGGGAGTTATCCACTCTACTTGAGCGATCTTTCCTTGATAGGCTATTTCCTCACAAACAAGCTGTGCTGTTTGCAATGCACGGACATAAGGGCTATGCAAAACAATATCTAATGGTACTTTCCGGAGTCTTTGTGCTGTTTTTAATACCTCTTGCACCCCTGTTCCAGTTAGATTCCTTGCAATATCATTTGTTTGTGTTGGCTCTGCTTCACCATGCCTTAATAACCAAAGATTCATCATTCAGCCTCTTCCACCCTATTTGTATAATCATTTTATATAAACTATGATAGAAGATATAGCTTAAACGTAAGATTATTTACTCAGGTGACGTTTATGGTTCCTTTTTCAATATTAGATCTATGCCCTATTTTACAAAACAATACAATTGCTCAGGCATTTAGAGACAGTGTAACCTTGTCACAACTGGCAGAAAAATTAGACTTTAAGAGATACTGGATCGCTGAACATCACAACATGCCTGGTATTGCCAGCGCAGCTACCTCTTTAGTTATATCCCATATAGCAAATGCAACTACTCATATACGTATTGGTTCAGGAGGCATTATGCTACCCAATCACTCCCCCCTAGCGATTGCTGAACAATTTGGTACACTAGCAACACTTTATGGTGATAGGATTGATTTGGGCATTGGGCGTGCACCAGGAACAGACCCTTTAACAGCTAATGCACTTAGACGACATTTAGATCTAGACTTCGACAGTTTTCCTGATGATGTAGTAGAACTACAAACTTTATTATCTCCCAAACACCCCAACCAAAAACTCATCGCTATTCCCGGCGAAGGGACTCAAGTCCCTATTTGGCTACTAGGTTCAAGCCTTTACAGTGCTGGTCTTGCTGCACATTTAGGGTTACCTTATGCTTTCGCTTCACACTTTACAGCTGACTACTTACTGAAAGCATTAACCCTTTACAAAAAACAATTTCGCCCCACTCCTAAACAAATTGAGCCCTATAGTATGGCCGGAGTTGTAGTTATCGTGGCAGATACTGATGATGAAGCACACTACTTATTTTCTTCAATGGTACAACAAACAACCGCTATACACAGTGGAAACTCTATTCCTTTACCGCCACCTAATAAAGATTTTTTAATCACAGCAATTGATTCATCAAGTGTTACACAATCACTCTCTGAAGCCATTATTGGCTCTCCTAATACTGTAGCTCAAAAACTCCAAGAGTTTATTCAAAAAACCAGCGTAGATGAACTCATGATCACCTCTCGTATTTATGACGAAGAAGCAAGGTTATACTCCTTTAAAAAAATTGCTGAAATTAAAAAATCCCTATAAAAGAACTTGATGATACGAATCAACCACCAATAAGTAAAATAGCACTTATTTAAATTTTATGATGTCGTTTTTATTAACTTTCTGACATAATATTCGACTAACTTAACTCCTGTGAATTTAGTAATGTCAGAAATTTTTCAAAACACTAGTGCTTGGTTATTGGTTGGTCTCTTTTTTGCCCTTCTTTTTGTATTATTTTTTGAGTTCATTAATGGTTTCCATGATACAGCAAATGCTGTTGCTACAGTAATCTACACAAACTCAATGCCTGCTAAAGCTGCTGTTCTTATGTCAGGAGTATTCAATTTTTTAGGTGTTTTACTTGGAGGCGTTGGTGTTGCCTATAGCATAGTACATCTACTACCTGTTGAGTTATTAGTCGATTCACACCATGGCTTAATCATGGTTTTTTCTATTGTTGCCTCTGCCATAGCTTGGAACTTAGGTACATGGTACTTTGGTATTCCTGCCTCAAGCTCCCATGCACTAATTGGCTCTATCTTAGGTGTTGCTTTAGCCAATGCCATTATTAAAAATATCCCTATTGCACAAGGCGTTAATTGGCAAAAAACCGTTGACATTGCCCTTTCACTTCTAATTTCCCCAGTTGCAGGTTTTGCATTAGCAGGTTTATTTTTAATAATTTTAAAAGTACGCTTTCCTAAATCCAAAATGCATCAAACGCCTGAAAAACGCAAAGAGAAAAAAGACAAGAAAAAACCACCTTTCTGGAATCGTGTAGTACTTATCTTATCCGCTATGGGAGTGAGCTTTGTTCATGGCTCAAACGATGGGCAAAAAGGGATTGGCTTAGTTATGCTAGTCCTTATTAGTTTTGTTCCTCAAACCTTCGTACTTGATTTAAATAGCTCTATTTACCAAATAGAAAAAACAAGAGATGCTGCTAAACATTTGCAGACATTATTCATAACCAATCAAGAAAAATTAGCACCTCAAATTAATTTAAATACTAAAAACGTTTCACTCAATAACGATTTTGTTTGCTCACCAGATATGACTGGCACTATATTTAGTGAACTCATAAAAACATTAGGAACTGTCAAAGATTATCAAGCACTAAGAAATGAAGATCGTATTCTAATTCGACACTATATTCTTTGCCTTGACGATGTTGCTAAAAATATTACTAAAGCAACTATTTTATCGGAAGAAGATAATGCCAATATTATGCGCCTACGCAATGACTTAAAATCAACCACAGAATATGCGCCATTATGGGTTATAATTGCCGTAGCCTTGGCTTTAGGTGTCGGCACTATGGTTGGCTGGAGACGTGTTGTTCTAACCGTAGGTGAAAAAATTGGTAAACAAGGAATGACTTACGCTCAAGGAATGTGCGCGCAAATTACAGCAATTATAGCGATCGGTGTTGCAAATGTATTCAGCCTACCTGTCTCCACAACACACATACTATCATCAGGTGTTGCTGGAACAATGGTTGCCAATAAGTCAGGCTTACAAAAAACAACTGTTATTAATATAATATTGGCTTGGGTACTGACGCTACCAGCTGTTATACTGATGGGAGCATTATTTTTTTGGATCAGCTCACTTTTTATATGAATGTATCCTAAACTATATTTTTCTTGTCATTTTGAGATAAATAGCAGAGAACGAGCTTTACTTTGAAACAAATAACAGAAGAAGATTCTATACTTTCTTTAGAATTTTGGCGTAAACAAATTATCAAACGATCCTTTGAAGCATTATTGATTATTTTAATGCTCATTGGAGTTTATTGGCTTTTAACAGTTGTAAGCTTCAGCACTAATGACCCCACTTTTAATAAAACTGTTAGTCATCTTGATATTGAGAATATGGGAGGATTATTAGGTACAAAAATATCGAGCCTTTCATTCTTTTTAGTAGGATATATAGCTTATTTACTGCCTCTTTTACTCATTACAAAAGCAGTTCAAGTATTTTACTACCGCAAATCCATTGATATAAAAAATTTTTGGCTCATCGGTTTTCGGGCATTCGGGCTCTTTCTAATTATCGTAAGTGGTTGCATCCTGGCTCACTTACATTTCACCACAAATAATATCCTACAATCTGTTGGTATATCCAGTGGCATGGGCATTGGTGGTGGTGGAATCCTTGGCTATGCAATACGCAATATATGCTTAACATTATCCAGTCAAATACTAACCACGATCTCTTTGCTGCTATTCTGTGTAGGATTAACTGTATTTTTAAAATTTTCATGGGCTAAACTAGCAGACTTGGTCGGTTACTATACCGTCATCATCTATGAACGCCTATCAGAAAAACTTAACCAGCTATGGCAGAACTACACGGAGAGGAAGCGAACAAAACAACAATTGCGTGATGTAGACGATCACATCAATGATATTATATCTCCTGTCTCTATGGATGAAGAAGAAAAAGTAAAAGTAAAAGAAAACTTCATCAAACGTCAAGTATCATTAGCGAGCTACATGAGTAAAAAAGAAGAACGCCCGTCAATTAAAGTAAATAGACCAAGCATTATTAAAACAGCAGAGCCAAGCAAGCGAGTATTAAAAGAAAAGCAAACACCACTCTTTGAAGACACGAATGATATACTCCCACCCTTCTCTTTATTAGACCCACCGGAGAAAAAACCACAGAGTTACTCTACTGAATCACTCGATGCAATGTCCCGTTTGCTTGAAATCAAGCTTAAAGAATTCGGTGTTGAAGTGACAGTAGTCGATGTACATCCCGGTCCGGTTATTACACGTTTTGAAATAGAGCTAGCGCCAGGCCTAAAAGTCAGCAGAATATCTAACCTAGCAAAAGACTTAGCGCGCTCTCTTGCTGTTCTGAGTGTTCGTGTGGTTGAGGTTATTCCAGGAAAAACGACAGTAGGAATTGAAGTCCCGAATGAAGACCGGCAAATTGTTTATTTCTCTGAAGTTATTACTTCCGAAGCCTATGACCAACAAAAGTCTGCGGTCACTTTAGCATTGGGTCAAGATATTGGTGGTAACCCTGTCATTACTGACTTAGCTAAAATGCCTCACCTGCTCGTGGCAGGAACCACAGGTTCTGGTAAATCGGTGGGGGTTAACTCCATGATTTTATCTATTTTGTTCAAATCAACACCAGAACAAGCTAGATTAATTATGATAGACCCTAAAATGCTCGAACTTTCAATTTATGAAGGCATTCCTCACCTCCTCTGTCCTGTTGTGACAGACATGAAAGAAGCAGCCAACGCTTTACGTTGGTGTGTTGCCGAAATGGAACGACGCTATAAACTCATGGCGAAAATGGGTGTACGTAACCTAACCGGTTTTAATCGTAAAATAAAAGAAGCAACGGAAGCAGGCGAAGGCATTGAGGATCCACTCTACAAAAAAGAGTCTGAAGATGATGAACCTCCTTTGCTAGAAGCCTTACCAATCATCGTAGTGGTTGTTGATGAATTCGCTGATATGATGATGATTGTGGGCAAAAAAGTTGAAGAATTAATTGCTCGTATTGCTCAAAAAGCAAGAGCGGCAGGTATTCATCTTATTTTAGCAACACAACGTCCTTCTGTCGATGTAATCACAGGCCTTATCAAAGCCAATATCCCTACTCGTATGGCTTTCCAAGTATCAAGCAAAATAGACTCTCGTACCATTCTTGACCAAGGGGGTGCAGAACAGCTGTTAGGACATGGTGATATGCTCTACTTACCACCCGGTACGGGGCTTCCTGTTCGTGTTCATGGTGCATTTGTGTCAGACGATGAAGTCCATCGTGTCGTCGATGCATGGAAACAACGTGGAGAACCTAACTATGAAGAAGCGATTCTAAATGGTATCGAAGAAGGTGGTAATTCAGCTGAATCTAATAGCGATGGGGGTTCTAGTGAAGATGATGATCCTTTATATGATGAAGCTGTACGTTTTGTTACAGAATCAAGACGCGCATCTATTTCATCTGTCCAAAGAAAGCTTAAAATAGGCTACAATCGTGCTGCTCGGATGATCGAAGCAATGGAAGATGCAGGTGTTGTTACTGCAATGAGTTCAAATGGCTCGCGTGAGGTTTTAGCTCCTCCGCCAGTCCGTGATTAAAGGTAAAAACTATCAATGAGAACATTACGTACTTTTTTTATTACTGCTATTACCTCTTTATTACTTGCTAATACAGCAATAGCAGCTAGTAATGATCAACAAGCAACAAACCAACTGTCTAAGCTACTCGACCAATCACAGAGCATGACAGGTAACTTCACACAAGTCACCCTTGATGCAACAGGAACGCGTTTACAAGAAACAAAAGGCGAACTCGCGCTAAAAAGGCCAGGGTTATTTCGTTGGCACACGGCCGCACCACAAGAACAATTACTCATTTCAGATAACCAAAAACTTTGGTTATATGACCCTGACTTAATGCAGTTAACTATCCAAAAAATGGATCAACGTATGAGTCATACACCTGCGTTGTTATTATCTGGTAATGTTGCTGAAATTCAAAAGAACTTTACCATTAACTCAAAGGCTAACGGCAAACTACAATCCTTTATCTTAACCCCAAAAGACAAGGATAGCCTATTTAATAGCCTTACCCTGACATTTAATGGTAATACAATTAACAGCATGCAATTAGTTGATAATGTTGGTCAAAAAACAAATATTGCATTTAAAAATATTAAAATGAATACACCCGTTGCTGCTAGCCTTTTCAAATTTGTCCCCCCACAAGGAACTGACATCATCGAAGAATAAAAATGGATCTATTTGCAAATGCCACCTCCCCTGTTCAACCATTAGCTGCCCGACTACGGGCTACTAATTTAGATGAATATGTTGGACAAGAGCATTTGCTTGCACAAGGAAAACCACTAAGAGAAGCCCTTGAAAGTGGTGCCCTTCACTCTATGATTTTTTGGGGACCGCCCGGTGTAGGTAAAACCACCTTAGCTAAATTACTCGCCAATTTATCTAATGCCCACTTTGAAACCCTTTCAGCCGTTTTATCAGGCGTAAAAGAAATTCGCCAAGCAGTCGAAATTGCTAAACAACAATTAGCTTATGGCAAACCAACATTGCTTTTTGTGGATGAAGTTCATCGCTTTAATAAAAGCCAACAAGATGCATTCTTGCCTTATATTGAAGATGGCACATTTATATTTATTGGTGCTACAACTGAAAATCCCTCATTTGAACTAAACAATGCTCTCTTATCAAGGGCACGTGTTTACGTATTAAAAGCTTTAGATGAACAAGCATTAAAAAAACTGGTTCATAGAGCGTTAACAGAAGAAAAAGGCTTAGGTAGCAGACAACTTGAGCTTCCCGAACAAAGCTTACAACTTTTATTAGCTGCTGCTGATGGAGATGGCCGTCGGCTACTTAATCTATTAGAAAATGCATCTGACTTAGTCGATGACAAGGGAGTAATCACTCCCCACTTACTACAAGATCTATTAAGTAACAGTCTTCGTCGATTCGATAAAGGTGGAGAGGCTTTTTATGACCAAATATCTGCACTGCACAAATCGGTAAGAGGCTCCAATCCTAATGCAGCTATTTATTGGTTATGCCGCATGTTAGATGGCGGCTGTGATCCCCTTTACTTAGCGCGTCGTATTGTCAGAATGGCAAGCGAAGATATTGGTAATGCCGACCCAAGAGCACTAAACCTATGCTTAGCTGCATGGGAAGTACAAGAGCGACTAGGTAGCCCAGAGGGCGAATTAGCGCTAGCACAAGCAGTTATTTATCTAGCTTCTGCCCCTAAGAGTAACGCTGTCTATATGGCTTATAACGAGGCCAAACGTGCTGTTAAAGAGCATGCCTCGCTAGAAGTCCCTTTACATCTCAGGAATGCTCCCACTAAACTGATGACAGAGCTAGGTTATGGTGAAGAGTATCGTTACGCACACGACGAGCCAGATGCTTATGCTGCAGGAGAAGACTATTTTCCTGAAGAAATAGAACCACAAGAGTTTTATCGTCCGACGCCACGAGGACTTGAAGCAAAGATAAAAGAAAAACTAACTCATTTAAAACAACTCGATCAACAGAGCCCTATTAAGCGTCGTAAATAATTATTTACATTTTTATCTCATAAAAAAGCCAAGCAATAATTGCTTGGCTTTTTTTAGAACAGAAAAAAAGCAAATATTACTTCATTTTCCATCCAGTAACTTCTGATAATGCTTTACCAATATCAGCTAAAGAACGCACTGTTTTTACCCCCGCATCTTCTAATGCAGCAAACTTCTCAGCAGCAGTACCTTTACCGCCAGAAATAATAGCACCAGCATGCCCCATGCGCTTACCAGCAGGAGCAGTAACACCTGCAATATAAGAAACAACAGGTTTAGTTACATTCGCTTTGATGTAAGCAGCGGCTTCTTCTTCAGCACTACCCCCAATTTCACCAATCATTACAATCGCTTCAGTTTGAGGATCTTCTTGGAATAACTTTAAGATATCAATAAAGTTAGAGCCAGGAATTGGATCACCACCAATACCAACACAAGTAGATTGACCAAAACCAGCATCAGTCGTTTGTTTCACTGCCTCATAAGTTAATGTACCTGAACGAGACACAATACCTACTTTACCAGGAATATGAATATGTCCTGGTTGGATTCCTATCTTACACTCTCCAGGAGTAATCACACCTGGGCAATTAGGTCCAATAAGAATAACGCCTAACTCATCACATTTAACCTTAGCTTCCAACATATCAATTGTTGGAATACCTTCAGTAATACAAACAATTAGTTTAATACCACCAAAGGCAGCTTCTAAAATAGAATCCTTACAAAAAGGAGCTGGAACGTAAATAACACTCGCATCAGCACCTGTTGCATCAACAGCTTCTTTAACTGTATTAAATACGGGTAAACCTAAATGCGTAGTACCACCCTTACCAGGTGTTACACCACCCACCATTTTAGTACCATAAGCAATCGCTTGCTCTGAATGAAATGTACCTTGGCTTCCTGTAAAACCTTGGCAAATAACTTTGGTATTTTTATTAATTAAAACGCTCATTATTTACCCTCCGCTGCTGCTACTACTTTTTGTGCAGCATCAGTTAAACCAGTTGCAGCAATAATGTTTAAACCACTAGCAGACAATGTTTTAGCACCTAACTCAGCGTTATTACCTTCTAAACGGACAACCACAGGAACTTTAACACCCACTTCTTTTACTGCACCAATAATACCTTCAGCAATCA
Source organism: uncultured Ventosimonas sp. (assembly GCA_964395065.1). Lineage (GTDB taxonomy): Bacteria > Pseudomonadota > Gammaproteobacteria > Pseudomonadales > Pseudomonadaceae > Entomomonas. The sequence goes on from CAYNAM010000019.1 coordinate 20,088, forward strand.
TATCGCAACGAACAATACCACCGAAAATATTAACAAGTACTGCTTTAACATTACTATCAGATAAAATGATTTTGAATGCTTCTGTTACACGTTCCTTTGTTGCACCGCCACCTACATCTAAAAAGTTAGCTGGTTTGCCGCCATGTAAATTAACGATATCCATGGTACCCATCGCAAGACCAGCACCATTCACCATACAACCAATGTTACCATCTAACGCAACATAGTTTAGTTCAAACTGTGCAGCATGTGCTTCACGTGGATCATCTTGCGAAGGATCATGCATTTCGCGCAGTTTAGGGTGACGATATAGTGCATTACCATCAATATTAATTTTGGCATCTAAACAATGCAAATTACCATCTTTTTTAATCACTAATGGGTTAATTTCTAATAATGCTAAATCATAATCTTGGAATAATTTAGCCAATCCTAAAAATATATTTGTAAATTGCTTAATTTGATCGCCTTTCAAACCTAATTTGAATGCCAACTCGCGCCCTTGGAAAGGTTGTGCACCTACTAGCGGATCAACAGTAGCCTTTAAGATTTTTTCTGGTGTTTCATGAGCAACTTTCTCAATTTCTACACCACCCTCTGTTGAAGCCATAAAAACAATACGACGACTAGAGCGATCTACCACCGCACCTAAATATAATTCTTTATCAATATCAGTGCATGACTCAACAAGGATTTTACTAACAGGTTGGCCATTAGCATCTGTTTGGTAAGTAACCAACCGTTGACCTAACCATTTTTCTGCAAATGCTTTTGCATCTGCTGGGTTTTTTACTAATTTTACGCCACCCGCTTTACCACGACCACCTGCGTGCACTTGAGCTTTAACAACCCACTCAGTACCACCTATTGTTGTACATGCCGCTGCTGCTTCTTCTGGTGTGTCTACAGCGATGCCTTTTGATACAGGTAATCCGTACTCAGCAAATAACTGCTTACCTTGATATTCATGGAGATTCATAAGCTACATTATCTCTTTAGTATTACATATATTAGATGATACAAACGTATCACCACCTAGTTTACCAGCTTGTTTATTAAATATTTTCTGGTGAATGAGTGGGGCATAAATGCCCCACCTAAAATAGTTACTAACGCTTTTTACGATTAGCAATATGGATTGCATTGCCATTCACAGCTAATGCTGCTTCATGAACAGCCTCTGAAACAGTTGGATGAGAGAAAATCATCATACCAATATCTTCAGCACTTGAACCAAACTCCATCGCAATAGCGATTTGTTGTACTAGCTCAGCAGCACTTGGGCCAATCACATGGCCACCCAAAATACGGTCTGTTTTAGCATCAGCAATAATTTTCACAAAACCTGTTGTGTCATTAGCGGCCATTGCACGACCACTTGCCGCAAATGGGAATACGCCAACGCTAATATCAACACCTTCTGCTTTTAATGTTTGCTCATTTTTACCAACCCATGCAATTTCAGGATGAGTATAAATAACACCAGGAATTAGGTCATAATTCATTTGAGCTTTGTGCCCAGCAATACGCTCTACAACCATAATACCTTCTTCAGAAGCCTTATGAGCAAGCATAGGACCGCGTACCACGTCACCAATAGCATAAACACCAGGAACACTTGTAGCACAATAGTCATCAACAAAAATAAAGCCACGCTCATCTATTTTCACGCCACTGTCTGCGGCTAAAAGATCAGTCGTTACTGGACGACGACCTACGGCAACAATGACTTTATCAAAAGTAGCTTTTTGTTCGCCTTGAGCATCTGTATATTCAACAACAACCTCTTTGCCCTTAACATTAGAACCTGTTACACGTGCACCTAACTTGATATCAAGTCCTTGCTTGGTCAATACTTTTAAAGCCTCTTTAGCCACTTGCTCATCAGCAGAGGGCAGGAATTTATCCATTGCCTCAAGCACAGTTACTTGAGATCCCAAACGTGCCCACACAGAACCCAATTCAAGACCAATAACACCCGCACCAATAACACCTAAGCGTTTAGGTACAGCTGTAAAATCTAGTGCGCCTGTTGAATCAACAATTGTCTCACCATTTAATGGTGTAGGAGGAATTTCAACAGGGCGAGAACCAGATGCAATAATAATATTATCAGCAGCAACTATTTCGGCTTTGCCATCTAAACCAGTCACTTCAACTTGTTTATTCGCTAGTACTTTGGCATGGCCTTCGAGTAAAGTAACGCCATTCGCTTTAAATAGCATGGCAATACCACCCGTTAAATTTTTAACAATGGTGTCTTTACGGGCAACCATTGTACCAACATCCATCGCTAAACCTTTAACAGCAATACCATGAATCTTGAATGACTCCTCGGCTTCATGATACTTCCAAGTACTATCTAATAATGCTTTAGAAGGGATACATCCTACATTTAAGCAGGTTCCACCTAAAGAGGTCTTACCTTCTTTACCTTGGTATTTTTCAACACAAGCTGTTTTAAAGCCCATTTGTGCCGCACGGATTGCTGCTACATACCCACCAGGGCCTGCTCCAATTACAACAACATCAAATTTTTGACTCATAATTTTTCCCTTGTATAGGTCTATCATTACAATAGAAAGTTTTTAACTCTTTAACTACTAATAATATAACGTTTTAGTATTTCTTTTAAAAATCAAACCAATAATAATTGGCGAACATTCTTTTATTAAACATCTAACAATAAACGAGCAGGATCCTCTAATAAATCCTTCATTGTTACCAAGAAACTAACAGCCTCTTTTCCATCAATCATACGATGATCATAAGACATTGCTAAATACATCATCGGTAAAATCACAACTTGACCATTAACCGCCATTGGACGCTCTTGTATTTTATGCATACCTAAAATAGCTGTTTGTGGTGGGTTAACAATAGGTGTAGAAAGTAAAGAACCAAACACTCCACCATTAGAAATGGTAAATGTACCACCTGTCATTTCTTCGATTGTTAACTTACCTGCTTTTGCTTTTTTACCAAATTCGGAAATAGTACCCTCAATTTCGGCAAGGCTCATAAACTCTGCATTACGAAGTACGGGTACCACAAGGCCTCGGTCGCTTGATACAGCGACACCGATATCTTGATAGCCATGATAAACCACATCATTGCCATCAATAGACGCATTAACAGCAGGGAAACGTTTTAATGCTTCAGTAGCTGCTTTTACAAAGAAAGACATAAAACCTAAGCGAACACCATCATGTTTTTTCTCAAATAAATCTTTATACTTAGAGCGTAAATCCATAATAGGCTTCATATTAACTTCATTAAATGTTGTTAACATCGCCATGGTTGATTGAGCCTCAACAAGACGCTCAGCAACTTTAGCACGTAAACGTGTCATAGGTACACGCTTCTCAATACGGTCACCAGCAGCAACTTGAACAACAGGAGCAGCAACTTTGGTGGAGGAAGATGGAGCAGCTTTTTTATTAGCAATCGCTGCAACAACATCTTCTTTAGTAACGCGTCCACCTTTACCTGTACCTTTGATTGTAGCAGGATCAATATTATTTTCTTCAGCTAACTTACGAGCCGCAGGTGCTAAAATAGGGTCTTCATCATCAGCAGTTTGAGTAGCTACTGGAGTAGCAGAAGTTTCAGCTTTTGGTTGTGTCGCTGAGGCAGGAGCAACAGCACCTTCTGCAACGCTACCAATCACCTCATTACTTAATACAGTATCACCTTCATTTTTAGTAATCGTTAATACACCATCAACAGGAGCTACCACTTCAAGCATGACTTTATCTGTTTCAATTTCAACCAACAATTCATCACGCTTAACCGCTTCACCTGATTTTTTTAACCAGTTTGCAATCGTGCCATCAGCAATAGATTCTGGGAAAGAAGGCGCTTTAATTTCTTGAGCCATTGTAAAAATTCCTTAAACTTATTAAAGGGTGGATAACCACCCATTTGATTAAATATTAAACAGTAAATGCATCTTGTAGCAATTTCTCTTGCTGTTCTGCATGCATAGAAGGATAACCACAAGCAGGTGCTGCTGAACTTTCACGTCCCGCATATTGTAAATCTAGTGGAGGGTTATACTCTGCCGCAGCCCTACGAATATTATGCTGACTACAATACCAAGCACCTTGATTCATAGGTTCCTCTTGACACCATACTAAGCGTTTAAGATTAGGATAGGTTGCCATTATTTTATCCAAACTTTCATTAGGGAATGGATACAGTTGCTCAATACGAACAATCGCTATATTATCTTGCCCTTCTGCGCGACGTTTTTCTAATAGATCATAGTAAACTTTACCACTGCATAAAATTAGTCGATCAACTTTTTTAGGATCGATATTATCTACTTCAGGAATAATTAGCTTAAATGAACCTTCTGCCAACTCTTCTAAAGTAGAGACAGCTAATTTATGACGTAATAACGATTTTGGACTCATAATAACGAGTGGCTTACGAATAGGACGCACAACTTGCCGACGTAGCAAATGATATATTTGAGCAGGTGTCGTAGGAACACATACCTGAATATTTTGATCTGAACATAATTGCAAGTAACGCTCTAAACGTGCAGAGGAGTGTTCTGCACCTTGACCTTCATAACCATGTGGTAACAACATGGTCACACCACTTAAACGTTCCCATTTTAGCTCGCCACTGCTGATGAACTGATCAATAACCACTTGTGCACCATTAGCAAAGTCACCAAACTGAGCTTCCCAAACAACAAGTGCATTAGGTGTTGTTGCCGCATAACCATATTCAAATGCTAACACAGCTTCTTCAGATAAGAATGAATCATAAATATCCATTCTTGGCTGCCCATCAAATAGGTGTTGTAATGGAATATAAACGCTATCATCTTTTTGGTTATGGAGAACCGCGTGGCGGTGAGAGAAAGTACCACGACCAATATCCTGCCCAGTCATCCGTACTGGATAGCCCTCTGCTAATAAACTAGCATAGGCTAATGTTTCAGCATACCCCCAATTAATAGGTAAAGAACCAACCGTCATTTTCTCGCGGTCTTCATAAATCTTTTTGACCTGTCTTTGTAAAACAAAGCCATCAGGAATACTGGTTGTTTTATTGGCTAATTCTTGAAGTCTCTTAATATCAACGGTTGTATCATAGTAAGAATTCCATTCATGCCCAATATAAGGCGTCCAATCGACGAAAAGTGATTTATTAGGCTCTTTTACCAAACTTCTTACCACATGGCGACCATTATCTAAATCGTCACGGTACTCATCTACTTTTTGCTGTGCATCTGCTTCAGTAATCACACCCTCTTTCACTAACTCACTAGCATAAATGCTACGAGGTGTTGGATGTTTAGAGATCGCCTGATACATTAGAGGTTGTGTACCACTAGGTTCATCCGCTTCATTATGACCATGACGGCGATAACAGAATAAGTCAATCACTACGTCTTTATGGAACTGCATACGAAAATCTAGAGCCATTTGCGTCACAAATAGAACAGCTTCTGGATCATCACCATTCACATGGAAAATGGGGGCCTGTACCATCTTAGCCACTTCGGTTGCATACTCTGTTGAACGAGCATCATCAGCACGACTTGTAGTAAAGCCTACTTGGTTATTAATAACAATATGAACTGTACCACCCGTTTTATAGGCACGCGTTTGCGACATTTGGAAAGTTTCCATTACCACGCCCTGCCCCGCGAATGCGGCATCACCGTGCATAGTAATAGGAAGTACAGCCTCACCTGTTGTGTCAACTCGACGATCTTGTCTTGCCCTTACGGAGCCAGCCATAACAGGCGAACCAATTTCAAGATGAGAAGGGTTAAAACCTAAAGCCAAATGGATCTCTCCACCTTGCGTCATAACATTTGAAGAAAATCCCTGATGGTATTTAACATCACCTACACCAACCTTAGCACGTTTTTTCCCTTCAAACTCATTAAATAAATCAAGAGGGTTTTTACCTAATGTATTAACCAATATATTTAAACGTCCACGGTGAGCCATAGATAAAACCACTTCTTTTACACCGTAGGTACCAGAGCGCTGGATAAGCTCATCTACCATTGGAATCAACGCATCTCCACCCTCAAGGCTGAAACGTTTAGCTCCTGGATATTTATTCCCTAAATATTTTTCTAATCCTTCTGCCGCTGTTAAACGCTCTAATAGATGTTTTTTAACTTCTGGAGAGTATTTTTGACGCCCTTGCACGTGCTCAAAACGACGCAATATCCAGCGGCGTTGCTCAGCATCAGTAATATGCATGCACTCCATACCAATAGTGCGGCAATACGTAGCTTTTAATGTATCAATAATTTCACGAAGAGTCGCTTCTGTTTTATCAGTAAATAAATCACCACACGAGAATGTGAGATCGAGATCAGCTTCATTGAGACCATGATCATGTAAAGAAAGCGCTTCAGGTATCGGACGTTGCCATAAGCCTAATGGGTCAAGCTGTGCCGCTTGATGCCCTTGCATACGATACATTTGCATAAGGCGTAAAACTTTAACTTGTTTTTTTTCAAAATCCGTAGAAACACTCGCAGCACTCACTGGCTGTGCTCTGTTTTTGCTTTTTGCAAGCATGACAAAATAGTCACGAATAGTGGAGTGTGCTATATCAGAACCATTATTTGTATTGGATGGTAGCTTTTGGAAATATGTCCGCCATTCCTCAGAAACCGCATTAGAATCATGCAGGTATTGTTCATAAAGCTCATCAACATAATCAGCATTATCTGCTGACAAATAAGCTGTATCCCACAGTTTTTGCATCATGCTGTCTGGCATGTCAGGTCACCCTCTATAAAAGCACCTCACCAAATAGGAAAAACCACCTGATTTATTTTACACAAAAAGATAAAGCAGTTTAGGTTTTATCAAATAAATAGCTGAGTGCTCCTCTTTTTTGGTTAAAATTTCAAGTAAAACACTTGCACCTATAAAAAAATGCCTCTTATTATAAGAGGCATTCTAACATTATTAAGTTCCACTTTGTAACAACATACTGCGAATATGTCCAATTGCTTGCGTTGGGTTTAAATGTTTAGGGCAAACATGAACACAATTCATGATGGTGCGGCAACGAAATACGCTAAATGGATCATCAAGTTTAGTTAAACGATCCTCTGTGGCGGTATCACGGCTATCTACTAAAAAACGATATGCTTGTAAACCTGCAGATGGCCCTAGGAACTTATCAGGATTCCACCAGAATGAAGGACAAGAAGTCGAGCAACAAGCACATAAAATGCACTCATACAGGCCATCTAACTTCTCGCGCTCTTCAATTGACTGCAAACGCTCAATAGCAGGCTCTGGCGTATCATTCTGCAAATAAGGTTCAACCTTTTCATACTGTTTGTAGAAAATTGTCATGTCTACTATTAAGTCACGAATAACAGGTAAGCCTGGCAAAGGTCGAATTACTAATGTTTCGCCTTCTTTGACTACAGAAGACAAGGGAGTAATACAAGCTAAGCCATTATTACCATTAATATTCATTCCATCAGAACCACAAACACCTTCACGACAGGAACGACGATAAGAAAAACTTTCATCTTGCTCCTTAATCAAACCAAGTACATCTAATACCATTAAGTCTTTACCATTTGTATCAACTTGATAGGTTTTCATACTAGGTACTTTGTCTTGATCAGGGTTATAACGATATACACTTACTGAAAGCATGATAAACCTCTATTAGTAAACACGTTTTTTAGGTTCAAATGTAGGTACTGTCTTAGGAGCAAAATTAACTGCTCGCTTAGTGACACGCTTATCTCCTGGGAAATAAAGTGTATGACATAACCAATTTACATCATCACGCTCTTCATAATCTTCACGGGCATGAGCACCACGAGACTCCGTACGCGTATTGGCCGCAATTGCTGTTGCTTCAGCGACCTCTAATAAATTTTGAAGCTCAAGCGCTTCCATACGAGCCGTATTAAAAGCCATGCTCTTATCATTGATTTTCACATGTTCAATACGTTCACGTAATGTTTGTAGTTCTTTAACACCTTTTTCCATGTATTCGCCTGTGCGGAACACACCGAAATAGTTTTGCATACAGTTTTGTAACTCACGTTTCAATGGCGCCACTTCTTCACCTTCAACACGTGCATTAAGAGAGTTTAATCGCTTGCTCGCAGCATCAATATCGGTTTGCGTAGCGGCACGGTATTCGATACCCTCTTTTAAAGCTTTTTCTAGGTAAAGACCTGTTGCACGACCAAAAACAACTAAGTCAAGTAATGAGTTACCACCTAAACGATTAGCTCCGTGTACAGAAACACAAGCCACTTCACCTACTGCATACAAGCCTTCGATAACAACATCATTACCATTAGCATCTTGAGTTAAGGCTTGCCCATGAATATTAGTGGCTACACCACCCATCATATAGTGACAAGTTGGAACAACAGGAATAGGTGCCGTGACAGGATCTACATGAGCAAACGTTTTAGAGAGTTCACAAATACCTGGTAAACGGCTATGTAAAACATCTTCCCCTAAATGATCCAGTTTCAATAACACATGGTCTTTGTTAGGGCCAACACCGTTACCTGCTAAAATTTCTTTAATCATTGAGCGAGCAACAACATCACGGCTTGCAAGGTCTTTCGCATGAGGAGCATAACGCTCCATAAAGCGTTCACCATCTCTATTGATTAAATAACCACCCTCACCACGACATCCTTCAGTAACAAGCACTCCAGCACCGTAAATTCCTGTAGGATGGAATTGCCACATTTCAATATCTTGTACAGGAACGCCAGCACGTAACGCCATGCCAATACCATCACCTGTATTGATATGAGCATTAGTAGTTGATGCATAGATACGTCCAGCACCACCGGTTGCCAATACGACCGCTTTAGAACGAATATAAACCGTTTCACCTGTTTCCAAACAGATGGCAATAATTCCAACAATAGCGCCATCTTGATTCTTAACTAAATCAACCGCATACCACTCAGTTAAGAAGGTTGTTTTATTTTTTAGATTATTTTGGTAAAGAGTATGTAATAGGGCATGACCTGTACGGTCAGCTGCCGCACAAGTTCTTGCAGCCTGACCACCCTCACCAAAGTTTTTAGATTGCCCACCAAATGGGCGCTGATAAATGCGGCCTGTTTCAGTACGAGAAAATGGTAATC
>CAYNAM010000020.1:0-29152 GCA_964395065.1 uncultured Ventosimonas sp.
AAAAAGTGATTCCTGCGGGGAGTATTACTTTTATTGGGGAAAGTTACACGCGCAGCGTTAACATTGATGCGTTTTGGCACAGCAGAAGCAGAGGGTTCTATGACCTGATAATCACCATCGATCCATGAATCTATACCATCACGTTGTTCTAGTGTGGCAGGGATATTATCAACCAACTCACCTTCTAATACGCTAGAGGACGGCTTACTATTTCCTGCCTGTAATGCTTTACTGATAGCGCCTGTTGGTTTTACTGGGATAGGAAAACTACCACTTACGCCTCTGTTTAAGGTTTCAGAAACAGGGTTAATGTTAGGTAGACCATAATTATCAGCTCTATTTTTTAAATGTTCGATGACTGGATTATAGTTAGTATCTAAGTTAGGGTTAAATTTAGGTGAGTTTGGGTTATTGGGATTATCATGCCCTAATAATAATTGATCAGCTGGTGGATCTGAATGAGGGGCTTGCTCGTTGTTGTCATTTTCACTAGGCCTAGCGCGCCTCGTGTGCATTAGATTAGTGCCCGCCCCCATTACACCACCCGCTAATAAACCAGCAGCACTGGCTTCTGGCACGCCCTCCATTAAGGGGTTATCTTGAGCGTAATTTTGCCACATTTGTTCTGTAGCTGATTGAGGAAGCTCTTGAAGCACTCCTTCTGAGACAAAACCTTTGGCGACATTACCCAGTGTTTGCCTACTGGATAAACCATTAGGCAACGGATACCCGCCCGCTAACAGTGTTTGAGGATCAAGTATCCCCATTTTTTGGGCGAGCTTACCACCACCAAAACCAATAAGTCCGGTGGTAATACCTGATGCGGTTGAGGCTAATGATTGTTTAGGCGTTAATAAGCCGTCGGAGTTTTCTTGCCTTATTTGTTCGGCTGTTTGACCGCCACTGACTAAACCCTCACCAATTGCACCACGCGCAACTGGATTATTTAAAAAAATCCTACCCTTACCCAGTAACTGTGCCGCACCACCGCCGCCAATCATAGAGGGGGCTGATTCTAATACTGTGCCCATAATAGTCGAGGGATTTTTTAACATGGCAGCCGTTGTGCCAATAAAACCACTGGCATCCTCTACTTCTTGATTGGCTTGTTGTCTTGCTACTGAGTAGTTATCACTCATTATCGATTTAGTGCGTTTAGGATCATACCCTGCATAGTCTTGTAATAACTTATCAACGTTCCCACCGGTGGCTATATCACCAATCCCTATCGCGGCTTCACCTGCGCCAACCATACCTTTTGCAAGGTCAAGCCCTGCATCACCCACACGGCTTAATAGACTCGACTCTAATGGTTTTGCACCACCTAGTAAGTTGAGGGCTTCATCATAGTTGAGTGTTTTCTTTTTCTTTGGATTATTGCCTAGGGGTAATAAATCATAGTTTGCCATTATGCTAACCTGCTGTTATCTTTTAACAGCAAGTTATGTCCCTTTTAAGTAGTGTCAATAACCATATAAAAAACTTCACTAGAATATAATAATTAATAACGTAACCCTATCGGTACGACTAAGATATATTTAAAGAAAACAATAGTGATTCAAGTAATGGATTTAAAATAATTACAGCAAGTATTACAACTACAACCAACTCAATAAAAAAGATCCATTGTTTTTTGTTAGACTTATATTTTTTGTAATCTTTTCTTAGCCACAAAACTAAACCAGTCATAATTAATATTAGTATTATGGAATTAACAGCTACGTCAGTAAAATCTATATCTTTTTTGATTGGTGGCGGCTGCAAAGTTTGTTCATTCTTTTGAATTAACTTTAATGCTTCTTCATAAGTAAGTGTTTTCTTTTTAGCTTGATTAGCATCTGGAAGTAACTCATAAGTCATAAATAAATCCAACATTCATTGATATAGACGTATCATAAGACAATGTTAGAGAAGTTCAAATTAAATAATCTTAACCTTCTAGTTTTCTCACTGTATGGTATAAAATAATAAGTATCCATTTTTGGAAAAAGGAATTTTTATGCCTAATACTCAAACACTACCACCCAATCACTACTATCATTTATCAAACAGTTTAAAAAAGGGTGAAGTGATTAATACTCTCTCTTGGAAACAAAATAACTACTTTAAAAAGAAATCAGACTTACAGTGGTTACAACTGATTCATAATCAAACACCAGCAGAAATTTATAGTGATGTTTTTAACCTCTCTAAAACTGATATATTGTCAGGCAACTCTATAACCAACTATAAACAAGCAATTCAATGTACCAAAGATGCTCCAATTTTTATTGATGAATATATAGAACTTGCAAGAGAGCTTATTTTTGAACAAGTTAGATTAACTATAAACAATAAACTTCCTTCTAGGCAACGATGTATTTGGTTAATGGATCGTGATAGTGTTGATGCTTGGAAAGGTTTAATTGAGCGTAAAAACTTACAGCTTGTCACAATAGAACTAGTTAATGGCCAACCATTTAAAGCATTTCAAGGACACATAAAACGACAACCAGAAACCGTCGAGCTAACATTCCAACGCGCTAAAAACTATTGGGAACAAAAAGAATCTAAAGACAACAAACTCATAGAATTACTTTATGAGGGTGAGTTTAAGGTTATAGATTGCACTAAGATATGACGGCTGTAATTTATTAATATCCTTTGACAATAATCAAAGGATATCAACGCCTAAGCTTCTCAACTCCTCCATCACCTGCTGTTCAGTTTTTCCAGAAGCCTGAGCAAGTCTAGGAATATCTGAGCGATTGACTTGTTGTGTATTACCGCCAATGGTTTCCCCTGTACTGGGGTCGGTTACTACGACACGCTGTCTTTTACTGCCGTCGTTCATTTCTTCGGTCACTACGTTTACGGCATTTCTTTGTTGTTGCTGTGCACCTTGAGTTAATAGGTTTCTTGTTTGTAGCGCCGCTAATCGCTGTTGTTGTGGCAATCTAAAATCAGCTAGCATTCGATCTAGGTTGTTAATCCGCTCTGCTGTGTCTGCTTGCGAGGTTAATACACGCCCTGCTTGTGTGTTATTTTGCAACTGACTGTTGTCTAAGATAGCTTGTCTATTTAAACTCCAGTTTTCTTTATTGGCATTGTTGGCTTTATCGATGGTGCGTTGATTGGCTCGCTCTGCTTTTCTTCGCTGATAGTAGCCTCCTGTGGTGCTGTCTTCAAAACTAGAGACTTGTGTTCCTTGATTATAAGCGGGAACTTGCGGGGTAACTGCCGCTTGTTCTAATAATCCTCTGGCGTTTCGTGACTGTAACGGTGGAATAATGTTGAGTGTATTAGCGTCAGCCATACGGTTACCTTGTTCATCAAAGTTTGGTTTAACGTTGGTAAACTCAGGGATACCTTCTGTATTGATTTGTCTGATGCCTTCAACAGTGGTTGGCTGTGAACCTGTACGGTAATAATCATAGTAGGCTTGTTGCTTGGGTGTCATCGGCACACTATCGATTGCTTGTGGGTCTTTTGCTGTGTTTTGTGTGTCCTTGTTAACAGGCGTAGCCGCTTGCCAACCCAGTAAGCTTCTTAGTCCTTGCCCTGTTCGTTTAGCAACATCTGAGACTTTATCAACCCCACCATTGACGGTGTTGTAGGATTCATTTCGATATTTATTGGGGTTAGGGTTAGTTGCTCCTAATAATGATCGAGTGGTATTTTCAGCATAATCTGCCCCCAGTAAAAAAGGGGCGCTGATTGTTCCCCCTGCAATGTTGGCGAGACCACTGCCCAATTGACCTGCATTGCGGGCATAGTCTTTTATAAAAGCGAGTGTTCCCCCGCCGCCTTGATTAGCATAATACGCGGCTTCATTGTTCCATTGCTGTAGCTGGTCTGTTGTTGGCTTTGGCATAGCAGGTGGTTTAATGGGGCTATTTGAGCGCATTGTTTGAGGGGTAGTGTTGAGTAATTGCCTTGTTAATCCTTGGTTGTTTTGGTTAGCGTTTAGACGATCATCCGATGAGGCCACTTTGAACCTCCGTTAATGTGGGTTGCTTTTGTGTTGAGTAGCTATAGAGTGCGGTTGTGTTATTGTGCACTTTGAGTGCACTCAACATGTTTTCTAGGCCGTTTATTATTTGTGGGGTAATATTACCGCCTAATTCTGCGATGGTGTTATCACCATCAATAATGACACATAAAAAGAACTCTAGGTCTTTGTCATTTAGGGTGAGCTCGGCATTTTGTGCAGCTTCTAAGGCGAGTCCGAAAGCTGTTCCATGTTTTGTCATTGGTTTTACCTTGGTTATTTGGTGATTGTTAATAACCGATAAAACTATGTCCCTTTGCTAGTCTGTCAAGCCTTTTAGACATTGAAGAGACAAAGCTGCTGGAAATACCCATAAGAATTATTTTTTTTATAGCGGTATGGTTTCTTTTTGGGTTTTGAGTATTTGATCTTAAACAGTTGATGTTGTTTAGGCCGTAAGTCATCATCGGTTAATTCAAGGGCTTTACACCAGCCTGAACCACGTTGCACTCGCTTTTTGACGGTTTCCCAAGCAAGCCCTTTGCTATTTGCCCACTCAACAGCTTCTTTTACCACACCTTTGTATTCAACTGCTTCATACCTTGAGCACCAAAAACGTGACATTTAGCATAGTCCTCATTCTCTTGTTATTTATCGATTTTTATTGTCTAAAATAGTCAATATAGGTTTAGGAATAATAATGTTTACTCTTTGTAATACCGCTATACAATCCATCATTAGCTGGTATTGATTCCCGTATGTTTGTTCAAATTGCTTTTTTGTGGGGTGAACTGCTATGGCCATACCATTATCTTGATGATGATTTGCACATAAGGGTAAAACTAGCCAGTGGGCTTGGGGTTTAGTGCGCCCATCAACATGGTGAATAGAGCAGTAGTGATTAAAGCGCCCTTCTTTATAGCAGGCAATACAACCTACCGTTTGGCAAAGGTGATTCCAATAGTGTTTTTGTTGTTGTGTGACGGCGCGACCTGACATCATTTTTTTCTGTCACCATAAATTGCATTCATGAGGTCTTGCGGGTGCGGTAGGAGTAAACCAAAACCAGCACAGTAAGCATCGAGCTTTTCTAAATAGTCGGTCATTTTTTTGCTGTTGTAGTGGCGTGTTCTTTCTCGCTCTTGCACCGTGATTGTTTCGGCATTGGGTAATATCACTTCGTTGGTCACACTTGGGCATAATCTTTCGACCATGGTTTCGTGCCAATCAAAGGCAGAAGCCGTTATACCTGCATGGTCAAACATGAATTTTTGTATTTCATTGTTCCAAAGCCATAGCAGTCTATTTTGAGCGGATGTACGGGTGTTTTTATGTTCTTCAATAATGATTTTTTTAGGGGTGGTTAAATCCAGCCTATCGATGAAATGCATTAAGCGCCCTTTGTCATCGTGATGTTTGAGGAGTATTTGTTGTTTTTCCATGAGGTTATTTCCTGGCATCAGCTACTCTGTCGTTAATTGATGAGGCGCTGTTTTTTGTTCTGTCTTTTAATCCCAGCATAGCTAAGGCTTGTTGTCTGGCTTCAATGGCATTGAGGCTAATACCTTGTTCAGCAATACGTTTTTTAACTGTTTGCTCGATGCTTTGAGTTACTGCATCTAACCCCTTGGGTTGTTCTGTACCATGACAGATAGCTCTATTGACGGGATTTAACAGTGGTTCACCATTAGCGTACCGTTTAATCATGATTTGGTAGTAGTACTCAAAACGGTTAAACAGGTTTTTATTGGTTGGTGTACCTGTGCGAATGTCGTAACTGCCCACAGCCTTGACGGTTGCATCAATAATAGGATGCAGTAATCCACCTGCCAATGCTTGGTTAAACGCTAACTCAACATGAGGCAATCCAAAATGTTCGGGGGATGGTTTGCAAAGGTCAATAAAATTACCCACGCTTGGAATAAAATCTGTTTTTAAATTACGGCATGACTTAATGCCTAACTTAACTTGTTTGGTCGTGGTAATCCCTTGCTCAACAAAGGCTTTTATCCATTCTCGCTTAGCACGGTTAATTATTTCTTGGTTAGGCCACGCAGTACGCCATGCAGGAAATATGGATTTAAGCTGCTCAAACAAGTAGTCCATAAACTTGGCGGCATTTTCATTCATCGATTTAGGTTTTTCATGATGTGGTATTATGCTCATGGTCGCTAGGTTATTAATTGGCGGTTGGTTATTTTTCATCACAGCCACCTAGAAGGGATCATTTTCAAGGCCATAAGCCCAATGAAGAGGGTTTGATGGATCGGTTATTTTGTCTGTTGAGGAAATCGCAGTGTTTGATTGAGTAAATACTTTTTCAAGCCATTCAATTTCAAAACCTACCCATGCTCTGGCCATGGCTTTGGCGATAATGTCATCAGGCGGTATATGGGTTTTGTGGTTGAAATCATTTATCACTTGGGCTATTGCCTTCCAAACACTGGGGAATAATTCGATATTGGTTCGTTTTTTTCGATAATCTAAATATTCACTGGCAATGTCCTCTGAGAGCCCTTGTACTGAATTAACCATGTCATCAACCGTAATGGTCACTTTTTTATTTAATTTTTTATTCTCTGAGGTAGTCTCTGTAGTAATCTCTGTTGTAGTCTCTGTATTAGCGTGTTGGTTTTCCACATCACTGTTTGTGGGTTTATCACAATCCAGTTTGCGGGATTCCCACAAACTTGTTTGCAGAATCTTTTTAAGTTTTTCAAAATTAACTCGAAAGAATAATTTGCAAGGAATACCTTGTTTTTTCTCTTCGATAACACCAAGTTTGACCAGTTTTTTGCGTGCTGTTTCTTGCTCGTAACGAGTCATTCCTGTTTCCTCTGTCCACTCTTCTTGGGTTTTATAAAACCAATCGTCTTTCTGGCGTGTCCTATTTGACCAGTAAACCGCTTGTGACATGAGTAATGCCCCTGTAATACCTGCCCCTAATGAAACAAAACAACGCTGATAGGCAATTGGCCTGTCTAATAATTCATTAAATGTCATAATTTCTCCGAACATCTTGAAAGCCTGTGGCTTTCTCGAATAGTTAATGATCCCAACGGGTGCTTTTGATCTAGTGAGATGTATTAAGATTATTTTTAGGATCTGGAAACACGTCATCAAGGGTGCAACTAACACCCAAGTTGTTGAGTGCTGAGACTACTTTTCGGGCATCAGCAATGGATGGTGTTCTTCGCCCTTTTTCGTAGTGACTGATAGTTGACTGAGAAACGCCCGTCATTCGAGCAAATTTAGCCTGTGAATATTTAGAAAGCTTTCGGTATTTTTTAAGGGACAGCATATTAAATCCTTAGATATACATTCATTTATATTGATAACAATTGAAAACAACGTGTAATATATAAGGTATGAAAGATTGGAAAATACTTGCCAAGGCAAGAATGAGAGAGCTAAGAATTACACAAGCCGACTTAGCAGAAAAACTCAAATATACTCAACCTGCTGTAGCCAACTGGCTTAATGGTCGGCGCACTGCTGACCTTGATATAATTAATAGAATATTCACAGCCCTTGATCTTCCACCAATTTCTGTCGAGAGTACTACTGATCTTGAACGTGTTTATGAATATCCAATAATAAGCTGGCAATCCCTCGCCTCATTTTCTAAAAACTGGAAGCCCGAACTCGATTATAATTTTATAAAAACACATATCAATGCAGGAACTAACGGCTATTGGCTAAGAGTTAAAAATGACTCAATGACTGCTAATGGTGGCTTTACATTTCCCGAAGGCATGTATATTTTAGTCAATCCTAACGCAGTAATTTTTGATCAAGATTTTGTCATTGCAAAAAACAACATTACGAATCAAGCTACTTTTAAAAAATACATTGAAGAAGCTGGAACAAAATATTTAAAACCACTTAATAATTCTTATCAAATTATTATGCAAGACAGCACATGGGATGTCATAGGAAAAGTTATTGATGCTCGTTGGAAACTTCTATAATAGTTTTTTATACATTTCCGCTCTTATAATATAAATATATAACATCATAATTTTATTATATTTACTAACATTTTAGATATTATCGTTTTTTTCTAATAAATATTCATATAACAACTCTATAACTTAATATAATCTCAGACTCTGCCAAAGAAAAATCGTTATAATATTTATAAATATAACAAAATCTATTAGACTTATTCCATATAATCACAATCATTTATAATAATAATTAATCAATTAAAACAATATATTACCACAAAACCAAGGTAACGATATAAAATATATCGATTGTAATTAATATTACTTTTCGTATTGACCAACAATATTTATATATGATATCTTTTTTATAAATGTTATATATTGAAATAATGGTGACAGGATGATTTACACATCAATTGATTTAATCAATGAAACTAAATTATTACTTGAGACGACACAATGCAGTCTAGTCCTTCCTGACGATTACAAACTAGAAGCTGCCCCTTACGCTGTAGAAGGATTAAAAGGTGATGATTTAACAGCCGATATCGATCTTTACTGCGCAATAGAACGCCAAGACTGGAATGAAGTAAACAAGATTTATCAACGAGTGTTTAGACCTCACCTAGAGCTATTTGCCAAGAACAGTATTTTAAAAGCGATTATTAAACACGTTGCTTAGGAGACTATTATGTTTAATTTACTCACCGTAGCAGAGATTGGTGTATTACTTGCGAAAGTTCACCTACAAGATTCCACACTAATCCCCTCTTTTGAATTTGATCTAACTTTTGTAGGCGCAGCATTAAAAACATCCAAAGGGATATCTATTATGCAACTACGAGTATGGGAGCATGACGAACATGCTAGGCGTGAAATTGATTATTTCCTTAAAAAATTAGCCCTTCACTATTTATTGTCCGAAGAAAAAAAGTAGTTGTGCATTGATTGGTAAGTGTGTGTTTTTCCTTTAAAGAAGTCAAGTTAGTAAATAGTGTTTTGTTTACTATTTTTGAAGTCATGAAGGTTTTGAGCCTCTTACCTGACCTTATTATTGTTATAGATATGAAAAATGAATTGTCATAGAGGTATTGAGGAATGTCACAGAACACCGAATTGACCCATTATAGAAAAGCTTTTCCATCCCCCTATTTGAGCAGTGCTGATCTCGTAGCACCTATTGTATTAACTATCGATTATGTTTCACTTGAGTTAGATAAAACCAAGAAGTCTAAAGATAAGTTTAATACGGTGTATTTTGTTGAGAAAGAAATTAGGCAGGGTGAACCATTGAAACCAATGATTTTGAATGCTGGTAATTGTAAAACAATGACCAAACTGACAGGATCACCTTTTATTCAGCATTGGAAGAATCTTAAGGTGACCATTTATGTGGAGGGTAATGTTAAGTTTGGTAAGGATACGGTCGAAGGTTTACGAATCTCCCCCGTGAGTCCTGAGAAGTTAGCTCTGACACCGGAGAATAGCACCTTATGGGGTAATGCTAAAAAATCGTATAAGAAGAATGGCAATTTAGACAATATTCTTAAAAAGGTCATCATGTCTCCAGAACACCAACAGCAGTTAATTGAGGAGTGCAACCATGAAATGGCATGATATCCAGCAAAACAGTGATGAATGGTATGCCTTGCGACTTGGTAAGGTAACAGCCTCTCATTTTGGAAGCATTATGGCGAATGAGGGTAAGGCATTTGGTGATACGGCGAAGAAGTATGCGTTGCAGGTTGCATTGGAATTGGCCACAGGACAAAAGGCAGAACATAGTTTTAGTTTTACCAATAAGCACATGGTCAGAGGACATGAACAAGAGCCTGTTGCGAAAATGCTCTATGAAAATGAGTATTTTGTGGATATTACCAATGGTGGTTTTTTTGATCATGGGGACTATGGCGACTCACCCGATGGTTTAGTGGATGAGGATGGCGCTGTCGAAATTAAGTGTGTTATTGCAACAACGCATTATGACACGATTAAACGGCAGTCTTTTGATCCAGTGTATAAATGGCAATTGGTTGGCCATTTAGATTGTACAGGCAGAGATTGGGTAGACTTTATCAGTTATTGCTCGGATTTTACGGATGATAAGAAGCTTTTTGTTCATCGTTTACAGCGTGCGGATTATCTTGAGGAAATTGAAAGCTTAAGAGCGAGGCGTGCCCAGTTTATTAAGCTAGTCAAAGAAATTCATCAAACGATACGTTCTGACCAGGCGTCTGTTAATTAGATTAGTAGTCCGTTTGGTTGGAAATCCATTTGGTTATTAAAAATAGAATGATACTGGGTTAATTATGACAGAAGTAATTGACTCTAGTGTTCCATTATTATTTTTAACTATAGGTAACCAACGTGACTACGGTTTTTGAAACATTCATTACACAAGATGAAATTGAGCTTATCACTGGATATAAACGTCCACACGAGCAAAAGAAGTGGTTGAATGCCAATGGTTGGCAATTTGAGTTAAACCGTGCAGGTAAACCTATTATTCTTCGTGAGGTGATGAATCATCGCTTTGGTATCATCAAAAAAACTGAACAGATCGATAAAAAACAAAGCTTTATTTTGGATATCAGCAAAGTCAAATAATATGGCACTAAAAACTTCAAAGAACCGTGATCTCCCTCCTAAGATGTTCAGGCGTATTAGAACCTTGAAAAGCGGCAAGCTATGGATTGGTTATTATTATGATGCTCGCCAAGAGGGAAAACGAATAGAGATTCCATTAGGTACTGATTTTGACATTGCTAAAAAGAAATGGGCAGAATTAGAGCAAAAGAAAGTAGTTGAAGAAGATAATAAGACGCTTGGCTGGTTATTTACCAAGTACCAAAATGAGATTATTCCTAAAAAAGCACCCAGAACACAAAAAGATAATTTAGCCGAGTTAAAGCAGTTAAGAAGTGCTTTTGAGGATGCACCGATTAACTCTGTCACTGCCTCACACATTGCTCAATACCGTGATGCAAGAACTGCAAAAGTGAGGGCTAATCGGGAAATGGCCTTATTATCTCATATTTATAACCTAGCTATTGAGTGGGGGTATGCTAAAGATAATCCAGTCGCTAAAGTCAGAAAGAATAAAGAAACCGGTAGATCATACTATGCTTATGATGATGTATTTTTTTTAGTTTATAAACATGCCTGTCAAGAATTAAAAGATTTGCTAATGGTTGCTTATTTAAGCGGACAGCGACCTGCCGATGTACATAAAATAAGAGTATCCCATATAACCACAGATCACTTGCTGGTTGATCAGAATAAAACAGGACAAAAATTAAAAATAAAACTGAATGATGACAAAGGTCGAACCCCTTTAGGATTAATATTAGATGATATCTTAACTAGAAAAAAAGATAGTAGCTCTTTTCTAATCACAGTCAATGGTAATGAAATGACCTACACAATGCGAAGAAAGCGCTTTGACATTGCTCGTCTTAATGCTATTGATGAAGCTCTTGCTAATCATGATAAAGAATTAGCTGATCGTATCAAAGAATTTCAATTTAGAGATACTAGACCTAAAGCAGCGAGTGATATGAATGATATTAATTTAGCAAGCAAGCTTTTAGGGCACTCTAAAGAGCAAATAACAAGAATGGTTTACATAAGAACAGGACAGGAAGTTGAGTCTTTAAATGTCAATCTACAGGATAGCGATGCGGAAACGATTAGAAATATGCGGAAATTAATAAAAAATTAGAAAAATAAGAACCTCATAACATTTTGATATTATGAGGTTGATTTGGTGGGCCCAGCAGGACTCGAACCTGCGACCAACGGATTATGAGTCCGCTGCTCTAACCAACTGAGCTATAGGCCCTATAGCTTCGTGAAGGCGAATTATACAGATAGAAAGTAGATTCGCCAACCCCTTTTATAAAAATTATTCATCCAAGAATGAACGTAAATGCTCACTACGTGTAGGATGACGAAGTTTTCTAAGCGCTTTTGCTTCAATCTGACGGATACGTTCGCGTGTCACATCGAATTGTCTACCGACTTCTTCGAGTGTATGATCAGTATTCATATCAATACCAAAACGCATTCTTAGCACCTTTGCCTCTCTAGCGGTTAAGCCTGAAAGAACGTCACGTGTCGCCTCTTTAAGGCTTTCGGCAGTCGCAACGTCGACAGGTAACTGCATGGTCACATCTTCAATAAAATCACCAAGATGTGAATCTTCATCATCACCTATTGGTGTTTCCATTGAAATAGGTTCTTTTGCAATTTTTAGTACTTTACGAATTTTGTCTTCTGGCATTTCCATACGCTCACCTAACTCTTCTGGCGTAGGTTCACGCCCCATTTCTTGTAACATTTGACGAGAAATACGATTGAGTTTATTAATCGTTTCTATCATGTGTACAGGGATACGGATAGTACGTGCTTGGTCAGCAATAGAACGTGTAATTGCTTGGCGAATCCACCATGTTGCATAAGTCGAGAATTTATAACCCCGGCGGTATTCGAACTTATCAACGGCTTTCATTAAACCGATATTACCTTCTTGAATCAGGTCTAAAAATTGTAAGCCTCTGTTAGTGTATTTTTTAGCAATCGAAATAACGAGTCGTAAGTTAGCTTCAACCATTTCTTTTTTGGCTCGACGCGTTTTCGCCTCTCCAATGGAAACTCTACGGTTAATATCTTTAATTTCAGCAATTTTAAGGTCTAAGCTTTCTTCAATTTCAAGTAATTCTTGCTGTAATTTTTGAATAGTTTCGAGCTGCTGCGCTATGCCTTCTGCGTATTTAGTTTTCCCCGAGGCAATCTTTGTTGCCCAGCCAATATTTGTTTCATTAGTAGGGAACTGACGTAAAAAATCAGCACGAGGCATTTTAGCATTACGAACGCAGGCTTGCATTATTAAACGTTCACGCTTACGCACACCATTTAATGCTTCACGTATCATACCAATAACAATATCGTATTGTTTTGGGATGAGTTTGATTGGCATTAATATATCGGCTAAGACCTGCAATTGTTCTTGAACTTTAGTAGACTTACGAGAGCTTTTTTGTAGCAATTTTTGAACAACAGCAAACTGTTCTGCCACCGCAGTAAAGCGAATACGAGCCTCTTCTGGATCAGGGCCCCCATCACCATCCTCTGCATCGCTATCAGATGAGTCATCGTCATCTTCGTTTTCATCATCCTCATCTTTAGCGACAATTTCTTTTTCTTTGATGTCTAACGGCATTTCCTCATCAGTTAATTCTTTAGTTTCTGCGTCGATATAACCAATTAATAAGTCCGATAGGCGACCACCACCTTCTGTAATACGTTGATACTCTGCAATAATGTGCTCGACGGGACCAGGAAAATGAACAATAGCACTCATTACATCACGTATCCCTTCTTCTATACGTTTTGCAATTTCGATTTCACCTTCTCGCGTCAATAGGTCAACAGTACCCATTTCTCGCATATACATACGAACAGGGTCTGTCGTGCGCCCTAGATCACTTTCTACTGCTGCTAATACAGCAGCTGCTTCTTCAGCCGCAACTTCGTCTGTATTAGAGTCGGATAATAAGAGTGAATCTTCATCAGGGGCTACTTCATAAACACTAATCCCCATATCGTTGATCATTCTAATAATATCTTCTACCTGTTCTGGATCAGAAATATCCTCAGGCAAGTGATCGTTCACATCGGCGTAAGTTAAGTAGCCCTGCTCACGGCCACGGCTAATTAATTCTTTTAAACGGGATTGCTGGTTTTCAGACATAGGACTCTATCCAAATAGATATAGCAAAAATAAGTTAGCCTAACAGTATAACAGAAAATAGCTAATGACTCCAACCCTAATCATTTTTTGTCTTAGCTGCCAATAAATACCTTAATTGGTCCTTTTCAGCATCTGTCAGCAGATTACCTTTTTTAAGTAGCTCTTGTAGTTGGTTGTGTTTTACCAATTCACTTTGCTGCCTTATTAACATTAATATGGTGTCGATAAACTCTTTTTCAAGATCATTTTGATCTGCAAAAAGTTGATCTTTATTCAGTAATGTTGTTAAAACGCCCTCTTTATCATAAGAGGCTAGCCGTCCCAACAGTTGAAAACTGTTTAAATCAGGCTCTTTTTTTAAAAAAATAATGGCTTGTAATAATAATTGGCCATAAACACCAGGAATTTCTGTTAGCACTTCAACATCTTCTATTTTTTGTAACGATGAAGGGTGATGCAACAAAAAATGAAGTGCTGACATTGCAGGAGAAATGGTTATCTTTTTAGTTTTATTAGCAAAGGTCGCAGGTTCAACTTCCGAAGATAAAAATGGAGCCGTAGTCGCTACAAATGCTTGCTGAGAGGATGTGTTATTTATTGGCCTAATCGCTAACAAGTGTTGTTGATCCAGTCCCGTTAATTCTTCTAACTTTTGGTACATTAATGCTTTTAGGCCACCACTGGGCATCTTAGTTAAAAGAGGTGTTACAATAGAGGCTAAATGAGCCTTACCCTCTAACGAAGTAGGCTTCGCTTCTTCGGTAAGATGATGAAAAAAATAGTCAGTCAATGATTGTGCTTGCTGACTCATCCGAGCCTTGAATGCGTCCACACCCTCTTTACGAACCAAGCTATCAGGATCATCTCCCTCTGGCAGAAATAAAAAACTAACTTTTCGGCCATCCTGTAAATGAGGCAGTGCAGATTCTAAAGCACGCCAAGCTGCTTTACGTCCAGCAACATCTCCATCAAAACAAAATAAAATATTATTAACTAGTCGAAAAAGTTTTTTAATATGCTCTTCTGATGTAGCCGTGCCCAGTGTTGCTACGCCATTAGTAATCCCAAACTGAGCTAGGGCAATTACATCCATGTAGCCTTCAAGTACTAAAATTTCATCTAAATGACGATTATTTTTTCTAACCTCATACAACCCATAAAGAACTTCACCTTTATGAAAGACAGGGGTTTCTGGTGAGTTTAAGTACTTTGGTTTGTCATCCCCTAGAACACGTCCACCAAAAGCAATAACTCTTCCCTTAACATCACGAATGGGAAACATTATTCGCTCACGAAAACGGTCATAGCGCTTTCCAGTATCAGCGTTTTCAACAACTAACCCTGCATCAATTAATTGTTTTTGGTGGGCATCGTCAGACTCGAAGTATTTTATTAAATTATCCCAGCCAGGCGGTGCAAACCCAAGCGCGAAATCACGTGCAATCACCCCTGTTAAACCACGTTGTTTAAAATAATCAACAGCCATTTTTTTTGCAGGATGTGTTCTTAGCGATTGCTGATAGAATTCACTAGCTTTAAGCAATAAATTATATAGCGGGGACTCAATGGACTGCCTTGCTCCACCACCTATACTTTCCTCATAAGGGACTTCAAGCCCAACCTGCCTAGCTAACACTTCAACGGCTTGTGGGAAATCTAAGTGTTCATATTCCATAACAAATCCTAACGCACTGCCCGAGGCGCCACAGCCAAAGCAATAATAAAACTGTTTATCTGGGCTTACGGTGAACGATGGAGTTTTTTCATTATGAAACGGGCAGCAAGCCGAGTAATTTTTACCACTTCTTTTTAACGCAATACGACTACCCACCACATCGACCACATCGACGCGGTTTAATAAATCATCAATAAAAGATTGTGGAATTAAACCAGCCATACTCTTTATTATACAATAAACTCAAAAATAAAAGCTCCAACCTAATAATAGATTGGAGCTTTTATAAGCAACTCTTGAAAACCAAGCAATCTTGCCGACTGCCTAACCTCTGCTATTAATAGTTATGCTTAGCAGGACGTTGCTCACGTGAAACTTTTTTTGCGTGACGCTTAACAGCTGCCGCTTTCTTACGTTTGCGCTCAGCTGTAGGTTTTTCATAAAATTCACGGCTACGTACATCTGCTAAAACACCAGCTTTCTCACAGGCGCGTTTGAAACGACGTAATGCAACGTCGAAAGGTTCGTTTTCTTTGACTTTAACAGCAGGCATTCAGGTCTTACCTTTAAATAAGTTAATAAATGTGTTAAAAAACAACAGTACTTAATACAAAACAAAGTACTTAATCCATAATAAGGCAACAATACTACTCTTTTAGGAGCACTAACGCAAGTAGTTCTCTTACCCAAAACACCATTTTATCACTTAATTATAAATCCGACTAGCACAAAGATTATAGTGACTCATTATCAGCTTTACCGTAAAAATAGCTTTTTAATCTATTTTTACGGTAAAATGCTAAGCTAAATGACTATGGTAAGGATCAGTTATGCAAGACAAAATCACGATAATCCGCCCAGATGACTGGCATATACATCTACGCGATGGTGCTGCACTAAAGCAAACCGTCAAAGATGCCGCCAATCAATTTAGCCGTGCGGTTATTATGCCGAATCTTGTGCCGCCGATTAAGAATGTGCAACAAGCGAGTGAGTATAAGGAGAGGATTCTTGCCCAGTTACCTGCGGGTAAATCGTTTGAACCTTTAATGACACTGTATTTGACCGATACTACATCTGTGGAAGATATCAAAACAGCCAAAGATAGCGGTATGATCTATGCTGTGAAATCATATCCCGCAGGTGCAACCACCAACTCTCACTCAGGTGTTACTTCTTTAGAGGCTATATACCCAACATTAGCCTGCATGGCTGAGCAAGGTATACCTTTATTATTACATGGTGAAATAACCCGCCCAACTATTGATGTATTTGATCGTGAAAAATACTTTATTGATGAGCATTTAATACCTCTCGTGCAACGGTTTCCAACGCTTAAAATTGTACTAGAACATATCACAACAAAAGAAGCAGTTGACTTTGTAAAAGAAGCCTCGACTAATGTAGCAGCAACTATTACTGTACAACATTTACTTTATAATCGTAATCATTTGTTGGTAGGTGGTATCCACCCACATTATTATTGTTTACCTATTTTAAAACGCAATATTCACCAAGAAGCCTTAATTAACGCTGCAACTAGCGCCAATCCTAAATTCTTTTTAGGCACAGACTCTGCCCCTCACCCAACCCACAGCAAAGAGTCATCATGTGGCTGTGCAGGTTGCTATACTGCTTATGCTGCTATTGAACTTTATGCAGAAGCCTTTGATCGCGCAAATGCATTAGATAAACTAGAGGGCTTTGCCAGTTGTTTTGGGCCTAAGTTTTATGGATTACCTACCAACAATGAAAAGATTACATTAATACGCAAAGATTGGATAGCGCCAACCTCTCTGCCCTTTGGAGAGCATCAAGTAACTCCTCTCAAGGCAGGTGAAACAATACATTGGCAATATTTAAGTGAGAATATAAATGACAACTGATTATATGGACAATTCATTTACAGAAGACACCTCGACATCAAGGCAACATCACCCGATGTCCCAGCGCTTTAGAGGGTATCTCCCTGTTGTCATTGATGTTGAAACAGGCGGCTTCAATGCTGCAACAGATGCACTGCTCGAAATTGCAGCTACTACAATTTCTATGGATGACGATGGCCTACTGTATCCTGAGCACCGTTACTTTTATAGAATAGAACCGTTTGAAGGGGCTAACATAGAGGCCAGCGCGCTTGAGTTTACAGGTATTAAATTAGATCATCCATTAAGAGCAGCAGTAAAAGAAGACATCGCACTCACTGAAATTTTCAAAGGGGTTCGTAAATCGCTTAAAGCCAATGGTTGCAAACGTGCAATACTGGTAGGACATAACAGTAGTTTTGACTTAAACTTTCTAAACGCAGCCATTGTTAGAACTGATGCAAAACGGAATCCGTTTCATCCATTTTCAAGCTTCGATACAGCAACGCTCGCCGGTTTAGCCTATGGTCAAACAGTATTAGCTAAAGCTTGTGAAGCGGCTAGAATTGATTTTGACCAAAAAGAAGCGCACTCTGCACGCTATGACACAGAAAAAACCGCAGAATTATTCTGCAACATTGTTAATCGCTGGAAAGAAATAGGTGGTTGGCAAGGCTTTTAGTATCTCAAATATTAAATGAGCAGCCCATTATTTAGTGGGCTGTTTTTTATCACTGCCTAAAGCATCAATAAGTGAGCACCTATATTTAGTACGTAAAAACTCGGTACTCATACCCGCCAATCTCATTTTCAACTCTAACTGGTGTAGCTCTTTTGTTTTAACTTCAAATACTTCTGTGTTTTCTTCAACAGTATCTAATAAATCCACAAGTTCAAGCATTTTTTTACGATCCTCTAACTCAGGCGGTAAAAATCCTGAATTTTTTAGTAGTCTATACGCAGCTTTTAATTGAGGAGGAACAAAGCTATCATCGTCTATTACAAGTGCTTTACCTTGACCTGCAAGATTGTCCAACTCGCCCCTCTCTATCGATTGCAGAATATATCTTTCTGCCATATCATCTATAATAGACATATTAAAAACTTAATCCTTTATGGTTAGGTCGTTTAATAACATCTGACAAGTAGGATAGTACCAATCCACAAGATCCGGCCATGCATTTTCAGGATAATTAACTAAAATGGTATGAGCACCTGCACCTTTACCACACGACAAATCATGCTTAAAATCACCGATCATCAACAGCTGATTAGTTCTTATCTGCCAAGTCTTTGCAATCTTTAACAAACCATCTGGGGAGGGTTTAGGTTTAGTCTCATCACGCCCCAAAACAAATGCTTTAGGAAAATATTTTTCTAACCCTATTGCCCGTAGAGTAATAAAGGCAAGCTCTCGATCATTACGGGTTAAAATGGCAAGTTTCACCCCTTGCGAAACCAAATAATTGACTAAATCAATCACTCCGTCAGCGGGTGTCGCATTTTCAGCCAATACCCGCTCATGCTCCATAAGCCATGCATTTTTTTTAGCTCTTTCTGATGCAGGCAAAGCCGCTAAGTACTCAAGTATATCATCAGCTTCAGACATACCAAGCGTCTTACGAATAGCCGGAAAATCATGTACTGCATTCGTCAACGTACCATCCATGTCAAAAACCCAGTGCTTAATTTCGTTTGGTGTTACAGGAGTATCCATAACTATATCTCTTTTATACTTTAATAAAAATTAGTTTACTTTTCTTTCTAACAAACTGGCTTTCTGTTTACTATCCATTTCACTGTATAATATCATCATTTATAACCCACCTTATTATAATGCCAACTTAATAGTACAATAACCCAAGACTAACTTATATCATGCTTTATCTTTGTATCGTCACCGTTTTATGGGCCTTTTCATTTAGCCTTATCGGTCAATATCTAGCCGGCAGTGTTGATAGCTACTTTGCAGTAGTCACTCGCATTAGTTTAGCGGCATTAGTTTTTCTACCCATTACCCAGTGGCGAGGCATAGCACGCCCCTTTATTAATGGCGTCATGATTTGTGGAGCGCTTCAATTTGGCATTACTTATGTTTGTCTATACTTGAGTTTCTCCGTACTTAGCGTGCCTGAAGTTTTGTTATTTACAATACTCACGCCTCTACATATCACACTAATTGATGATTTTTTAAATCATCGTTTTCAGCCATGGGCATTAGTAGCTGCCTTAGTGGCTGTTTTCGGTGCGGGGATTATTCGTTACGATGCCATTAATCAAACATTTTTAAAAGGTTTTTTATTACTACAAGTGGCTAACTTTACGTTCGCGATGGGGCAAGTGTATTACAAAAAGCTAGTCGTACGATTTCCTTCTAACATTCCACAATACAAACGTTGGGGATACTTTTATATTGGTGCTTTTCTTGTAGCACTGCCAGCCTTCTTACTTTTAGGCAATCCCTATTCTGTTTCATCCATTACACTATGGCAATGGGTTATTTTGGTTTGGCTTGGTTTAGTCGCTTCTGCGTTAGGCATGTACTGGTGGAACAAAGGTGCTTGTCAGGTTGATGCAGGAACTTTAGGTATTATGAACAATGTCCTTATTCCAGCAGGTTTATTAGTTAATCTTATTTTCTGGAACCATCAAGCAGATATTCCCCGCCTTATCATAGGGGGTGCTATTATTGCTAGTTCATTGTGGATTAATAGCTTAGGAAGACTCACCAAAAAACAGGTAATGTAATTTAAAAACAGGCTTCCTCTTATTAAAACAAAGTAACAATATGGAAATTTCTTAACCAAGCATTAATTTTTTTTTATTATCTCGTTCAATACATTACATTAGTCGATATATTAGGTACAATTGACAATAAAATAGATATCAATTATTGGGAAATATAGAGTGTTATGAAAGTTTATTTACGCCTGTTGGCGCTCTTTTTATTTGCGTTTTTACTAACGGCTTGCGACATTTTGCCGTTATCCAATAAAAACCAAGTGCCGTCATTTACAAATACACAAGGAAACCCTACACAGCTAATTAACTTAGCCAATCAACAAAGTGATGCTGAAGTTGCTAATCAGTACCGACTAATAGCAGCAGACAAATACATTCAAGCAAAGCAAGAGGCTAAAGCACAAGAAATTTTAAAAGCGCTGCCAACCAATCTAACAGACACACAACACATGATTGTCTCTTTATTAAATGCTAATATCGCACTTAACAAAAAAGATACAACTGGCGCATTAAATTTACTGACCAGCAAAACGTTTTATCAACTTGATGAGCAGGACCCTGACTTACAAGTCCGCGTTAGATTATTAAAAGCATCAGCTTTTGAGTTAGAGGGCAAGCCATTACAGGCATTGCGTGAACGATCTTACATCGCCTCATTTCTAAAAGGTAACGCTGCACAAGATAATCAAGACAATATCTGGCGTCTAGCTATGTCTGTCCCAGTGGATGCTTTACTATCCGCGGCCGACAGTGGTGAAACAGGTGGTTGGTTAGAGCTTGCAAAGGCGGTTAAAACAGCCTCAACCATTACTGAGCAAAAACAGAATATCGAAAATTGGATAGCCGCCAACCCTAACCATCCCGCAGCAATTAATCCGCCAGCCGAACTATTAACCATTAAGAGCCTAACCACTGAAACTTATTCAAAAATAGCTGTATTATTACCGCAAAAAGAAAAGTATGCACAAGCTATTTATAATGGTTTTATCGCTGCGTATTACCAAGCACCTAATAAAGAAAAAATAACCATTAAAGCTTACGAAAGCACTGACTATCCAACCATGGATGCCTTCTATACACAAGCACAAAATGATGGTATTCAATTAGTGGTTGGTCCACTCAATAAAACACAAATTAATGAACTCAGCAAAAAATCAACACTGCCCATTACAACGCTTGCTTTAAACTATACAGATACCAACACACATCCTCCCCAACTTTTCCAATTTGGTTTACTACCCGAAGATGAAGCACGTGAAGCAGCGACCCGTGCCTTTAATGATGGAAAACGTCATGCTATTGCTGTGGTACCACAAGGGGAATGGGGTAAAAAAGTACTGTCTGCGTTTCGTGCAAAATGGGAAGAACAAGGTGGTGTATTAGAAGGTATTGAATACATCGACCGTCCTGTCGATTTGGATAGCCAAATGGTAGCCCTCACTAAAAAATTACCCAATAAAGAAGCTAATGACTCCATGCTTTTTATGGTAGCAGATCCTGCCATGGCGCGCCAAATAAGAGCCTTACTGACTTATCATGACCAAAAAGAGCTCCCAGTCTATGCTACCTCACATATTTACACTGGCGTGCCAAGTGCAAATCAAGATGCCGATCTCAACGGTGTCTTATTTACTGACGTACCTTGGCTATTACTCAATGATAACCCAGTACAACAAGCCATTATCGCCCAATGGCCACAAGCTAAAACAAGCTTTGCACGTCTTTATGCATTGGGAGCAGACACGTGGAGCTTAATACCTCGCTTATCCGAACTAAAGGTTTTACCTAACAGCCGTATAGAAGGCCTTTCTGGTGAGCTCTCTATCGATAATCAACAACGTGTGGTTCGTAAACTACCGTGGGCGACCTTTGACAAAGGACTAATTAAACCAGCACCCGCTATTAGTTTATAATGGTTAACCACCTAGCGTCAGGAAAACAAGCAGAAGACTTGGCCTTGCAATATTTGCAAAGCCAAGGTTTAAAATTAATTGCTCGTAATTGGCTCACTTCTTTTGGTGAAATCGATCTTATTATGCGCAATGAACACATACTTTGCTTTATTGAGGTTCGCTACCGTAGTTCAGAACAATGGGGAAGCCCACAAGAAACCGTTACCTATACTAAACGCCAAAAACTTATAAAAACAGCTCTGCTATTTTTACAAAAAAACACCCAATTCACGATGAGTGCTTGCCAATTTGATATCGTTGCTATAACAGGTTCATTGGATAAGCCAAACATCCATTGGTTAACCAATGCTTTTACTCTACCATAAGAACTCATTATGCAAGAACGTATACAAACATTTTTTCACGAGGCTATTGATACACTAATACAAGTCTCAGAAAACTTAAGTGATAACATTGAACAGGCTAGCTTACTATCTGTCAATAGCTTACTTAATGATGGTAAAATTCTCAGCTGTGGTAA
This sequence comes from uncultured Ventosimonas sp., assembly GCA_964395065.1. Lineage (GTDB taxonomy): Bacteria > Pseudomonadota > Gammaproteobacteria > Pseudomonadales > Pseudomonadaceae > Entomomonas. The sequence continues at coordinate 22,388 of CAYNAM010000020.1, forward strand.
TGGAGAGTCAGCTATTTGCGCAGACTATTTCACAACCAAATTACTTAACCATTACATTCAAAAGCGCCCTAGCCTACCAGCTATTTCTCTAAATAATCACGCTATTACGACAGCAATAATGACAGATTATGACAGCACTGAAATATATTCTAAACAAATTAGAGCGCTTGGAAGTGATAAAGATGTATTATTAGCTATCACCTGTCATATAAATTCGGATAGTATTGTAGAAGCGATACATGCTGCCCATGATAGAGAAATGAATGTAATTGCCTTAACAGGAACTGACTGCTGTGCAATTAAATCATCTTTATTGGCAACAGATATTGAGATTTGTGTACCAAGCCATAAAATGGTCAGGGTACAAGAGGCTCACTTACTAATTACTAATGCATTATGTAACTTAATTGATTATCAATTATTTGGAAGCGACTAATGAACAAACAACTCCCATTAATTATCACTCTTCTATTGGCATTCATCATCACAGGTTGCTCAACAGTCGTTAGTACTACGCGAGATAAACCGGTAGAAGATAACCTAGGAAAACGCACATGGGGAGCACAAATAGATGACTCACTCATTGAGACAAAAGTAGCTGTAAATGTTGACAAGGCGGACACAAGGCTTGATGACGACTCACGCATTGTCGTCGTCAGTTACAATGGCATCGTTTTATTAGCTGGGCAAGTTCCTAATGCGAGCTTAAAGCCGATTGCTGTAAAAGCCGCTTCGCAAGGTGTTCAAGGTGTCAAACAAGTACATGATGACTTACAAGTAGGACCTAATGCAGGTTTCCTAGCACGTACTAGTGACTCATGGATTACGGGCAAAGTAAAATCCTCTATGTTTTTTAAAGCAGGTGTTCCCTCTGGCCGAATTAAAGTTGTAACAGAAAACGGTATTGTTTATTTAATGGGATTAGTTACCCATAAAGAAGCACAAGCTGCCTCTGCCGTAGCAAAAGATATATCAGGCGTACAACGTGTTGTTATGGTCTTTGAGTACATTGACTAGCAACCTATAAAAAAGGGGCTATTCAATGCCCCTTTTTAATTTTATCTGAATTAGTTAAGCTCTAATCATTCACTACCTTAACTGACTGTCTTTACTTCCCCTTCGATTATACAAACTCAATACTTTTTCCTGCTCTTTATCAAAGCACTCTTGGCAACTGACACAAAATTTGACGCCTAACAATGCTTTACGTCGACCTTCTGGAATAGGTTCACCACACTCCTCACAAAATTTAGCACTTTGTTGATTTATATTTAAATTTAACTGTTGTTTCGCTTGTGCTATCGCATCACTAATAGTGCTTTCAATTTGTTCACTTACGGCATCATCCGACGCCCATCCACTAGCCATAATGATTCCCTCCTATTATCAAATGAGGATACTCTCTATATGGCTATGAGTTACTCATTTTTCAAGGCAATAAAAAAGCCGCTAAAAAAAGCAGCGGCTTTAAAGTATGTCACATTAATAACTTATTGACGAATACCCTCAACAGACAACGTCATTTCCACTTCTTCATTAACATTGCCTAGATCTTTAGTACTGATATCAAAGTCTTGTAGCTTAAACGTTGTTGTACCAATAAAACCAGCGCGATAACCACCCCAGGCATCTTTACCCTCACCTACAAAGCTTGCATGGATGGTCACAGGCTTAGTCACACCGTGTAAAGTTAAATTCCCCTCAATGTCTAATTTATTATCTGCTTGCGGTGTAACTTTTGTTGATACAAATTTAGCTTGCCCAAATTTCTCAACATCTAAAAATGAACTTGAACGTAAATGCTCATCACGCTTCGCATGATTGGTATCAATACTCTTGGTATTGATAACCACGTCTACTTTATCCAATGAAGGGTTTGCTTTATCATAAGTAAAGCTACCTGAAAAATCCCTAAACGTTCCATAAACCCAACTATAACCTAGATGACTAACACGAAAATTAATAAATGCATGCTGTCCTTTTGTGTCTATTATATAATCAGCTGCATTAACCACTGGAGCTGCCATTGCAAAAGCGCTGGTTATCGTTGTTGCTAGTAATATTTTTTTAAGCATATTTATCTTCCTTTTTAGCATTTAAATTTAACATCTTTAATCAGTCTATCAATTAATAATGTACAAATAAACCCAAAAATAGGATAACTATGTTCTATTTCTGGAACAATATTATAAAACTAGCAATTCCCTTTATCTTGACAGCAACCGAGCATAATAAAGTAAATATTTCTATATATTTATTGCATGGTCTCTGGCATATAGCCACTGCCATAACGTGCACCAGCCGCAATATTTAACGGAAAAAAATCTCTCAATTGTTGATATTCATTGTCAGACAACGGTATATCAAGTGCTGCAATGTTCTCTTTTAAATTGACTATACGCCTTGAACCCGGTATCGGTGTAACATTATAAGGAGAGGCAAGTACCCATGCCAATGCCAGCTGAGCAGCAGTACAGCCCTTTTGTGAAGCAAAAGTTTTAAGTTTGTCAACCAATGCTATATTTTTTAAAAAGTTCTCCCCCATAAATCGTGGATTAGTACGGCGATAATCATCTGGGTCAAAATCATCAGGGCTCTTGAGCTTATCCGATAAAAAGCCACGCCCTAAAGGGCTATAGGCCACAAACCCAATCCCTAATTGCTGACAAATCGCTAATACTTCTTGTTCTGCATCACGTGTCCACAACGAATACTCCATTTGCACGGCGGTCAATGGATGCGTGTTATGCGCGCGTCGAATAGTTTCAGGCAGCGCCTCAGAAATACCAATATAACGGACTTTACCTTGTTCAACTAGACGCGCCATTGCTCCAATGGTCTCTTCAATGGGAACATTTTCATCAGTTCGGTGTAAATAATACAAGTCGATTACATCAGTATTTAACCGTTTCAGACTACCTTCACAACTTTTAATAACATAGTCTGGATGACCATTGACAACTCGCCCCTTAACTTTTATATCATCATAAACAATACCAAACTTAGTGGCTAAAATGATGTCGTCTCTCCTTTTATCAATTGCTTTACCAATCAACTCCTCATTGATTAAAGGACCATACATATCCGCAGTATCTAAAAAGTTAACCCCCTGATCGATCGCATAATGTAGAGTATTGATCGAGTCACTCTCTGCGTAGTTACCATAAAAGGCACTCATCCCCATACAGCCTAAACCAACTCTAGAAACATTTAGATCACTATTGCCTAATTTATGATAGTTCATTCATTATTCCTCAATGGCTTTGTTATGTATAATAATTTGACGCTCACTAAAAACCTCTTTGGTAATGCTTAAACCATTTAATGCAGCAGGGAATCCTGCATACACAGACATCTGCATCATCACTTCAACCACTTCCTCTGGTTTTACACCAACATTTAAAGCCGCATTAATATGCACTTTGAGTTGCGGCTGGGCATTTCCTAAAGCAGCTAGGGCTGCAATAGTAGCCAGCTCCCTATCACGTAAACTAAGCTGTGTTCGTGCATAAATATCACCAAAGGGGTACTCTAATAAATAAACAGCAAAATCTGGAGCAATCATTTTTAATGAATCAACAACACGCTCCCCAACCGCTTGATCGATTTGACTTAATAAACGCTTACCACGAACAAGACGCGACTCTGATTTTTGAATGGATTCTGACATGCCTATCACTCCTCATTAATAATAGGGTGTTAGTTTATTTACTATTTTTTAATAAATACTATAATATTTATATAACTTTTAAGTAAAATTTAATAATGCGTACAGACCTCAATACCTATTTGCACTACTTTTGTGCCGTAGCTGAACAACAAAGCTTTACTCAAGCAGGTTTACAGCTTGGACTATCACCTTCTGCTGTTAGCCAAGCTGTAAATTTGCTTGAAAAACGTCTTGGTTTAAAGTTACTTTACCGTAATACCCGATCTATCCGCCTAACAGAGGCAGGAGAACAATTATTAAACAGAGTTAAACCTACACTTGAAGAAATAAATAATGCTCTAGAAGATATTCAACAACAACACAGCACACATAAAGGTGTTATTAAGATCACGACTTCTTACATCGCTTGGAAAGCACTTATTTACCCTAAGCTAAGCACTTTTACTGAGCAATACCCTGCCATTGATTTGGATATTCAAATCAATGATGGTTTAAATGATATTATCAAAGAAGGATTTGATATAGGTATTCGTTCTACACGCTCACTACAAGACTCTATGGTCGCCTTACCACTCGGTAATCCTGTTAAGTCTCACCTTGTTGCTAGCCCTGATTATTTATCAAAAACAAAACGACCTATGACCCCAGAAGACCTATATCAGCATGAAACTATTGGCTATCGTTTCCCTTCAAGTCAACAGGTTTATAACTGGACATTTACAAAAGAGGGTGAGCAAAAAAGTTTGCAGTTACCCCACACATTCATTGTCAACAATGAAACTCTCTTATTAGAGTTAGCGCTATTAGGTAAAGGGTTTGCTTATGTTTTTGAACAAGAAGCCATCAACAACGCCATTGCTAATAAACAACTGATTTGTGCTTTAGAAGATTGGCAATTGGAATGTAGCCAATATTATCTTTATTACCCTAATCGAAAATTCATTCCTAGCAAACTTAGGGCATTTATTGATTTTTATCGATCAACCTAAATCGCCATTACCCCTTAACAGTTAAGAAGTAATGGCGCTTTTGGATTATTACTTATCATACCCCAAGTTAGGCGCTAACCAACGCTCAATCTCTTCTATGCTCATCCCTTTACGCTGTGCATAGTTTTCGATTTGGTCTTGATGCAACTTACCCACCCCAAAATACTTGGATTGAGGGTGAGCAAAGAACCAACCACTAATTGCCGCCGTTGGCCACATCGCATAACTTTCTGTAAGAATCACTTTGCTTTGACCATGCTGATTCAATAACTCAAACAAAGTCGCTTTTTCAGTATGATCTGGGCAAGCTGGGTACCCCGGTGCGGGTCTAATCCCCTGATATTGCTCTTTAATCAGCGCTTCGTTATCGAGTTTTTCTTGGCTGGCATAGCCCCAGTACTCTTTACGCACTTTTGCATGCAACCATTCAGTACAGGCTTCAACAAGACGATCCGCCAGCGCTTTCACCATAATCGCATTGTATACATCTTGCTTGCCTTCATACTGTGCAACCAACTCATCTACACCAATGCCTGCTGTCACAATAAAGCCACCCATGTAATCGGTGATACCTGTTTCTTTAGGCGCAATAAAATCAGCTAAGCAATAACTTGGAGTGCCCTCGGCCTTAACTTGTTGTTGACGTAAATGATGCAAGACGGTGACAGGCTGCCCTTGCTCATCGAAAAGCTCGACATCATCTTCATTAATTTGATTAGCCGCCCAAAAACCAAAGGTAGCTCTGGCCTTAATTAAGCCCTCTTTAACGATTTTATCTAGCATTTGTTGAGCGTCAGCAAAAAGCTTGGTAGCTTCCTCACCCACCACTTCGTCCTCTAAAATCCGTGGGTATTTACCTGCTAGATCCCATGAAATAAAGAACGGTGTCCAATCAATGTAGTCTACCAACTCGGCTAAATCGATATCCTCTAGCACCTTGGTACCCAAAAACTGTGGCTTAACAGGCTTGAAGTCCTGCCAATCAATCACAGGTTTATTGGCAATGGCCTCTTCATAAGAAAGGTATTTGGCCAATTGGGTACGTGCAGCCATTCTATCTCTGATTTTTTGGTACTCAACACGCGTTTCAGCCACTAAGTTAGGTTTCATTTCTTTTGATAACAACTGTGTTACCACACCTACAGCACGAGAGGCATCCGAGGTATAAATCACCATATCATTTTGATAATGGGGTTCTATTTTAACCGCTGTATGGGCTTTTGACGTAGTCGCGCCACCAATCATTAATGGAATAGAAAAGCCTTGACGTTGCATTTCTTTAGCAACATGCACCATCTCATCAAGGGAGGGTGTAATAAGGCCTGACAGCCCTATAATATCCACTTTTTCAGCAATCGCTGTTTGGAGGATTTTCTCACAAGGTACCATTACCCCTAAATCCACCACATCATAACCATTACAACCCATCACAACACCCACAATATTTTTGCCGATATCGTGCACATCGCCTTTGACCGTGGCTAATAAGATCTTACCTTTGGCTTCTTTTTGTTCGCCCTTCTCCGCTTCAATAAAAGGAACAAGATGGGCAACTGATTGTTTCATGACTCGCGCGGACTTAACCACTTGCGGTAAGAACATTTTACCATTGCCAAATAAATCACCCACCACATTCATACCAGCCATGAGTGGCCCTTCAATTACTTCAATAGGGCGACTGCACTGCACGCGGCATTCTTCGGTATCTTCAACAATGTAGGTGGTAATGCCTTTCACCAAGGCATACTCTAAACGTTTTTCTACAGGAAGATTACGCCACTCTTCTGTCTCTACTTCTTTAGCCGCTGAGCCATCCCCCCTGTATTTTTCAGCCACTTCCAATAATGCTTCAGTGCCGTTGCTGTGGCGATTTAAAATAACATCTTCCACTCTGTCACGAAGCTCTTGAGGAATATCATCATAAATGGCTAATTGACCGGCGTTGACAATCCCCATACTCAACCCATTTTTAATGGCATAGTATAAGAACACGGAGTGAATTGCCTCGCGCACAGGGTTGTTACCACGAAACGAGAACGAAACGTTAGAAACACCACCAGAACTTAACGCATAGGGCAAATGATCGCGAATATAGGCACAGGCATT
>CAYNAM010000021.1:0-28987 GCA_964395065.1 uncultured Ventosimonas sp.
TTTGGCTCACTTGCTAAATCGATCGTGGGCTCACGTTCTCAAACAGCATTTGATCGTGGTGTTAATAGTGTCAGTTGGTTATTAATTCGTTTCATGTTGATCATGGTACCTATTGTATTTTTTATTAATGGCTTTACAAAAGGAGACTGGACTGAGGCATTAATGTTTGCATTGGCGGTTGCTGTAGGTTTAACCCCTGAAATGTTACCAATGATTGTTAGTGCGAACCTTGCAAAAGGCGCAGTGGCAATGTCTCGTCGTAAGGTGGTAGTAAAGCGTTTAAATGCGATTCAAAACTTTGGTGCAATGGATATTCTTTGTACTGATAAAACAGGTACATTGACTCAAGATAAAATTATTTTAGAACGTCATGTAGATATTAATGGAGCAAAACGTGATGACCTCCTACAATTGGCTTGGCTGAATAGTCATCATCAAAGCGGTGTTAAAAACTTAATGGATAAAGCGATTGTTCGTTTTGCTAAGAAAAATCCTGAGTTTAAAAAGCCTAAAGAATGGCAAAAAGTGGACGAGTTACCTTTTGACTTTATTCGCCGTCGTCTTTCTGTGATTGTAAAAAACCAAGACAATAAACTATTGGTGTGTAAAGGCGCTGTTGAAGAGATGTTATCTGTTTCTGGTCATGTTCGTGAAAATGGACAATTATTACCTTTAACGGATGAACGTCGTCAACATCTTCTTAAACTGGCTGATGAATACAATAATGATGGTTTCCGTGTATTAATATTAGGAACACGCATATTGCCTGTGGATGATAATCGCCATCAATACGGTGTGGCAGATGAATCAGATTTAGTTGTTGAAGGATTCTTAACCTTTTTAGATCCACCTAAAGATTCAGCAAGTTCAGCGATTACAGCATTACGTGATAACGGTGTGGGTGTAAAAGTTTTAACTGGTGATAATCCTATTATTACCTCTAAAATTTGCCGTGAAGTAGGTATTGAAGTCGGTGAACCTTTATTAGGTAAAGACATTGAACAGTTTGATGAGTCAATGTTAAGACAAAAGGTCGAAGAGCATACTATCTTTGCTAAATTAACACCTTTACAAAAATCGCGTGTATTAAAAGCATTGCAAGCTAATGGCCATACCGTAGGGTTCTTAGGTGATGGTATTAATGATGCCCCTGCTCTGCGTGATGCTGACGTTGGAATCTCAGTCGATTCTGCTACAGATATTGCTAAAGAATCAGCTGACATTATTTTGTTAGAAAAAAGCTTAATGGTTTTGGAGGAAGGTGTTATTAAAGGTAGAGAAACCTTTGGTAATATCATGAAATACCTCAACATGACAGCAAGCTCTAACTTTGGTAATGTGTTCTCTGTATTAGTTGCCAGTGCATTTTTACCTTTCTTACCCATGCTTGCGATTCACTTATTAATCCAAAACTTAATGTATGATATTTCTCAATTAGCATTACCTTGGGATAAAATGGATAAAGAGTTTTTACGTAAACCACGTAAATGGGATGCTAAAAACATTGGTCGCTTCATGGTATGGATTGGCCCAACTTCCTCTATTTTTGATATTACCACCTTTGCGCTAATGTGGTATGTGTTTGCGGCTAACACGCCAGAGTTACAATCTTTATTCCAATCTGGTTGGTTTATTGAGGGCTTATTATCACAAACGTTAGTTGTGCATATGTTACGTACACAAAAAATTCCATTTATTCAAAGTACAGCAGCACTACCTGTGATGTTAATGACATTCTTAATCATGGCGATTGGTATTTACATCCCCTTCTCTCCATTGGGTGCAGCAGTTGGTTTACAACCATTACCTTGGGAGTACTTCCCATGGTTAGTCGGTACTTTACTCTGCTATTGCTGTGTAGCTCAAGGCATGAAAATGTTCTATGTCCGTCGCTTTGGGCAATGGTTCTAATACAAAAAAGGCACCTTAAGGTGCCTTTTTTATAGCGATGATTAACGAATAGAAACCGATTGTTGTTTCCATAGAGGATCTTGCCAGCGTTGAAATGCTCCTAATTCATTTGCGACACGGTGTTGTCTTTCAACGGTTAATGAATCAATATTGATAAGACTATAACGCACGGGGTAGTATTTTTCTTCTGATCTTGCCTCTTGAGCAACTAACATTTTTTTACCCCCTGGTACCCAACCTGCGAATTCGGCGTATCCCATATCAGGTGTTGAAGGACTGGGGGGTAATATATTAATAGCCCAGCTATTGCCTTTTTTATAAAAAATCCATAATTCGCGCCATTGTTCTGTTGGCTGTACTGCAATTGAGAGGGCAGTATTTTCTTGATTTTTGGTTGCTGATGTTAGCCAGACCTTACTAAAAGTACAGCGTTGGGCTAAAGGTTTTTCAATGCTGTGCTTTTCATCAAGTAAAGTGATACAAGATTCTCCTGTTTCTTTTGCCACAACCTCAACGTATAAGTGTTTACCTGCTTTGGCTAGAGGGGACTGATTTTTAGGCAGTAATGCCCAGCGCGAAGCATTTACAGCCATAATGGCATTGTTATACTCTTTAAGGTCGTTTTCAATAAGCTCTTCTTTATTAATGCCTGCTAAGGATACGATGGCATTTTCAGCAGCCAAGGTAGCTGTTTTTCCTGCTTCTTCTTTCTCTAACCGTGCACGGCGAAAAGCTAAATTACCCCAAACAATGGCGCGGCGTAATTTAATTTGATTCGCTTTCCATGTGGGAAGTTTTGAGTCATCAACTTTATCTAAGATATCCGCTTGCCATTGGTTAACAATCTGTTTATCGGTAACTGAAAGATTAGGATCATTGCATTCTGAACGGGTCAGAGCAAGTGCTGCATCAGCTTTTTGTTCGTCGGTTGCAGGTAAGGCTAATACACGACGAAAAGCTTCGCCATCATAACAAACGCGTATTTTATCGCCGTATTCATAGCTGTTGAATCTCACACCATAGCCTTTAAGTACATCAAAATAAGCTGCTTGGCGTGTGGCTGCGTAATTACCAAGTTGTATATCTTGTGAGGCTTTATCAGCCAGTTGTTCTGCTTTTAGCCCTAAAATATTAAGCACTTCTGCACCCTCTGGGCCATTAACTGTTTTAGTCGTGGCTGATTGTAGCCATGCGGCTGCAAGCCCTATACTCAAAGCTTCGCTATTATCTTGTTGTTGGACATAACGCAGTGCAGAAAGTAGTTGGGGTGCTTCTTGTTCATTAAGGTTTAAGGTTTTTGCTTTGCTTTTTAATAAGTAGCCAGGGCGTTCTCTTTTATAGTCATAGATTTGTAGATAGTTCTGTTTTTCTCCACGTACCTCAACCAGTTCACCTGACCATAAGATGGCTTGTTGTCTTGCAGAGTCTTTTGGTGCAGAAAGCATAGGTGATTGGTCTTGAATAACGATGGCGGTATTCATTGCTACCGTTGCTACCACTGAAGTTAATAACATCTGTTTATCCTTAATCTTTTAAGAACTAGTTAACCGTAACGTAAGGTTATATTTAGTCACGAGATCCATTGCCAAGTAAGTTATCACCCACAAAGCCAGAGGTGGAGGGCGGCGCAATAATGACCTGTATTTTGTCAGATAGTTTATCGACCATTGCTTTTTGTATAAGCCCAGGGTGTTTAGAAATGAGTTCTCCTTCTTTAGCCATTTGGGATACATTCGCTTTACCAATTTGTTCTATACGGTAGGCATCTGATTCAGCTAATTTCTTTCTTGCAGATGCTTCGCCATCCGCCTCGATAATACGTGCTTTAGCATTCCCTTGTGCTTCTTGTATACGTGCGGCTGTGTTGGCCTCAGCTTCTAGTTTACGTTGTTCGATCTGACGTTGTTTGAATGGAATAATGTGCTTCATTGCCTCTTCTTGTGCTTGCGCAGCAATAATTTGTGTCCTTGCTGCTGCTTGTGCGGCAATTTCTCGGCGTTGTTTTTCTGATTCTGCTTCTAGCTCTTTAGCTTGTAATTTTTTCTTTTGTAGTTCAATGGTGTAGCGCATTTTTTCAGAAGCTAATTCTTCGGCTAATAACGAATCCATGCCTTTACGGTAATCAGCAGGTAGGTCAATGCTACCTAGTTGAATGCTTTTAAGGGTCAATCCGTCCTGTACTAACAGTGGTTTTAGTGAGTTTTCAAGTGTTTCAGTAATTTCATCACGTTTACTGGAGAAGATTTCTCTGACGGTGTATTTAGAAAATATTTTATAAGCAACACCATAAAAAGCGGATTCAACCACTTGCTTGTCATTATCTGGGATAGAAGCATAAGTGTTGAGCAGGTTGGTTTCATCAACATTATAGCGAATAATGACATTAGCACCGATGGAGAGCCCTTCTAAGGATTGTAAAGCTTCTTTACTATCAGAAGAAGCAATTGCTTTGGGTTGTAGTACTCGATCTTTTAAAGATATGCGCTTAAAACTATTAATGCCGGGGATAACAAGAGCATTGCCTTGTTTGAATTGAGTTGTATTACCCGTTAAAAGGTTAGTACGAATACCTAATTCATTACTTTGAATGGTTGTAATCGGTGGTTTTTTATACATGCCATATCCAATAGCACCTAACACTGCGACTGTAATTAAAGGCCATTTTAATTTGGTACATTTTGCGAGTAGATGTTTCATCCGTTTGCTTCCTATTTTTAGTAAGGTGTGTTTATGATTACTATTATTCGGAATAGTGGCGGAAGTAACAATGCAGGCTGGGGGCTAAAATCTTCCTACAAAGGAAGAAAAACTCACAGCAAAAAAATTTTAATTAAGCGATAATTAGAATGAATTAAATAGCATGGGTAGCGATATGGTACGGGTTGCTGTAATCGAAGATGATATTCCAACCAGTAATCAATTGGTGGGGTGGATTAAAATAGCTAAACCAGGTATTACGATAGATCAATGGTTTAATCGGGATGATGCTGAGGAGGCTTTAGCTAAAGAGCATTATGATGCTGTGGTATTGGATATTGAGTTAGGTCGTGAGCGCCACGCAGGCGTTGCCTTAATTAATGCTATTAATAAGCAAACGTATAACACGCCAGTACTTGTGGTTTCTGCCATGCCGGCCACTATTTATAGAAGTATTATGAAAGCGTTGGATGCGTGGGATTATTTACAAAAAACTACCTTTGAGGAAAGCGATTTTATCGAAACGTTCTTGGATATTTTGCGCTCTTCACGTCACAAGCAAGCTGATGTGCCCACTGCAATAGTAGAACAAGAAGAATTATCCCTTGATCCTCTTTGGCAACGTACCCCTTTATGGCGTGGGCAACATATTAATTTACCGCTAACTGCACAGCGTATTTTAGCCAACTTGTACGAACATAAAGATCAAGTTGTGTCTTATGAAGACCTGTATAAAGTGGTGAAAAGTGGACGTAATCGCGACAACATTCGTAAACATGTGAGCACAATTCGTGAAGCGTTCAAGGAGATCGATCCTGACTTTATGGGGATTGAGAATGTCCCTATGCGAGGTTTTCGCTGGGTTAGTGATGTTGTAAGGAAGTTGTAAGCGTGAGTTTTCGATTAGCGGCTTTTAGACAACGTCTTATTTTTAGAGGTGTTTTTTTACTCTTAATTTTGGCCACCTTATCCATTGCTTTGGTTTTATTAACAGAGGAAAAAGAGCGAAATTATGTTAATTATCAGCAGGTGGTACAAAAAACCTATGCTGAAATCATGGCGCGTTTACGTCATCCCACAGGGCGCCTTATGTTACTTAATCCTCAGCATAGTCGGCAAAATAAGGCCCCGCTAAGTCCGTTGATTATTCCTTATAGTGCGATTGATTTTACTGATCGAAACAAAGCATTACAAGCCGTTGAGTTAACAGGGTGTGCTGCTCAGTATAAAGAGGGTTCATCACTTTGTGCCGCTATGGGTTATAACCCTTATGCTGGCGCTTTTATTTACTTAGTGGGTAAGTATAAAGCTTATGATCTTATTGGTCGTGAGCCAAAACAGCGTGATTTTGAGAATGTTGACCATTTAATTATCCATATTAATTTACCTGATAAAAAGGAGCGTTGGGTTGTTCCTTTTGAAGAGCACAGTAAAGAAGGCGAGCGCAGTAGGTGGGGGCGGTTGCCGGGTTTTAAAACCGATGAAGATCGTTTTACTGCCTGGTCAAAAGCAGACAGGGATTTTAGAGGTTGGATCTGGCAAAATAAAGGTTGTATTGATACAACAAAGCTTGATGCTTGTACAAAAGAAACATTTTTTGCAATACGTGTGCCTGTTGATCGCTTTAAAATAAATGGTAATAACGTCAAACAATGGCCTCCACTTCCTTTAAATAAAGTAAAAATACACTTACAAGCTTTTGCGGCAGGGCAACCTCAACCGTTATTTGATAGTAATAATACAGAGGTGATATTACCTCCTACGTTAGAAGATATTAGCCAAATTTTAACACCGGGCGAGACACTCAAAATTCATAAGTTAGGCACTGACAACGAAACGGTGTTGACATTAAGTTCAAGCCACCAACTGGCTACAACCTCAGCATGGTATCAGGGGTTAATCCGTTGGTTACCGACTAAAAGCAATTTATCAACAGTTGTCTTAAATGATGTTATTTCAACGCCGTTGGGACAATATGAAATTCAGCTAACAGGCAATACGCAAACAGTCGATAGGGTATTGGCTGTCACCTCGTATCGTATGGCTTGGTATGTAGGTGGCATGATTTTAGCGATTGTATTAGCATGGATTGCGATAGAGCTAGGAGTTATTCGACCTATAGTAAGATTAACTAAACAAGCAGCTAAATTAGCTAATAATATGCAACAGTCTGATCTTCAAGCGAGTTTAGCTCAGTTAGATTTTGCCCGTTTAAAGGGTAATGATGAGTTAGGTATTTTGGCTACTGCGCTGGATAATCTATTGCAACGAGTTAAAGATGATCTACAGCGAGAAGCTATTCGAGCTCAGCAGGAGCGTGATATGTGGCATGCTGTGGGGCATGAAATTATGTCGCCGCTACAGTCGCTCATGGTGTTACATAGTGATAAAAATGAAGCTAGCCACCGTTATGTGAAAAGGATGCAGCAAGCCATTCAGGTGATTTATGGCACAGCTTCACCCAGTGAGGCATTTACTGAAGCGACCTTGCAATTAGGATTATTAGACCTCAATGAGTTTTTGGTGACGATAGCTGATAATGCAAGCTTTGTTGATATTCATAACGTACAGTTTACACCTTATAATGAGCCCGTCATGGTCAGGGCTGATGAGTTTTCGTTAGAGGATACGGTAACGCACATTTTACGCAATGCTGACCGCTATCGAGTTATAGGCAGTGCCATTGATATTCGCATTGAAACAACCACGACGATGGCACAAATACATATTTATAATCAAGGCGAAAATATTAAATCTGAGTTAATCAATAATATCTTTGAATATGGTGTTTCTGAACCATCAACTGTTGAGGATAAATCACATCGAGGGCAAGGCTTATTTGTTGCTAAAACCTATATGGCTAAGATGGGTGGCAGTATTCAAGTGAAAAATGAGCCCGAGGGAGTGACGTTTATTTTAACCTTGCAGCGCCAATAGTTAGATTTTGTGTAGTGGGTAAAAAGGCACGGTAGAGTGCCTTTTGTTGGGTTAGAATGAAGCGGTTATTGATGTAAAGTAGGTGCGTCCTGGTTCGTTATAGGTATAAGCTCCCGCATCTTTACTGTTACCCTCACGGTATAAACGTTTATCAAATACATTATTGACACCTGCTGTTAGGCGTAAGTTTTTAGATAGTTCATAACTGCCCGAAAAACCAATCAAAATATAGGGTGCGATTTGGCGTTGTCCATCTCTACCCACTGGCTTACCTTGATAATCAAGCTTGGGCGGTTTTTGCTTACCATACCATGTAGCCGTCGTTTGTAATGATAATGCTTCTGTTGTTTGCCAATCGAGTGTTGAGTTAATGGTGTATTTAGGAATAATAGAAAGAGGATCTCCCGTTGTTTTATTTTTTGATTGAATCATATACGTAAAGTTATTCGACCATTTTAGACGGTCATGTAAAGGAATGGTCAAGTTTCCTTCGAATCCTTCAACTACAGCTTTAGGAACATTGCTCCATTTAAATATATCTGAATTAACGTATGATCCTGTTCCTCCAGACGCTATACCTACAATATTTTGGCCTGCTTCTATTTTGTTCTTATAATCATTTCTAAACCAAGTAATACCCGCTACCCAGTCATCTTTTTTATATTCTATACCCAGTTCTTTATTCACACTGGTTTCTGCTTTTAGGTTTTTATTCCCCATCAGATAACAACTGCCACCACCATTCCAACAACCATTACCACGGCTATAAAGTAAGTAGTTAGGGTTTGTTTGGTAGAGGTTGGGGGCTTTGTAGGCACGGGCAATACCTGCTTTTAATGTCAGAGTGTCAGTGAATTCTTGAGAAACATTTAAAGAGGGGCTCCAGTTGCTTCCTGTTACTGTGTGGTGATCGTAACGTAATCCTGGGGTTATGATTGTTCCTGCAAAGGGCTCCATATTATTTTCAATAAATAATGAACTAATGGTCGCTGAAGATTTTGTGCTGCGGTTAGTGCCAGAAATACCTGCAACACTACCACCTTCTGTTGTGGTTTGAGTATTAGAGAAAGGATCATCCATCTTTTGCTCATTCCATTCTCCTCCTACTGTAAGTACTTGGTCAAACCCCATGTAGAAAGGAACACTGACTTCGCTATGTGCTGTTAGGTCACGTAGCTCAATAGTTCTAAATACATCATTGTTAATACTGCCCTCAGGGCCTCCTGCTAGCCCTTCTTCCAGACGTTTGTTACGTGTTTTTTCGTACTGGAAAAAGCTCATGGAGGAGAGCTTTTCCCATTCCCCACGGTGAGTAATCGCAAAGTTTTGACGATACATAATATTGGTTTCATGACCAATCCAAGGTTCACGCTTTGCTTGCAAGGCGGCGGAAGCCGTATTATTCATACTATCGCCTGCATAGATATTACCTTGACGGCTAAAACCTGCGGTAAACTCTAAAGATTGTTCGGGAGTAAATTGCCATTTAAGTAACCCGTTAATATCTTTGTTACGGACACCTTCTCGACCTGCTGTAATAAAATTACCTACTGTATGGTTTTTATTAATACCCAGATCATCTTTATCTGTTTTATTAAAGTTACCGTAAACACGGTATGAGAGTGTTTCAGCAAGAGGGCCACTTAACCCAAAATCAATTCGTTTACTGGCGCCTTCCTTTTTATGTTGTGGGAAGTTTTGATAAGCGGTTAGGCTTCCGTGATGTTCTGTGGTTGTATTTTTGGTGATGATGTTAACCACACCACCCGCTGCACCGGAACCGTATCTTGCTGCTGCGGGACCACGTAAGATTTCGACCCGTTCAATTTGATCAACAGGCACCCAGTTAGTATCGCCACGTGTATCTCTGTCCCCACGCCAACCGTAACGTACAGCATTTTTGGAGGAAACAGGTTTGCCATCTACTAAGATTAATGTATTTTCAGGTCCCATTCCACGGATATCTATTTGACGATTATTCCCTCTTGCACCAGAGCCACTGTTACCTGTTAAGTTAACGCCTGGTTGTTTACGCAGTAAGTCAGCTATATCGTTCGCTGGTGGGCTTTTTTTAATATCTTCTGCGGTAATAATAGAAACCCCTGGCGCTTGTTTTAACTCTTCTTGTGCAGTGCCTAATACTTCTAGTGTATCGAGTTGAATGATTTCATCAGCCTCGGGTGAGCTACTATTGGCAGCCATAACAGGCAAGCAAATACTAGTGAGTAAACTAAACATTAAGTTTTGTTTATTAACGTGTTTAGGATAATGCATAAGTGTGATACCTTTTATCGATGAAAGCGGTCAATGGCTTTTTTTAAAAAAGTGAATGAGTGCTTGTTCAATAGCCAGAGGAATGACAGTGCCATGATTCTGATCGGGAAAAATAATAAATTCAGTCAGTAAGTTGTGTATGGGGGAGTCTTTAAGTTGATTAGCCAATACGGTAGCATTGCTAACTTGGCTTCTTTTTATCAGTTTTTGTTTTCTTTCATCGGGGCTATTATCGGGTGCTGTTTGCTCTAAACTACCCACACTTATAATAAATTTTGGTGTGGGGCTAGAGGGTTTAGTATTACGCATAAATTGATCAACTGTTTGCATAATCACTTTGTTATCCCACCAAATAGAGGGGCTAGCAGCATAGTAATACTGAAAGCTATCGGGCTGTGTAAAGCGAGTGTAGAGTGTGAATAACCCACCATAAGAATGGCCAAATATTGCCTGTTTTTTTGGGTTAACATGGAAATTTTGTTCTATAAAGGGTTTTAATTCGTTATTAATAAAGCTTAAAAATAAGGGGGCGCCGCCGCCATTTGCTTCACCCTTTATAAACGGATCGTTGGTTATGGTTGTGTTATGGGGGGGCGTATAGTCTTGAGCACGTAAATTTATCCATTGCGATTGTTCGGTGTAATCAATGCCGACAATGATGATAGGTTTTATTTGATTCTCTTTAATGAGGTTATCAGCTATTTTTTGAGCAAGAGGAAATATTAAATGCCCATCTAATAAATAAAGGATTGGTAAACCTTCTTTCGGTGCAGGATGAGTGGGGGTGTAAATCGAGAGTGTATATGATTGTTGAGTTATGTTGGATCGTAGCACCACTTGTTTTGTATTATTTTTTGTATCTATTTTATTAGCTGCCAGACTATGAATTGGCTGAGCGATAAGTAGCATGATGAGTAAGAAATGGCTTATCTTTGGCATTTTAATGTGGATAAGATGATTTGAATCCATAGTTCTCTCAAAATATTTATGTAAATGATAATTATTATCATATAATAAAGCTATTATTATTCATTTTTATTATTTTTTATTTTGTTAAAACAACAAATTTGTTTGTTAAAAGAACATTAATGAAAAATTGTTCAGGGCAGATTAATGATTGCTTCGTATTGTGATGGTGTTGTAAGTCGTAAACAGTTACTTGATTTAACTCGAGAAGCAGGGCGAGATTGCCAGGTAGTTGATGAACTAAGCCCACAAGAGAAGCCTATTTTTAAAGGACAGTTTAATTTAATTAAATTAAGAGATGGTTTAACACTGCACAGTGCGGATGGCTATGATGACCATAATTTAACCACACAAACCCAGATTAATCCTAGAATTGGTTTAATGCTGTTTTTAAAAGGACAATGTGATGCTTGTTATGGTGAACGTAAAATAACATTAGGGATTAAACAAAAGAAAAATCAAGCGATTGTCCCTGAAGTAGTATTAGTTTCTGTTAATCGTCAAGAAACCTTTAGCCGAGAGGCGCAAGCAGGCCGTTATTTAAAAAAAGTAGTGGTAGCTATTGAACCTGAGTGGCTAGAGAAAGGTGGCTTTGATGGTTTAGAAGGGTATCAACGGATAACACAGTTCTTTAAGCAGCATCTGGCGGTTGAACGTCATTTAATGACGCCACAAATGAAAAGTATTACAGAGAAAATCTTAAACCCTCCCGATACGCCTGCTTTTTTAAAGAGTTTATACATTGAAGGGCTTACCTTAGAAATGGTGGCAGAAGCATTTAAGGCGCTGACAACAGATCAATCTATTGTGGGGAGAGATAAGTTGCATCCCTATGAACGTAAGCGTGTTAATAAAGTATTAGAATTATTAGAAAACAGTACGGAAATAAAAGAGGTTTCGTTAGATCTTTTGGCTAAAGAAGTAGGCACAACCAGCAATACATTGCAACGCAGTTTTCGCCATGTCATGGGCATGACAATTTTTGATTATTTGCGCTCTCACAAGCTAACCCAAGCTAAAAATGCCTTGGAAAATAATCAGGTCAATGTATTAGAGGCAGCCTTATTAGCAGGTTATGGCAGCGCGGCTAATTTTAGTACAGCCTTTAAAAGACAGTTTGGTGTATCGCCTAATCAAATAAAACGTTGTTATATAGGATAAAAATGACTAACCCATATATAATCAGGACATTGGCTATAATTAGGTAGTTAGACCTGACAGTCGGTTAGAAGCAAGAAGATTAAAAGTATGTTGTTGTAACGCGGAAGTTGAGCATGATACAGCGCAAAAATTAGTTAAGATGACTTTACCAAACATGACGAAAGGCTCAAGCGAGTCAAAAAATAGAAAAGAAACCAACTACACAAAAAGAATTGAAGCATGCATTATGAATACTAAATAATCGCCTCTGTTCAATGATGCCATTTTTTCAATCAGTGATTTACACACAAATAAAGGAGGGTGGCCTCCTTTATTTATGCATGCTATGTCTATTATTAAGAACTAATATATTGACCCTTGTGGAGCAAGATTAAAGTAAAGATTATCCTTTAATCCCTAGCGTTATTATAAGAAACTGCCTTTATAGGATTCAGGCACAAACTCCACACCATTGTTATCTTTGGCCACCTGATTGTATTGTGCATTTAACAGCCAATAAGGATCACGTAATAAGGCCCGTCCTATAGCCACTAGCTCTATGTTTTTTGAGTTTAATACATAGTCAGCAACCTGCGCATCTTCCAGCATGCCTACAGCAATAACAGGTAAGTTGGTTGCTTTTCTTACTGCCTCTGCCAAATAGACTTGATAACCTGCATTAAATACAGGTGTATGCTGTGGGTCTAGCTGGCCATCACCACCGCCACTTACATCTATCATGTCTACACCGGCCTCAGCAAAGCGTTTAGCTACTTCACAGCCATAAGCAAGGTCAAACCCATCTTTACCGTATTCTTGTGCAGAAATCCTAATGATTAGAGGCATATCGGCAGGCATAACAGCTTTAGCGGCTTTAATGACTTGCTCACCAAATAGCATTTTATCTTGCCCATATTCATCCGTTCGTTGATTAAGTTTTGGGGAGTAAAACTGATGGATTAAATAACCATGAGCTCCATGCAGTTCGATGGCATCAAAACCCGCTTCAACGGCTCTTCTAACTGAATCTTGGAATGCTTGAATATATTGTTGAATTTCCTCTTTAGACAGTGCTCTGGGTTTTTTATAGGTCCATTTCCCATCACCAGCATCGGGGCTACCTTCATAGATCATTTCAGAAGAAGAAACAACGTTCTCTTCGCCAAGTGCTTTTCGTCCAGCGTGTCCGATTTGAATGGCTATTTTACTTCCATTTTTATGGGCAATATCGACTATACGTTTGAATTGGTCACGTTGTGCATCGTTCCATAATCCTAAACAATTGGGGGATATACGGCCATTGGGTAAAATGTTTGTCATTTCAACAATAATTAGGCCAACCCCACCAACGGCACGTGAAGCATAGTGAACGAAATGCCAGTCATTAGGTATGCCATTTTTAGCTTGATATTGGCACATAGGTGGCATAACAATACGGTTTTTAAGTGATAAGTTTTTAATCGTATAGGGTGTTGTAAGGTGGCGAAGTTTAGCCATGATTTAATCCTCATTAGAGTCATCTTGTTGTATTGAATCATAGAACCGATTCTGCTATAAATCTAATTAATATTTAGTATGATTGGTATAAATATGAATGATATCAGATCGCTTGATCTTAACTTACTAAAAACTTTGGGTGTACTGCTGGATGAGCGTAATGTGACACGAGCAGCTGCTAGGCTTTCATTAACACAGCCTGCTGTGAGTAATATGCTAAATAAATTGCGTGCAAAATTTAATGATCCTTTGTTTGTGCGTGGGCAGCATGGCTTGATCCCAACCGATAGAGCATTAGCGCTAGAAAAACCAGTAAAGCAAATTTTATGCAGTATCCGAGATTTGTTACAACCTATTGATTTTGATCCCCAGCAGTTACAAACTACTTTTAAAATTGCCGCTAATGATCATGATATGCAAACGATTGGACTACCGTTTGTATTGACACTAAAAGAGCAGGCACCGCTTGTTAAAGTCTCTTTTTTATCTTTTCATCAATTGGATATTCAAACCATGTTAGAGAGAGGAGATTTGGATTTAATTTTAATTGACCCAGTCAACGCTCCTGAATCATTGCATAGCCGAGTTTTATATCATGAGCGCTATGTTTGTATAATGCGTAAAGGCCATCCTGCAATTGAAAATGACACGATAACCTTAGATAAGTTTTGTGATTATGAGCATGTGCTTGTTTCCTACACGGGAGGTCTATTTGAAGGTGTAACGGATGAGGCATTAGCCAAAGTAGGGCGTACTCGAAATGTTTCTTTATCCGTTACTAGTTTTTTATTATTGCCCAGTATCTTAAAGCACAGCGATTTTATAGCTGTCGTTCCTAAGCGCTTGACGTGTCATATGAAAGACTTAGCGATTATGGAACCTCCTGTCAATGTTCGAGGGTATACTAAAATAATGGCGTGGCACGACAGAACGCACAATAATCCAATACAGCAATGGCTAAGAAACCTTATTTATCTTCAATTTAACGGGGCAGAAACAGAGTGATCTTTTTTGTTTTGATAGATGTTTATTGCATTAAAGAGAGCATTTCCAGTATTTGTAAATACTTATATCACTATATATTATGCCAGTTAAGTGTTAAAGGCAGTCATAGAGTTAATACATTTATATTAAGGTATATTGGTACAGCCTATACTTAAAAAGTTGCTAGCTTTTTTCTAAACTTCATAACCTTATGTCTGTTGCCACAAACTTTCATGCTACACCAGCGCCTTTTATGTGCTTTTGTCTTATCATAAAACCATAGCACACAGTCTTGATGCTCGCAGCGTTTTACTAAACTAAAATCCTTTTGTGCGATTAGTTTTGCTGAGGCTTCTGCCAAAGGTGCTAAAACCTGTTCTGGACTATGCATGGTGTAATGATGAGTGACAATAAGCGATTGATTAGCATCATATTCTAAATTTAACCATCGACTAGCCTTATGCAAAAAAGCATTCAATGGCTCAATATCTAAACTATGCTCTTCTTTTTTTTGTTGTATAAGTACTCTCGTTATTTCCCTCAGTTGTTTAGCCGTATCAAGTAATGCTAAAGAGGAACATAAATCATCAGGGACTATAATGCCGGCTACTTTGTCTAGCCAATAGACTAGTTGTTCCGTTGAACTCCAACGATCAATTAATTTTCCATCTATTTTAACGACAGTATTTATCATGTTAAGAGCGTCGTTATCTCCTATCAATACTAATTCATCTAATGTATTTGTCATCATATCAACATACCTTTTTTCATAATAAAATTGTAACCCTTAAAAATAGTATTGACAAGTTACATTGGTTTAAATATTGTGTGTAACTCTTTAAATATAAATTAAAAGGTTACAAAGAGGTTTTTATGACAAATAACATTCATTATTCTATTAAATATAAGTACATCGATATCGAAGGTGTAAGCATGTTTTACAGGGAGGCAGGGGATAAAAGTTTGCCGACTCTTTTGCTCTTACATGGTTTTCCTAGCTCTTCACACCAGTTTAGAGAGTTAATTCCTTTACTAGCGGATAAATTTCATCTAATTGCACCTGACTTCCCAGGCTTTGGTTTTACAGAGGTGATAGACAATGCCAATTATATTTATAGTTTCGATAATATAAGTAAAACACTAATTAAGTTCATCGATGCTTTAGGCCTTAAAAAATATGCAATGTATGTTTTTGACTATGGTGCACCCATAGGCTTTCGTCTTGCTTTAACTTATCCTGATAGGGTAACAGGATTTGTATCACAAAATGGCAATGCTTATTTGGAAGGTTTAGGCAGTGCTTGGGATCCAATAAAGGTTTACTGGGACAATCCAACAAAACAAAATAGGAAAAGTATTGAAGAAGCTATATTGAATTTGGAGGGAACTCGTACACAATATACACACGGAGTACAATCGATTGAGAGTATCGCTCCAGAATCCTACTATTTAGACACATTCTTATTTGAGCGTGGGGCTAACAAAGACATTCAATTAGATTTATTTTTAGATTATGCGAACAATTTAAAAATGTATCCTTTATTTCAACAGTTTTTTAGAGATTATCAGTTGCCTTGCTTAATTATTTGGGGAAAACATGATTCATTTTTTATACCTGCGGGTGCAGAAGCTTACAAAAAAGATAATGCCGATGCAGTGGTTGAGTTGCTAGATACAGGCCATTTTGCATTGGAAACTCATGTAGGATACATAGCTAAAAGAATCCGTGAGGTGATTTTAACGGGAGCATAAATTAAAATATCTTAACCGCATTCAAAATTAAAACTGAATAAACAGCTCAATTGTTGATTATCAAACTTGCGAGCTGTATCAATGTAATTAAAAAAGAATATGCATTTTTATAAATCTATGTTTGGTGTTTTTTACTTTATAGTAAAACCATTATATGGTTATGCAATAAAACTGTTCAATTTGAATAACCTTTCTACTAAAGTGAGATCAGATATGAAAACTGAATATGTTAATATAATTAATATATTATCTGAGCAATCCAAAAAAGCTTACTTTGATTGTGATAGAGGTAATTTATTTTGGGGAGATAATGGTAATGATGAGTTTTTTACTCTTGAGATATTAAGTAATGATTTAGCCACCTATGTGGCTTTTGCAAATCGTAAGAATACTCGATTAATAGAAGATATTAAAGATAATGCAATTGTTACTTTAGAGAAAATTTCTATTTTTAGTTATCCTGAAGTTGTTGAATGGATAGCACGCTATGGGCAAGAGGCTGAGTTTTATAAATCAATGGTTTATCTTTAGAGTCATTAAGAACGGCGTTAATTACTTTTTTAAAACTGACAGACGTTGATATTTCAACTAGAAAAAATTATTAATTGTTGAAGAGATTTATTGCTTAAAGTAAAACTTAGAAATTCGATAAACCGCTAGAGAAATGATAGTTTTTCTTGTTATTTTTTTGCTCTAGTAGAAGTTAGACAGTCTGTTATCTGCTGACTGGCTGTTAAACCATGTAAAGATCGATCTAAACTATGGTGAGATTTCAAATAATCTTCTTGTTCTATGTTATGATTAACCACTACTTTATTGGATATTTCTTAATTGTATGGCTTTATCAAAACGTCCTCCTTATAAAAAAATAGCTCATAAAAAAACAACCCCACCTGTGGTGACTAAGCTGTTGCTTTTTAACAAACCATTTGATGTGTTAACACAGTTTACCGATGATTTAGGGCGTAAAACGCTTAAAGACTTTATTCATGTTGTAGGTGTTTACCCAGCAGGACGTTTAGATCGTGACAGTGAGGGATTATTGTTGTTGACGAATGATGGACGTTTGCAAGCTCGTATTGCAGACCCTAAATTTAAATTACCCAAAACCTATTGGGTGCAGGTAGAGGGAGAGCCGACAGAAGTTCAACTTGAGCAATTAAGAAAAGGGGTTGAGTTAAACGATGGCCTCACATTGCCAGCACAAGTAAAGTGTATTGCTGAACCTAAATTGTGGCCACGTAATCCCCCCGTGCGCTTTCGTAAAGCAATCCCTACGGCTTGGCTTGAGCTGACCATTCGCGAGGGACGCAATCGCCAAGTGCGTCGCATGACTGCTGCGGTTGGTTTACCAACATTGCGATTAGTACGGGTTAAAATTGGCGAGTGGTCAATTGATGGTTTAGCGCAAGGCCAATGGCGAGAAGTGCCTGCTATTTTGCCAGCCAGTCAATAATACCAAGTCCTGCACAGTAGCCTGTTGAAAAGCAGCCTGTTAATAAGTATCCCCCTGTTGGAGCTTCCCAATCGAGCATTTCACCTGCACAAAATACCCCTGAACGTTTTTTTAGCATTAACTGATTATTTAGCTCATTAAGGCTGATACCGCCTGCTGAGCTAATGGCTTCGGCAATGGGGCGGGGTTTTGTTAGTGTAAGGGGGATAGCTTTTAATTTATCAGCCAATGTTGTTATATCTTGCAAAGATTCGGGCGCTAACTCTCGGACTAATCCCATTTTGATGTCTTTTAAGTTGATTTGCTTGCGTAAAAAATTAGTAAGCGACTGTTTGCCCTGTGGTTTTGCAAGCTTTTCTCGCAGTTTTTCTTGTGTGAGTTTTGGAAACAAGTCTAAGTGTAATGTAACAGCCCCTTGTTGATTGATTGTTTCTCTTAATGCCTGAGAAAGTGAGTAAATGGCGCTGCCTTCCACACCGTAACCCGTGATCATAATTTCTCCCAGTTTATGGTGGTGGTTACCTTGTTGGTCGATGAAATGACAAGCAATCGCTTTAACGGGGGTACCCGCATAGCGTTCTTTGAAAATAGTTGACCAAGGTAGTGTTTCAAAACCACAATTAGAAGGTTGCCAAGGATTACATTGAATGCTCAATGATTGTAGATCATCAAACCATGCGCCATCACTTCCTAGTCTAGGGTAGCTAGCCCCCCCCAGCGCGAGAAGTGTTGCATTTGGTTGGATACGTAAGACTCCAACAGGAGATTGAAAGAGAAGGTGATGATCTTGATCCCAACCTTGCCATGTATGTTTTAAATGAAATTGTACGCCTTGTTGACGTAAACGTTTGAGCCATGCCCTTAGTAAGGGAGCTGCTTTCATTCCTTTTGGAAACACTCGGCCAGAGCTGCCGATGAAGGTTTCAATACCTAGTTCATGACACCATTGAAGGAGTTGTTCTACGCCGTACTTTTTTAAAAAAGGCGTCATGCTGTGCTTAGGGTGGTAGCGCTCACAAAATTGTTCATAAGGTTCTGAGTGGGTGATGTTTAAGCCACCAATACCAGCCAGTAAAAACTTTCGAGCCACGGAGGGCATGCGATCAAATACATGAACTGTAATGCCTTGTTGACTGATGACCTCTGCGGCCATTAGTCCTGCTGGGCCAGCCCCAATAATAGCAACATAGCAAGAGTTTTTATTGTTTGTCATAAAAGTGCCACAAATAACTTGTAGGATACTGAGAGCTTTTATAGGTATAGAAAAACAAACAGTAAGCTGAACAAAAGTTATATGCTAACATAATATTTAAATAGGAGAGTTTTTTTCGTTTATTCTGTGAACTATAAAAATATAAATCGATTGGAGTTTTATACACCATGGCTAGCGGGCGTTCATTAGTCAATACACTTCATCAATTATGGTCGCTTGAGCGCGTTGCTTATTGTGTAAGGGTTTTTATTGCCTTAACCGGGGTGATGGTACTTTGTTGGTGGAAAGAAGAGTTGTCACTGGTTGTGCCGCTGTTTTTGGGCATTATCGCCAGTGCTATGGCTGAAACAGATGATAATTGGCAAGGTCGCTTAAAAGCTGTGGTGGTTATGCTGATTTGTTTTAGTATTACGTCTGTTTCTGTAACACTTCTTTTTCCTTATCCTTGGTTATTTGCAATAGGTCTTGCCATCTCTGCTTTTGGGCTGACGTTGCTTGGCGCAATAGGAAGTCGGTATAGCAGCATTAGTTTTGCTACGCTGATTTTATCAATTTATACCATGATTAGCGTCAGTCAACATATTCAGACAAATAATCATGATATATGGCGCGACTCTATAGCGTTACTAGTGGGGGCGGCTTGGTATGGGTTTTTGTCAATTGTGTGGAATTTTATCTTTGCCCATCAACCTGTATTGTATGCATTGGTTAATTTGTTTAATGAGCTGGGAGGGTACTTAAAATTAAAGGCAACACTAATTGAACCTGTCAGGTGTTCGGATAGTGAAGAGAGGCACCTTGCACTAGCTAAAAAGAATGGTAAGGTGGTTGATGCATTAAATATTGCGAAAGAAACTATTTTAAATCGAATGAAGGGAAGTCGTCATAATCCACAAGTTAGTCGTTATCTAAAATTATATTTTATTGCACAAGATATTCATGAACGCGCTAACTCATCGCATTATCCTTATGATGCCTTGGGTGAAGCTTTTTTTCACAGCGATGTACTTTTTCGTTGTCAGTTGCTTTTAAGTCATCAAGGTAAAGCTTGTCAATTATTAGCTAAAGCGCTTAGATTGCAGGAACCGTTTAATTACAGTGAAAGTACAGAGGCCTTAGAGGACTTAAAAAAATCCATTGATTATATTCGTCACCAACCTGATGTTAATAAAAGATTATTACGCTCCGTGTACGCTTTAGCCAAAAATCTAACGATTTTGGAGCAGAAGTTGATGGCTGCAAAGAACCCTGATGCGTTGACTAATGAGGACGCTAGTTTATTTGATAGAGAGATACATACCTTTAAAGAGGCTTTTCTCCGATTAAAACAAAATTTAACCCTAACGTCGTTAACGTGTCGCCATGCTATCCGTATTGCGATTGCACTCGTAGTCGGTTATGGCGTGATGCATTTGTTAAATGCAGAGTATGGTTTTTGGATTTTATTAACGACGGTCTTTGTTTGTCGCCCTAGCTATGGTGCAACCCGAGTGAGGTTAGTACAGAGAATGATGGGGACAGCCATAGGGGTTATTTGTGGTTGGGCGGTGATTAGTCTTTTCCCTAGTTTGATTATGCAGTCAATTATTGCCACCATTGCGGGTATATTATTTTTTGCTTATCGTTTGAATCGCTATACGTTATCAACGGCTTTTATTACCTTGATGATTTTATGCTGCTTTAATCAGATGGGTAATTCTGCATTTACGATGATTATTCCACGATTAATGGATACGTTAATTGGCTGTATGATTGCTGGCTTAGCAGTGTTTTTTATTTTACCCGATTGGCAGGGGCGACAATTAAACCGTGTATTGGCGAATACTTTAAGCAGCAGTAGCCGTTATTTACGGGAAATTATGAGTCAGTATGATACTGGCAAGGAAGATGATTTAGATTATCGTGTTGCTCGGCGTAATGCACATAATGCAGATGCGGCATTATCGAGTGCGTTGGCCAGTATGCTACTTGAACCTGGGCATTTCAGAAAAGATGTTGATGCTGGTTTTCGATTTTTAGTTGTTTCACATACGTTGTTGAGTTATTTGTCTGCACTGGGGGCGCACAGAGAGACATTGCCTGAAAACTCCGAGGTCGAAGCATTGCTTGAGCGAGTGACGACAACGATAGCCAATGATTTAGATGAAATTGCCAATGATTTATTGGATAAAAGATCTGTAAAAGTGACTAATGAAGTTGAAGAGTTGTTAGCTAAAGAGCTCGATCAGTTATCAGAAGAAATGGACGATAATTTGAAGTTGATTTTAACAGAGTTATCACTGATTTGTAGACAGCTTGTCCGAGTGCGCAATCTTGCTGCACAATTACAGCATCAGGCTATAGAGCAAGTAAAAGTGGCTAGTTAGTTTTTTTAAAGACGTAAAACAAGTTAGGTTCTCCCACGAGGTAAAGATTATCTTGATCGTCTAAAGTCATACCTTCTGCTTGTGGTACTGATTGTTTGAGGTTATGACCTGTAATCAGTGATAGGCTACTAATAGGGTGGCCTTTTTTATCTATTTCGATGATGAGTCGAGACTCGTCAGAAAGAACGAGTAAATGTTGATAATGGCTATTAAAAGTAATGCTAGAGATGTCTTTTATAAAAAGGCGTTGGTCTCTTGTTTTATTATTTTCTACAACAATGTCTAAAGCGGTATTGGGGGATTGGGGAAAACCTGTGATTTCATAGATATGAACAGGGTTACGCTCTTTTGCAGCATAGATTTTTTTACCCTCAAAGTCCCAAGCAAGTCCTTCTATTCCCTTATTACTGGTTAGTCCCGTACCTAAAGTAAATTGTGGCGCACCTTGAGAGTTAATTTCCGTTGAGGAGGACTCAATAACGACTTTAATCAGTTTTTGTTTTCTTTCCTCAGCAATAATAAAGCTATTATTACCAATATACTCAATGGCTTCAGGATCACTGAAGTTGATAAGGTCAATTTGACGTAAAAGATCGCCTGTTGTAGAAAGCTCGATAATTTTTGTGGGGTTATTCACAATAGCAAATAATGTCTTAGTGTCATTATTCCATGTGAGACCTGATAAGTTATTGTGAATACCTTGGATCGGTTTTGCTTCAATAACGACTTGGTAATCAGGTAACCATAGGGATTTTTTTCGCCACGTATTGGTATGGCGCCACTCTTGAAAATTAAAAGTGAGGCGCTCATAAACATGAAATTGTTGATTGAAGATGATTAATCCAACGACGAACAATAAGGCAAGTAATAGAACCACTCGCCTTGTAGTGAATAAGCTTGTAAATTTTTTATGCATGGAGCAATAAATTATATGACCTCTGTTACAAATTGGCAGTGTTCGGGTAGCTCCATAATGAGTCGATCCCCAGTGTTGATTGCTCCAACGCCTTGTGGTGTCCCAGTTAAGATAACATCGCCAGGTAACAAGGTAAAGGAGTGGGCAATGTATTCAATTAAGCTCATAATAGGGGTGAGCATTTGGCTACTATTACCTTCTTGGCGAACTTCATTATTAATCGTTAAGCGGATATTAATGTCTGTGAGGTCAGGGTAGTTTGATGCGGGCGT
The DNA here is from genome assembly GCA_964395065.1 of uncultured Ventosimonas sp. Taxonomy (GTDB): domain Bacteria; phylum Pseudomonadota; class Gammaproteobacteria; order Pseudomonadales; family Pseudomonadaceae; genus Entomomonas. The sequence continues at coordinate 22,382 of CAYNAM010000021.1, forward strand.
AAAGGGTGTTAAAACACAGGCACCGTCAAAGCTTTTAGCTAACTCCCAAGGCCAGCCTTTTTCTTTAAGTCTAGATTGTACATCTCTTAACGTAAGATCTAGTGCTGGGGCAAAGCCTACAATAGCTTCTTGTATTTCACTATGGCTCACCGGCCCTGACAATGGTTTACCAATAAGCACAGCAATTTCTGCTTCATAATGGACTGCACCTTGATTATGAGGAATAGTGAAGCCACCATTGCTACTGACGATGGAGGTAGAGGGTTTTATGAAGATAAGTGGTTCTGTAGGGATTGGGTTGTTTAGCTCTTTAGCATGTTCAGCATAATTACGGCCTATACAAACAACTTTACCTACAGCAAAATGAATAGATGACCCATCAACATATTGGTGTTTATAACTCATAAATTTTGGCCTAGTGAATAGTTTATTATTAGTCGTTTTTAAATTTTAGCAGTTTAACGGTTTCTATAACAGGGCAATTTAAATCAATGTGATAATTATCTTGCTCTTTTTTAGTTGGATAATATTATTTAAGGTTAATGTTAATAGCATGCGTTAGTTTTATAGTATCGTGCGAAATATCGCATGCATAGGCAAGCAGTTTAACACCTGCATCATGTGCTTCTTGTAGTGCTTCGGCATAGTATGGATCAATTTCAGTACAAGGGCGTACCGCTTTGATATGTGTTAGATTAACGCAGTATAAGAGAGCCGTATCAATACCTTGTCTTGATAAGGTGGTGAGTTCCCGTAAATGTTTTGTGCCACGCGTAGTCACTGCATCAGGGAATGCAGCAATGTCTGTGTTGTCAAAGCCTAAGGTGACACTTTTAACTTCAAGATAAGTTTCTCGTTGATTAGGGTAATGTAAACAAAAATCAATACGTGAATTTTCTTGCCCGTATTTCACTTCTCGCCGTAAATTATTAAAGCCCTTTAACTCCTTAATAACGCTAGCATGCAGTGCCTCTTCAACCAGTTTATTAGCTAGTTGTGTGTCAACACAGGCTAGCCGCTTTTGTGGTGTCTCTGAAAGAACCCATGTACCTGCTGATTTACGTTTAGGGTCGATCGAGCGTCTAAACCAAATGTTGCCTCCTTCACTCATGCAATTTAGCATGGACCCTGTGTTAGGGCAGTGAATGGTGAGTAGTTCTCCAGAGGCTGTCTTTATATCGGCTAAGAAACGTTTATAGCGTTTAATAAGTATTGCGTGCTCTAGGGGAGGCTCAAATTGCATAAACTATCCCTGCCAGCCTTGTAGGCCACGTGCAATACGTTCGACAGCTTCCTCTAGTACAGGTAAGCTTTTGGTGTAAGCAAATCGCACGTGCTCATTGGATTTGTACGTGCCAAAATCTAAACCCGGTGTAAAGGCTACATGTTGATTCTCTAAGAAATAGTAGCAAAATTTATAGGCATCGTCTGTGAAGGAGGAGATGTCAGCATAAAGGTAGAAGGCACCATCGGGTTTTGTTTTGATTTTAAAACCAAGTTCAGTCAGGGCTGGCAGTAAAAAATCACGACGCTTGGCAAACTCTGCCTTTCTCTCTTCAAATATTGCTTGTGCTTCAGGAGTGAAACAAGCCAGTGCAGCATATTGTGAAATACTCGCTGGGCTTATGTATATATTCTGAGCAAATTTTTCTAGACTGCTTACCGCATCAAGAGGAGCTACCAGCCAACCTAATCGCCAACCGGTCATGCCATAATATTTAGAAAAGCTATTGAGTATGTAAGCATTATCATCTACTTCAAGGGCGCTAGGTGCTTCAGTGTCATAGCTCAGGCCATGGTATATCTCGTCGGAGATGAAATATCCCTCATGTTGTTGGCAGCTTTGCGCTAATGCATTGAGTTCTTTTTTATTTAAAATCGTGCCTGTTGGGTTGGCGGGTGAGGCTACTAAAATACCTGCTGTGTTTTTATCCCAGTGTTGATCAAGTAGTTCTGGGGTTAGCTGGTAGTTAGTGGTGTGGTCAGTCGCGACCATTTTAGCATCGGCTTCGATGAGCCTTAAAAAGTTACGATTACAAGGGTATCCAGGATCAGCCATTAGTAAGTGTTGACCTGCTTCGACGAGTAAACCACTGGCTAATAATAATGCACCTGATCCACCTGATGTCACGAGTATACGGTTATAGTCAATATCAAGGTTGTAGCGTGTTTTATAAAGGTTGGCAATGGCTTGTCTTAACTCTGGTAAGCCGAGGGCTGGTGTATAGTGCGTATGACCTGCTTCAATTGCTGCTTTTGCTGCATCTAAAATAGGTTGTGCCGTGGTAAAGTCGGGCTCTCCAATCTCTAAGTGAATAACTTTTTTCCCTTCGGCTTGTAACGCGTTAGCACGAGCTAGTAAGTTCATAACTTGAAAGGGTTCTATAGAGTCACTGCGCTTAGTGAAAGTTTTACTCATGATTTTATGCCTGTTTTAGTATGTTTCGTGGTTAATTATATCAAATATATAGTGTAAATTGATTGCTTCGTCTCAGAATTAAAAGCCATTTGTTGGGATTGTAATATTTATCTTGTAGTCTTTTTTAAAATATTATATTGTAGAAAGTTATCTGTAATCGTACTATTTATTAATAAATGTTAAAAAGTAGCAAAAGGACAACGGGTACTGGATTAACCTTTAAAGATCTGGTAGTTTGCGCCGTTTATTTTGATCTTAAAGTTGGGGATTTAAAAGGATATTTCTTTTAGCTTATTTGTTTTATTGAAGAGGGGATGACATAGTGGCTAGGGCTAAAAAAACCGTAGAAAATATTCTTGCAGAGAAGAATGAGAACGGGGCATTTACACCTTATCAAGAGAAAAAGGGTGAAGAGTATATGAGCGATGAGATGCGTGAGCATTTTACGACTATACTAAAAAAATGGCGCTCAGAGCTTGTGAGCGATATGAATCGTACCGTTGAGCATATGCAAGATGATGCAGCTAACTTCCCTGATCCTGCTGATAGAGCAACACAGGAAGAGGAGTTTAGTTTGGAGTTACGTACTCGTGATAGAGAGCGTAAACTTATTAAAAAAATTGATGATACGTTACAATTAATTGCGGATAATGAATATGGTTGGTGTGACTCTTGTGGCGTGGAGATCGGTATTCGTCGTTTAGAGGCTAGGCCAACAGCAACACTTTGCATTGACTGTAAAACTTTAGCAGAGATTAAAGAAAAACAAACAGGATTGTAATTTATTCTTTGTTATGTCTAAACCTCGTGTCGGCTTTTTTTCCCCCATCCTTGATGGGGGAATTCATTTAAGAACGTTAGAAGTCGCATTAGTTTCTTATTTGGAGTCTCGTTCGGCCAAAGGGACATGGTTTATTGATTTTCCTGATAGTAATTTTTCTTTAGTAAAACAACAGACTGAGCAATGGTTGTTGATTTTAGAGGCTTATGGGTTTGATTGGGATAATGAAGCCTCTGAAAGAGTAAACTGTCCTCGAGATGCAAGGGATATCGTTGATCAGTGGTTGATGCATGGCTTGGCTTATGCTTGTCACTGTAAAGAAGATCAACTAAAAGAGATAAAAGTTTATCCTGGCTTTTGTCGAGATGCCTTAAAACCTATACAAAATGCAGCTATTCGTTTACGTACACCTGATCTGATTTATCAATTTACAGATAGTCTGCAGGGAGTTTTTAAACAGAATATAAGCCAAGAGATTGGTGATTTCGTTATTAGAGATAAGCAGGGCGTTGTGGATGCTGATTTAATAATGGTTTTGATAAGTATGGGATTAGGGGCTACGCAAATCGTAAGACCAATTGAGCAGTTGTCTACCGTTGTAAAACAATTATACCTGCAAGAATTGTTAGGTTTTTCATCGCCTACTTATTTGCATGTGCCAGCTATATCTAATAATCCTTTGTATAGTAACTCGTTAGCCTCGTTGTTGACGCTTTCTGAACACGAAAAGGTGATGTTGTTATTCCGTCTTTTAGAACAGTTAGGGCAACCTGTCAGTGCTGACTTACAAAAGCTAACACCTAGACAGCTTCTTTCATATGCGGCAGATCATTGGTGTATACAGCTGATTCCTAAGGGGCGTTAGTTTTTAAGTTAGCATCTCAAAAAAAGATAGGTTCTTAAAATAGAAAATATTTGTGTTTTATCTTTTGGCTTATACTCTAGCAATATCTATGGCATAATACGGGCTTTTAAAGTTACTCAATTGGGTGTTATATGAGTATTAAACGCCAACTCCAATTATTGGGAGTTATATTAAGTGTTTTTGCTATTGCTGGGTGTATGCCTAAACTTGATAGTAAAACTTATGGTCGAAATGAAGTTCGTAATATTCAAAATGTAACATTGGGAACAATTCTAAATTTAAGACCTGTCCGTATTGAGGGATCAAGAAGTGGAGTTGGTGCAAGTTCTGGTGCTGTGGCTGGTTTGGCTGGTGGTGCGGCGGGTGGTTATAGTGCAACAAATGGCGATGTGGCCGGTGCGGTTGTTGGTGCTGTGATAGGTGCTGTAGCTGTCGGGCTTATTGGGACTGTAACGGAAGAAGGTTTTACGCGCACTGATGGTGTGGAAATGGTGATTAAGCAAGATGGTGAAGAGGGGCGTTTAATTTCTATTGTGCAAGAGGTTGATCCTAACCAGATTATACGTGTGGGTGATCGCGTTTATATTATCGTTAATAGCTATAACAATGTGCGTGTTGCCCAAACAGGCCAAAATATAACCAACCAACAAGGCGCAAACAGATAGTATTATTTAGAGTGATAAACAGGTTATAACGTTAGTAGAGTTATATTTTAAACTAGTTAGGTAAGTGGGAGCATTAACTTGAATCCAGTTAAAGTGGGTATATGCGGTTTAGGTACTGTGGGTGGTGGTACTTTCAATGTATTACAACGTAATGCGCAAGAAATAGCGCGTCGTGCAGGTAGAGAAATCGAGGTGGCACAAATTGCTGCGCGCTCTATTAACCCCTTATGCCAAACAGGGGCAACGCTTATTACGAATGATGTCTTCGAAGTGGTTAATAACCCTAATATAGATATTGTGGTTGAACTGATTGGTGGTTATACCCTAGCGCGTGATTTAGTGCTTAGAGCCATTGAAAATGGCAAGCACGTGGTAACCGCTAATAAGGCACTGATTGCTGTACATGGCAATGAGATTTTTACAAAAGCTGAGGAGAAAGGTGTTATTGTCGCTTTTGAAGCCTCTGTTGCAGGTGGTATTCCTGTTATTAAAACCATTCGTGAGGGGTTGTCGGGAAACCGCATTAATTGGGTTGCAGGTATCATTAATGGCACAGGAAACTTTATTTTAACTGAAATGCGTGAAAAAGGCCGTGCTTTTGCTGATGTATTGAAAGAAGCACAGGCATTAGGTTATGCCGAAGCTGATCCAACCTTTGATATAGAGGGTATTGATGCGGCACATAAGCTAACTATATTAGCTTCCATCGCCTTTGGTATACCGTTGCAGTTTGAAAAGGCCTATACGGAAGGGATTACCAAGTTAACTTCTGACGATGTATTGTACGCTGATGCTTTAGGGTATCGTATTAAGCATCTTGGTGTTGCTAAGCGGACTCCACAAGGTATTGAGTTGCGTGTTCATCCAACCCTTGTTCCTGCTGAAAAATTACTGGCTAATGTCAATGGTGTGATGAATGCGGTGATGGTGAACGGTGATGCCGTAGGTTCTACATTATACTATGGGGCGGGTGCGGGAATGGAGGCAACGGCTTCAGCTGTTGTGGCTGATATTGTTGATGTGGTAAGGGCGATGACCTCTGATCCAGAAAATCGTGTGCCTCATTTGGCTTTTCAACCTTCTTCATTATCTGATGTGGCAGTATTACCCATAGAACAGTGTGAAACAGCCTATTATTTAAGAATTCAAGCAGAGGATTCTCCTGGCGTTTTAGCACAAGTCGCTACGATTTTATCGAAGCGTGAGATTAATATTGAATCAATTATGCAAAAAGAATTAGAACATATGGATGGTAAAATCCCTATGATTTTATTGACGCATAAGGTCAGTGAAGCAAAAATGGATGATGCGATTACAGCACTTGAAGCTCTTGATGGAGTAGAAGGTAAGGTGGTTCGTATCCGTGTTGAACAATTAGATTAATAAAAGTGTACTCACTATGCGCTATATAAGTACTCGCGGAAAAGCTCCCGCACTCAATTTTGAAGATGTTTTATTGGCTGGTCTTGCCTCGGATGGTGGACTTTATGTACCTGAAAATTTACCACGCTTCACTGTTGAAGAAATTAGCAGTTGGTCGGGTTTAGCTTATCATGAGTTAGCTTTTAAAGTAATGCGTCCTTTTGTGGATGGTTGTATTCCTGACGCGGACTTTAAAAAAATTCTTGAAGAAACTTACGGTGTATTTGCTCACCAATCGGTTGCTCCTTTACGTCAATTAGCTGGTAATGAGTGGGTGTTAGAGTTATTTCATGGCCCAACCTTAGCCTTTAAAGATTTTGCTTTACAATTATTAGGCCGTTTACTTGATTATATACTGGCTAAACGTAATGAGCGTGTTGTATTATGGGGGCAACCTCTGGTGATACAGGTTCTGCGGCGATTGAAGGTTGCCGTCGTTGCGATAATGTCGATA
>CAYNAM010000022.1:0-28202 GCA_964395065.1 uncultured Ventosimonas sp.
TAGTTACCCAGCAACATTTGTAAAGATTATATTAATAGTTATCATTGGTGTAGGCGTTTATTTTAGTAAGGGAACTATTCTAGGATTAGAGGGTGGATTAGTTTTATTAGTTGCTGCATTCTCTCTAAAACTTATAGAGTTAAAGACTAAACGCGATGCATTAGTTATTTTATATATTGGATTTCTTGTTGTTACAACGTTGTATCTTTATGATAATACATTTATATGGGTAAGTTATTCTTTATTACCTATTGTTGCGTTATTAGCTGCTTTGATAGGGCTTAATCAAGTTCGATTAGCGATACAACCATGGGCAAATGTTAGGTTAGCTTGTGTTTTGTTACTGCAAGCATTACCTCTTATGCTTATTCTATTTTTCTTTTTTCCACGGTTAGAACCTTTTTGGAGTTTCCCAGCACCCAATAAACAGCAAAAAACAGGGATAACCAATAAAATGACCCCTGGTGAAATGGGCAATATGGCTCGATCATCAGATTTAGTCGCGAGGGTTGCTTTTAAAGATAACAATATTCCTACTCGTCAACAGCTCTATTGGCGGGCGCTTGCTTTGGAGTTGTATGATGGTCGGACATGGACTCAGGCGTGGGATGTAACACATCAGCGTCGTTCTTCTCCACGATGGCAGTACGTACCTAATGATGGTAGTAAAGTGGAATATACTGTTATTATGCAACCTAACTCACAACATTGGTTATTAGCTCTAGAAACACCTCTCGATCTTCCAAGTGACACATTTCGAGCTGTTGATTTCCATTTAGAGCATAATAATCCCATAAGTTCTGTTTACTCCTATCAATTAACTTCTTGGTTAAATGCTAAGCGTGAGCTTAAATTCACGCCTCGAGCGAATTTAAATAAGAGTTTGCCTAATACTGATCCAAAAGCTAGAGCACTCGGAGAGCAGTTAAATAAACAATATCAGGGAGATGCAGGCCAGATAGTAGCGGCTTTACTCAAGTATTTTAAAGAAGAGCCTTACTATTACACACTTGATACGCCAGACTTAGGCGCAAATAGTGTTGATAAGTTCTTTTTTGAAACGAAAAGTGGATTCTGTGAGCATTATGCAGGTGCCACTACTTTTATTTTACGGGCAGCAGGAGTCCCTGCTAGGGTCGTTTTGGGTTATCAAGGGGGAGAAGTTAATACTGCAGGTAACTTCGTTCAGATTAGACAGTTTGATGCTCATGCATGGGTAGAATATTGGGAGTCTAACAAAGGCTGGGTAAGAATTGACCCTACCTTTCAAGTTGCGCCTGACCGCATTAATATCGATCTGAATGCTGCTTTAAATCCTCAAGATCAATCATTAGTAGGTAATAATTCATTAATGGGGTATGGTTCCTCTAGCTTTTTGTCTACGCTGCGTATGACGTGGGAAAACTTTAATAACGAATGGGATATTTTTATTTCGAGTTACAGTGCGGATAGGCAAAGAGATATCATTAAAGATTTGTTTGGTAAAGCTAATTGGGTTTATGTGGGTATTTTATTAGTTGTCAGTTTATTCATTGTTGCTGTTAGTTGGCTGCTATTGCTATTTAAGCCTTGGCGTAGGGAGCTAGATCCTGTATTAAGGGTATATAAACAGTTTGAAACATTATTGGCAAAACAAGGTGTTGTCAGAGAATCAAGTGAAGGGCCTCAAAAGTTTGCGGTACGTGCGGCCAGTGAGCTTCCTGATTACAAAGAGCAAATTAATACATTTAGTCAGGCGTTTATCGCTCAGCAATATGCAGGTAGAAGCAGTCTAAAAGAATTAAAAGCTTCACTGCATGAGCTAAAGAAGGTGCTGCCTTATCGATTTAAAATTAAATAAGGCTATCATTGATAGCCTTTAATCTATTCTGTTGATTTATGCTGTAGGGCAACTGCTAATATATCACAGGGTGCATTTTGTAAAAGATCTTTGGTGGTTGAACCTAGTAATAAAGCTAATCCATGGCGGCCATGGCTACCTACAACGATAAGGTCGCAGCTGTTTTCTTGTGCTATGCGATGAATTTCAGCACGTGGTTGGCCGTAGCATAAAAAGCAGTGTTCGCTGGTTAAGCTCGAATAGCCTGAAATATATGTATCCAATCTTTCTCGTGCATGCTCTATCTGTTCTTGTTGTAGTGTGGATAGATCCATGGGCACGTCACCGCCAAACGCTAATGAGACAGGTTCTAATATATGGATTAATGAAATTTTTGCTTGATATAAATTGGCAAGCTCACATGCTTGTTGAATAACGTGTGGGCTTTCTTCTGTTAGATCAATAGCAACAAGTAAATGTTTATAAGCCATAAAAGTGTCCCTCTATTGTTAATTGGTGTAGTGTATCGCAAGTGAATCTATTTATTATAGCCCTACTAATTACTTATTATTATCTATTCATGGCTGGTTTGTATACTAAATAAATTAGATTTATTTGATGAGTAATGAGGAGGTATTTAGGTATCTAAAACGTATCCTAATTGTTGCCAAACTTGATAGCTGGCAATTGCAACGGTATTAGATAGGTTTAAGCTCCTACTATTGGGTTGCATAGGTAAGCGTAGCTTTTGTTCTAATGGGAGGGCGTCTAAAATAGTTGCAGGTAATCCCCTTGTTTCTGGGCCAAACAGTAGTGCATCACCTCGTTGATATTGTATATTGCTGTAGAGTGTCGTAGCCTTTGTTGTGAAAGCAAAGACTCGAGGTGAATTAAGAGCCTCTAAGCAGATCTCTAGGTTTTCATATTGCTTTATTTGGGCAAATTCGTGGTAATCTAATCCTGCACGACGTAAACGCTTATCATCTAAAATAAAGCCTAATGGCTTTATGAGGTGTAATTGACAGCCGATATTAGCACAAAGACGAATAATGTTTCCGGTATTTGGAGGAATCTCAGGCTGAAATAAAATAATATGAAACATGAGAGTAAACAATGTTGATTAATGTTCCTTATTGTAGCATTAATAATTAATTTATAAACCGTTAAAGGATAGGATGTGCTTTTATATTGTCAATATAGGTTGGCAATAAAAAGTTTCACTTTTGATGACTGTTATATTTTCTTAAATCTAGGTTATGAAAATGTAAAAAAAATGTTGGGAAAAAAATAGTGGCAATACTTTATTCTATAATGAAAGCCTTATGAAAATACTCGTTATTGAAGATAATAAAGACATTCTAATAAACATTGTAGATTACCTTTCTATTAAAGGTTATGACGTTGATTGTGCGCAAAATGGTATTGCGGGGTTCAACCTAGCTACACAGAATATCTATGATCTGATTGTTTTGGATATTATGTTGCCGGGAATGGATGGGTTAGAAGTTTGTAATATGCTTCGGCAAGAAGCTCGAAAAAACATTCCTATTATTATGTTAACAGCTCGTGATTCAATAGATGACCGTATTACAGGATTTAAAGCAGGTGCTGATGATTATTTAATAAAGCCCTTTGCTTTAGTCGAGTTGGTTGCAAGAATTGAGGCTGTAATTAGGCGTAGCCAAGGTCATGGTAGTAATTTATTACAGGTGGGTGATCTAGTATATAACATGGATACTTATGTTGTGCAGCGTGGTGAGGTTACATTAAAGCTAACCCCTTTATCTCTTAAATTACTTGAAGTCTTGATGAAAAGAAGCCCTAATGTGGTTCCTCGAGAAGTTTTAGAGCAGCAAGTCTGGGGGGATGAGATTCCTGATACTGATATTTTGCGAAGTCATATCCATCAACTTAGACAAATCATAGATAAGCCTTTTGATAAGGCTTTACTTCATACTGTGCCTAAATTAGGTTATAAATTGGCAGATTCTCCTGATGCATCATAAGCAGCCACTAAAAAAACGTATCGTTATTGCTTTCTTTTTGATGACGCTAGTGGTGGCTGGCTTATCATCCATTGGAATTTTTTTTATTGTACATGCATTAGAGGAGCATTTTGTTTCACAAGGATTAAGTGATAATTTACAAGAGATTATCAACAATCAGATGTCGCGTGAAAAAATAATGCGTCTTAATCAAGACACTGATTTTTATACAACCAATACCCAAGTACAATATCCTGTTCCCGAACAGTTTAAGGATGTTAAGCCTGGTTTTTCAGAGGTTTTATTAAGAAATGGCAATGCTTATTATATTTATAAAAGATCAATTGCCCATCAAGATTATTTAATTGTAAAAGATCAAACAGAGTTTGAAAAGAGAGAGCAAACTCTGCTACTAGTAGTTTTTTTAGGGTTTGTTGTATCGTTGATATTTGCTTATATGTTGGGTAAATTGTTGGCCAATCGTATTCTTGCTCCTGTTATTAAGTTAGCGAGACAGGTGAGCCAAATAAGTTTATGCCCAAATAAACAGAAAATAATTAATTTTGATAAACAATATGCTGATGATGAGATAGGGCAATTAGCTACTACGTTTGCTCGAGCATTTGCTGACCTTCATCAGGCTCTAGAAAGAGAGCGACTATTTACAAGTGATGTAAGTCATGAGTTACGAACCTCATTAATGGTTATTACAACAGGATGTGAGTTGCTTTTGCTAGACAAAGATAAACTATCGAATAAGCAGTATCAACAGGTACAGCGAATAAACACGGCTAATCAAGATATGCAGGAGCTTGTTCAAACATTTCTAATGTTGGCGCGTAAAGAAAATAGTCAAATAGTAGGTGACCAAATAACATTGTTAACATTAGCAGAAGATCAAAAAGATATTTGGTTACCAAAGTTTCAAGAGAAAGATATATGCTTTTCTTTAGAAATTAAATCAAGTGATATGAAAACCTATAATAAGATTCTGTTAAAAACGGTAATGTCTAACTTATTGCGTAATGCATGGCACTATACGGAAGAGGGTATGGTAAAGTTGGTTATTGATGGTGATGTATTTTGGGTCGAAGATACGGGTGTTGGAGTACCAGTAGATAAACAACAAGCAATCTTTCAGGCATTTGTGAGAGGGTCTACCCGAGGAGAAGGCTTAGGCTTGGGGCTTTCATTGGTGAAGAGAATATGCATTCATGAGGGGTGGCAGGTGAGTGTCGATTCTGCTGATGAACGTGGTAGTATATTTTATGTCTATTTGAATAAGTAAAGTAGCATTACAACTACACATAATGAATAAGAGTTTTTTACTATTTGCTATAGTGTGCTAGGATTATACTCAATAAATAATTATCATTCGTCGCTGCATTTTATTTAGGGTTTAAAATAATCAATGAAACGTTTAACAATTGCATTATGGGCTATTTTGGTTATTGGTTTTTCTGTACAGTGTTTTGCACTCTATCTGATACGGTCATCTTGTTATAATCAAACAATTGCCTATGAAACTAAGCAAGAAATTAGTTATAAGCGGGGTATTTGTACACCCACTATGGAGTTGCCGTTGGCAACAAAACAACAGGTATTTCGTGTTTATATGAGTTTAATATATGTTTTACCTGTATTGTTTTTTATTTGTGTTGTGATGTTGTTTAAACTACGTTCACGTAGAATCAATCAAGAGAAGGCACAGCTTGATAATTTAAACTCTTAGCCACTAAATAGAGAGAATAATATAATGGATGATTGCTTATTTTGTAAAATTATAAGGGGAGATATTCCCTCTAAACGCATCTATGAGGATGATAGAGTTTATGCGTTTTATGATATTGATCCCAAAGCGCCAGTGCATTTTTTGGTTATTCCTAAAAAACATATAGCAACCTTGAATGATTTAACAGAGGCTGATGAAGCGTTGGCGGGGCATATATTATTTACAGCGCAACGCATTGCTAATTCATTAGGTTGTGAGCAGGGGTTTAGAGTTGTAATGAATTGCAATGATATGGGGGGGCAAACAGTCTATCATATTCATATGCATGTTCTTGGTCAAAGACAACTAAACTGGCCACCCGGTTAAAAAGCTATTCAACTAAATTTATAATGAGGTTTTTATGTCTAACCAACGCCATTATACTCCTGCAGATAAACTATTAATGCAGGTTAACTCTGCTTTGCGTACATTATTACCTTTTTCTGGTTCTCCCTATCGTATATCACCTGCAAAAACTCATTTTGAAGGTGATATGAGTGAGGAAGAAGAAAGGCATGTGGCGGGGCTTATGCGCATTAATCATACGGGAGAGGTCTGTGCGCAGGCGCTTTATCAAGGTCAGGCTCTGACCGCTAAGCTTCCTGATGTTCGAGAGGCAATGGAAAAGGCTGCTCAGGAGGAAATAGATCATCTCGCATGGTGTGAGGAACGTGTGCGGGAGTTAGGTCAACGTCCGAGCGTGTTAAACCCTCTTTTTTATGGATTATCTTTTGGAATGGGGGCTGCAGCCGGTCTGATTAGTGATCGACTTAGCTTAGGTTTTGTTGCAGCTGTTGAGGATCAAGTTTGTAAGCACATTGATGAGCATTTAGAACAGCTGCCTATTACTGATGAAAAATCTCGATCCATTCTAGAGCAAATGCGTGTCGATGAGGAAAAGCATTCAACGACTGCTATTTCAGCGGGTGGATTAAAATTTCCTAAGCCGATTAAAGTAGGAATGACATTGCTTTCTAAGGTCATGACGAAGACAACTTATCATATTTAGATGTACTCATCGATCATAAGAGAATATTTTATTAAGAGTATTCTCTTATTTTTTAAAATGAGAAATATATGAGTAGGGAGTTCATTATTTCTTAATGTATTCATAACCTCTTTATAATGAATATGAGAGGATTAACTATTTGTTAAGTTAATCACAATACGAGCGTTTAAGCTTGTATTTAGCTAATCTATCACTGATGTTTTTTAGCCATTGTGATAAGCTAATAAAGAAAGATTGTGCATAAAATAATCAAATAGCTTAAAGGGCTATTTAAATAAAGCCTATGTCTATAAGGAGTGTAAAATGGGTAAAGTTTACAATAAATTAGCAGCAATGTGTCTGCTATTTAGTTGTGCAACAGTAGTCTATTCGGATGATGCTGAAATATTTTTTAATAAAGAGTTACAGCATGTAAATCCTAATGTAATTTTCTTGTTAGATACATCAGGGTCGATGGCATTTAACCTTTACAATGATTCTAATGCAGGTAATAATCCTAATCGGATGGATTCGTTAAAGGATGCATTAACTGCAATCTTAACAGATAAATCTATTACAGATATTCGGGTTGGTGTTATTTCTTTTTCATCGTATTTGAATTTCATTCAAGATATCGAGGAGATAGATAAAGTAACAAATGAGAGTGATGACAAAATAAAGATAACAAAAAATGGTTCAACCACAACAGTTAGTCAAAAGATTATTGATAATGCTAATGGTTATGCTACTACTGCCTCAAATAGTCGTTTAACTTTACCCCCAGCCAATGTAGGAAATAATTTAGTCACATCCATTACTCCTTATGGAACAGGTTATTTAGCATATCGATTTGATAATATTCTTTTGAATCAGTCTAATAATGCAGATACACTGGTTAAAAGTGCTAAGTTACGTATTTACAGTAGATACACTAGAAGCAGCACTATTAATTTATATGTTGACCCTGATATTTCTCCTGACTATTTAACAACTACACCTGGTTTTGTATACAATAAAGTTAGGGGGCTAAGCAGTACGTCATGCTCAAAAACAGGCAGTTACTATGAGTGTAATATTACAGATATTATTAAGAATAAAATAAAAAACCCTTCTTGGACAGATGGTGGCGCGATTAATTTTTATGTAAGGTCAACAATAACTTCAGAAAGTTTGTATATAAGTACTGATACGAGCCCATTATACTCTCCAGAATTATTGATCGAAGTCGATAATAGTTTAGTTGCGGAAAATAAAAGAACTTACCGTCAGCAGATATTGGAAAAAGCGTTAACGCTAAAAGAAGTTGGAGGAACTAACACTGTTCTTGCTTTAAAAACAATGTCTAATTATATCAGTGGTATTGCTAAACAAGGCTATCAGACGGTAGGCCCTTACCATGATACGCGAACTCAGTTCAATAAGGAGATACCAAGTCCTATTGAGGAAGGCTGTCAATTAACTCATGTTATTTTAATGTCAGATGGTGCGCCACAGGCTAATAGAAATGGTAGTATAGATAGAAGTTATTATTGGAACTCAGATGCTGCTAAATATATGGGGTATAGTAATTATACTAATTGTCGTGTTATTACAGGTGTTGATAAAGATAATAAACCAATAACTGCGGTAGAGAGATATAATATATTACCATCTAGTACAGGAGCCCCTTATAGTGAAGCTTGTGGCCGAGCAATTGCTTCATGGATGGCGAATGTAGATCAAACTAAAAATACTAATGGTGCTAACTATATTCGTACTCATACCATTGGGTTCGCGCTTTCCGGTAATGCTCAAGGAACCAATTTTTTAAAAGAAGTAGCTGATTACGGGCAAGGAACAAGTAAAGCGGCTGAAAATACTGATGAATTAGTACAAGCATTTAAAGACATTATTACGGATGTAAGAGCTACTGATAGTCCTTCAGCTAGTGGGCGTGTTACCTTAAGTGCGCAAAGTCGTTATAAACAACGTAATGAAGTGTTTTATGCATTGTATGCATCAAATGCCTATAATTATTGGCCTGGTAATATGAAAGGATTTTTACTAAAGTATATTGATGTTACATTATCAGATAATACAAAAGCACAACGCCCTATTCTTGTTGGTAAGGATGGTACAACACCTGCAATGGGCACAGACGGTGTGATTATTAATAATGTTTCTAGCTTCTGGATGAACTCGACTGCCGATGGTGGTACAGTTGATAAAGGTGGCGTAAGGGGTATGCTCAATCGAGACTTTACTAAACGCTTTCAGTTTACTTCTAAGTCCGATGTATTAGTCCCCTTGAATAGTGAAAATGTGACAGTAACTGATTTAGGGTTGACAGGAAGTAATGCTGAAGCAAGAAAGTTGGGATTATTAGAATTTATAAAAGGTAACACATACAAAGAGGGTGGCGGTGGTGCTGCTCCTACAGTTGCTCCTCCTAAAATTGGTGACTCTGCACGTAGTGGCGTTACATTAGCGACTTATGGTTGTGCTCAAGGGAATACAGTGAAGCTTGTGGATTGTGGTACCTTAAGTCAGGCCGCATTGTTAGCCAGTAATGATGGTTTTTTCCGTGGCTATGATACAGCAACAGGTGAAGTGTTGTATGAGTTTATGCCTCAGGAAATGCTGCCATTGATTAATAAGTTAGAGGCAGCGTCAATTGTCAACTATGACCGCCCTCGTTTTTATGGGTTAGATGGTAACGTGGTTATTTACCATAATGATGTTAATCAAAATGATTATATCGATAACCAAGAAAAAGCTTATGCTTATGCTGTGGCAGGACGTGGTGGACCTTACATTTACGCATTAGATATCTCATCAAAAGACTCGATTACAATTGCATGGACAATTAAAGGTGGAGAGGGTAGCTTTTCTCGCTTAGGCGATACATGGTCCGTCCCCGTTGTTGGTAACATCAAAATCAATGGGAGTGTTACACCCGTTCTAGTATTTGGTGGCGGTTATGATAAAAAACCGAATGAAGATGATCCCTATGCTGTAAGACCGGCGACAAAAGGAAATGCTGTCTATATTGTTAATGCCATAAATGGGAAACTGATTACATCATTTACAGATAATATGAATTACAGTGTTCCAGGTTCTGTTGCATTAGTCACTGATGATTCATCTGATCATCTGATCACGGATATTATTTTCGGTGATACAGGTGGACAAGTATGGCGTTTTATCGTGAATAATACAGATCAAACTAGTACTTATTCTGGTGGTGTAGTTGCAACTTTGGGGGGCTCTGGTAGTGATTCTCGCAAATTCTTTCAACCACCTGCTATTTATCAATATAAAAATGGTTCTCAAGACATGATCTCTATTAATATTGGTTCTGGATTTAGAAATCATCCATTATCAACAGATATTAATGACAAAATCTACTCGTTGCGTTTCCCAAGATCAAGTAATGGCACAAAGGGGGTCTTGAAAGAATCTGATCTTGCTGTAGCTACAATTGACTATAATAGTAATCTCAGTGTAAATAATACCTTAACAGGCTCTTTAGAGTATGGATTTATGATTAATCTCCAACAAGGGGGAGAGAAGGTTATTACTGATGGGTTAGCTGAGTTTGGTCGGCTAGTTTTTAACACGTATGTTCCAGTTCCTACTGATAAAGTGACATGTAAGCCACGTGTAGGATTGCAACGCACCTATGTATTTGATTTAATGACTGGTGAATCACTATTGCAGTCAGCTTATTTAGAGTCGAATGTTTCAGCATTACCTGCTGATGTTACTTATTATTGTAAGGGTGATTTCTGTACGATTGTGCCCTCAACAGACATTCTTTCTGAGAAAAAATTACCTGCGGGGAAAGATGGTGGAGATTCACCATTATTGACTAATGTTTCAGATAAAGCTGATCCTAGTAAGTATATAAAAACAGGTTCAACAGATCTATTTGATATTTCTAAATAGTTAGTGAGCAACTGAAGAGGTATTTTATTAAGCCTATACCTGATATGAAGGTATAGGCTTTTATCTTTAGAAGATGTTGTTTATTGTGATAATCTGTAAGAGTTATTATTGTTTTGTTGGTTTTGGAATATTTCTTCCATAAAAAATTTCTAACATCTCTTGGTGTAGATTAGCGCTGACTTCTTCACGCTGTTTAGTTGATAAATTATTAGTTGCATGACCAAATAAATAATTATCAAGTACAAAATCTTTTAATAGCATTTTAGTGTGAAATAAATTTTCTTGGTATACATTAACATCCATCATCTGATAAGCCTGTTTTGTATCTTCAGATAAAAAGTTTTGTATGGAGTTAATTTCGTGGTCAATAAATAACTTTTTCCCTTCAATATCACGTGTAAAACCGCGCACACGATAATCCACAGTTACAATATCAGAGTCAAACTGGTGTATAAGATAATTAAGTGCTTTTAAGGGTGAAATAACGCCACAGGTTGAAACATCAATATCTACACGAAATGTTGCAATACCATTATCCGGGTGTGTTTCAGGGTACGTATGAACAGTTATATGGCTTTTATCTAAATGTGCTAAAATGGTATCGCGTAAAGGACCTGGAGACTCTGTGTCATAATCGACATCTGTGTGAGTAATAGGTTGTTCGGATATTAAAATAGTAACGCTAGCACCTTGTGGGTCATAATCTTGTCGAGCAATGTTAAGGATATTGGCACCAATGATATCAACAACTTCTGTCAGGATTTGAGTAAGCCTTTCGGCATCATAAACTTCATCGATATAGCGAATATAAGCTTGTTGATCTTCAAGTGTTTTGGCATAACTAATATCATAGATGTTAAAACTTAAGGTTTTGGTTAGATTATTAAATCCATATAGTTTGAGTTTGTTATTCACTTATTAATTAGGCTCCTCTGTATTATTAAGTTTGGATGCATTTCTAGCAAAGCCGATTATAGTGTGTTTGTTTGATAGATTAGAAAAATGATTGGATAATATTTTTCAAAGCGTGCATTATGCAACCCTAATTCAATATTGCAAGTTGTTTTTTACATTAATTTATTAACCGTGTGTTAGTTTGCAGATAAATTCATGAACCGTTTTATTTACAGTATATTATTTTATATTGCCTTACCCTTAATTGTGGGAAGATTGCTTTGGCGTTCACGTAAAGCTCCTGCCTATAAGCAGCGTATAAAAGAACGTTTTGCGATAGGACTGTCAACTATTAAACCTAATGGTATTTGGATTCATGCTGTTTCTGTTGGCGAGAGCATTGCAGCTGCGCCAATGATTAATGAATTACTAGAAGCGCATGCTGATCTTCCTATTACTATTACTTGCATGACCCCGACAGGGTCAGAACGTATTAAGTCATTGTTTGGTGAGCGTGTGCAACACTGCTACATGCCTTATGATACGCCTACGATTGCTAAGCGCTTTTTACGAAAACTACAGCCTCAGTTAGCGATTATTATGGAAACTGAACTTTGGCCAAACCACATTCATTATTGCCGACAATTAGGTATTCCTGTTGTTTTAGCTAATGCTAGGTTATCAGATCGTTCAGCAAAGGGATATGCTAAATTTCCCAAAATTACAAGGCCTATGTTTCAAGCATTAAGTTGGGTTGCTGTGCAATCAAAAGTAGAGGCTGATCGCTTTGTCGACTTGGGCGCTAATACAGAGTGTATTTCTGTCATTGGATCTATTAAGTTCGATATTAACATTGACTCAGATTTAGTTAGACATGCAATGGAGTTAAGAAAGAAATGGCAGAGTGATAAAAGACCAACATGGATTGCGGCAAGTACGCATGCGGGTGAAGATGAAATTGTTTTAGAAGTACATCGGCAATTGTTGGCACAATACCCTAATGCTCTGCTTATTTTGGTTCCTCGCCATCCTGAGCGCTTTAATGATGTGACTGAGTTAGCTTCTAAATATTTTCCTACTGTTACTCGTTCATCACATGACTTAGTGAGTCACCAAATACAAGTGTTGGTGGGTGATACGATGGGAGAATTATTATTTTTATATGCGTTGGCTGATATTGCTTTTGTGGGGGGAAGTTTAGTTGATAAAGGTGGGCATAATGTATTAGAGCCTGTGGCATTAAACAAACCTGTTATCTGTGGCCCATCACTTTATAATTTCCAAGAAATTACTGATCAACTACAAGATAAACAAGCAATTGCGATTATCCATAACTCACAAGAACTATTTTTACAGCTGAATAGATTATTTGATAATGCTGGTTTGGTTGAAAAAATGATTCAAGGAGGTCAACAAATTATGCAGCATAATCAGGGAGCTTTAGACCGACTTGTTCAGGGAATTGATAGTCTGCTAGATAAAGAGTGCAGATGATCTCAAAAAGGAATATTACTGTTTGATAATATTCCTATTGACCTTTGACTACAGAAAGTAGTGAAACATTAGTTTAAAGAAAGCCGATATAGAATAACTTTGTGATAAGCCCAGAGTTTTGGCTTATCACGCTAGCTATCAATTTTTCAATGGTATTCTCGGTGACCATTTTAACCAGTGTTCTTTTGCTTCGTTGTGAAGAATAAAGAATTTACCTTTTGTCGCTTGTTTTCCAATGTTATCAGGTGTCGCGAAGGAAATACCGCCAGCCATGATAGTTTCAAGTGATTCTGCTCTTACTTTTACACCTTTAAAAATACCTGCTTCGATACCAATACCGCTACTCAACCAAAATTGAGAGTTATCTCTTACTAGCGGTACGTATTTTGGTTCAATTAGAAGATCAATGAACACCATGTCTGCTTGAGGAGATAGTTTAAAATTAGTCACTTTTCCTACAGTAATTTCTCGGTAGGTGACAGGAACCCCGATGTGTAATGAGCCTTTTCGTGGTGCTGTTAAAACAATGTGTAATCCTGCCTCTCCTTGTTGTTCGGCTGCGACTGGTGGTGATTGGCGTACAGTAAATGTTGATTGTTTAGGTGTATTGGTTGTACCAGGTAGAACCTCAAGATACGTTCCAGTAATTAATGTACCAAGATTAGCCGTTTTTAATAAACCGAGTTCAGGTTTAACAACCCAGAATATACTATTCTTACGCAGTATGATGTCTTTTCCTGTCGTAATTTTAGCTTTTGCAATAACACCAGATAGATCTTTCGTTAAATAGACTTCTTCAACAGTACCAACCTCTAAGCCTCGTACATTAATAGATGTTCCCTCTGTAATACCCTCTGAATTCTCTAGTTTTAGGATGATGGAAACACCTTCTGTTTTGGCTTTGTCTTCATTGGGATAAAGAACAAATGATTTGACACCTGTAATTGCTTTTGCTTTTGTGTTAGGCGTATCAAATGCGATGCCTCCAGCGAGTAAGGTCATAAGAGAGTCACTTTTTACTTCAATTCCTGATAGTCCCCCTTTAATAGTGATACCACTCACGTTCCAAAAGCGTGTTGACTCATTAACGAGATTTGCATATTCGGGTTCTATATGAATACCTAAAATAACTTTTTGTTTATTACGTGAAAGCTGATAACTTTGTACAGAACCTACTTTTAGTTGTTTATAGAGGATAGGGCTTCCTACATCTAATGAACCAAGCTGTTGTGTTTTTAGAATAAGATGTAACCCCGGTGCATCAATATTCAATGGTGGTGCTTTATGGCGAATCGTAAAGTCTCGTGTGGGCTCTCCTTTTTTAGAGAATCTAACTTCGATGTAATTTCCTCGTAGAAGTGTTTCTAGGCCGGAAATACCTGTCAAAGAGATCGAGGGTTTAACTACCCAAAACTCAGTATCTGTTGTGAGTAAATCTTCTGTACGAGGATCCATGCTCAATTCAGCGATGGCGCCAGTATAATCTTTATCAATTTTTATTTTTCGTAAAATACCAACTTGTACGCCTTGATTCATTACAAGGGTTTTTCCCTCTGTTAAGCCTGCTAACTCCGTTAATTTTAACTCTACTTTTATACCTGATTGAGCAGCAACATAGTCGCTATAGAGTTTGAGTGGAGTATTGGGTGTAAGGCTATTCGTGTCTGAATCTTGATGTTCAGGAGTGTCGAATGCGATACCGCCTGAGATAAGGCTAATCAGGGAGTCGGCATGAACTTTAAAGCCAGAAAAGCCTCCAGTTATGGTGAGTCCACTGGCATTCCAAAAACGGGTATGATTATTGACCAAGTTTTCATAAGGTTTATTAATCAATACGTTGATATTAACAGTTTTTTTATCTTTAGCTAACTGGTAATTAATAACCTCGCCCACTTGTAGTTGCTTGTAGTAAATAGGGCTACCTTTATCAAGTGATCCTAACTTATCAGCTTTTAGCGTGAGGTGTAGCCCAGGCGCATTATCCAATAACGAGGGGGCTTCTTTTAGGGCTTTAAACTGTCGTCCAGAAGGGCCATTAATGGGTTCAACAGAAATATAAACACCCGAGACAATAGTTTCTAGTCCTGTGACTCCCGCTAAAGAAACTTTAGGGCTGACTAGCCAAAACATTGACTGTTTACCCAAGTAAGGAATAGCTTCTTTTTCTATCTCTATTGTAGCAATGACATTGCGTGTTTTTTTATCAATGGTTAAGTCTGTCACTTTACCAACAGAGATTCCCTTATACATGACATTTGTTTTGTTTGCTTGAATACCGCTACCATTATCAAACTCTACAGTAATGGTTGTTCCTTTATTTTGATAGGCCTGAAAACCTAACCAGAAAGTAATAGCAAGGGCAATAATCGGTAATAACCAGATAATAGAAAAATTACTTTCTTTTGATTTTTTTACATTCTCTAATTCTGACATTTATTTGTTTCCTTTATTACTTTCAATGTGATCCCATATAAGGCGAGGGTCAAATGACATGGCTGCAAACATGGTAATAATTACAACGCTACCAAATGCTAATGCTCCCCAATCTGCTTCAATGGTTGAAAGATTTCCGAAATTAACTAGGGCAACCATAATAGCAATAACAAAAATATCAAGCATTGACCAACGACCAATCCATTCAATTAAGCGAAACATAATAGTGCAGGTTTTAGGCGGTAGTAAACGCCCGTATTGTACATAAATAAGCAGTATAAATAGTCCCAGTAACTTCATTGAGGGGACTAAAATGCTGGCAGTAAATACAACACCCCCTACAAACCAATCACCTAAATTAATAAATGTGATCACTCCCTCCATAATTGTTGAAGGAGTTTCCATCCCTAAATAATTAACTGTCATGATAGGCAATATATTAGCAGGTATATACAAAATAGTTGCAGTGATGAGGAGCAACCAGGTTTTAGTGATGGATTGGTGTTTGCGAGCATGTAATATTGTTTTGCAGCGAGGACAAGGGGTATTTTCATCATGAGTGGATGCCTGTAAATGGCAAACATGACAAAGAATAATGCCTTTATCTAATGCTCTTATTGTGGTCATTGATTTTTCCTAATAATATCCAAGTCTGCTGTGGACTCATAATAACTTCTAGCCAAACCTGTACAAAAAGTAACATAATAAAGCACGTTAACCCCATACCTATGTGTAGTTCGGCCATGCCATGTAGTTTTACAATAGAAACTAATATGCCTAATAGATAGATTTCTAACATTCCCCACTCTTTAAGTTCTTGATAAAGCTTAAAACAAAAAATGGCAGAGTTTTTTGCTTTATCAACGCGAATAGCTACTAAGACATAGAGTTGACAGAGTAGCTTGATTAATGGAATAGCAAGCCCACACATAAGAACAAGTATAGAGATGGTAGGCATTCCTGAATGGTAAAGCCCCAGTACACTATCCCAAACAGACGCCTCTTGAGAATGGCCTAAAATATCAATTCTTAAAATAGTTAAAAAGCTGGCAGGGATGAATAATATCAGTGCTGTTAACACCAATGATAACGAGTAGGTTACCATGTTCTTACGGTAAACATTGAGTATTGAGCCACAACGCTTACAGTTTATTTGTTGCTGGCAAGATAACTCGTCTGTCACCATCAAAAGATCACACTCAGGACAAGCAATAAGCTTTTCCATCTGGTTGTGTTCTTCATTTGGTTGAGTATTATTCCTGTGCATATTTAGAATAGCTTCGTAGATACAATCATTTTTAGGTCATTATAGACTTTTTTGAAAAATGAATAATAACTGCCAATATGACATAAAGTGGATTCCCCAATATTAGCTAATTGAAGTGGCTATTAATGAACAGATCATTAAGTGTAAAAGTCTTTTAGCAATATGGTTTTTAAATACGATCTAAGTATATAGAGATATTATGAGTAATTCTATAAATTATTAGGGTAATATTGTTCTAATAAGTATCTATATGCAACGAGTATAAAGCCAACTATTCAAGTGGTTTTCACTCAAGCAATAAGTGTACTCAATCTAATAGGACTGTTTTTTCATTTTTATATGCGGTATGCCATCTTCTTCATAAATATTACCTTCAGCAATGAAACCAAATGATCCATAAAACTTTTGTAAATGTGCTTGTGCCGACAAATAAATAGGTAAATGATTATCCCAATGTGTTTCACACACGATTAATGCTTGTGTTAATAGCTCATTACCAATGCCTTTCCCTCGTGAACTAGGCGATGTAATGACTCTGCCGATGGATAGGTTTGTAGCGTTGACTAATATTCTGGCATAGGCGACTAATTGATTATCTTTTATGCCTAACAAATGGTGGTTATCACCTTCAAGGTCTAAATTATCGATGTCTTGATAAATACACTGTTGTTCCACAATAAAAACTTCATTACGTAAACGCAATACTTCGTAGAGTTGCTTCGTAGTTAATTGGGAGTGATGTAAATCCAACCAAATAGTTTTTATCATAAGACATCCTGAGCGATAATTAACAGTCAGTTAAATTGATAGAGATTAAGAAAGTATGTAAAAAAATACCATGTTCATAAAGAGAACAACTTGTATTAATGATATTATTGCAAGATTATAGACAGATAACTATCAAATAATTAATTATTAAAAACGAAAAAGAGACTTAGGAACTGCGGAATGAGTAATACTTCTCAACTAGCGCGTGGCTTAACAGCGCGGCATATTTTATTTATTGCGTTGGGCTCTGCTATTGGTACAGGGCTTTTTTATGGTTCAGCCAAAGCGATTCAAATGGCTGGCCCTGCCGTGCTATTAGCCTATTTTATCGGTGGTGCTGCTGTTTTTATGATGATGCGTGCGCTCGGTGAAATGTCTGTTCGTGACCCTGTTTCTGGATCTTTTAGTCACTATGCTACAAAGTATTTAGGTCCAATGGCTGGTTTTATTACGGGATGGACTTATACCTTTGAGATGATTGTGGTTTGTATTGCCGATGTCACGGCATTTGGTATTTACATGCGGGTATGGTTTCCTTTTGTTGATCAGTGGATCTGGGCATTGGCGGTTATTTTATTAATTGGTGGGATTAACTTATTTCATGTTAAAGCCTTTGGTGAAATGGAATTTTGGCTTTGTTTAGTGAAAGTATTAGCCATCATTGCAATGATTGTGGGTGGAGGCATTTTACTATTAATTGGTTCTAATTTGGGGCATCCCATAGGCATTAGTAACCTTTGGACGAACGGTGGCTTTATGCCCAATGGTATTATGGGAGTTATCGCTTCGCTTGCCATTGTCATGTTTGCTTTTGGTGGTGTTGAGGTTATTGGGGTTACTTCCAGTGAAGCGGAAAGTCCAGAAAAGACAATTCCTAAGGCAATTAATGCGGTTCCTTTTAGAATTTTATTTTTCTATGTTTTTACCTTATTTATTTTGATGTCACTGTTCCCATGGAATGAAATTGGTTTAGAGGGCAGCCCGTTTGTGACTATTTTTGAAAAATTGGGTATTCCTTATGCGCCTCATATTTTAAATGTGGTTGTGATTGTAGCGGCTGTTTCAGCGATAAATAGTGATGTTTTTGGTGCAGGCCGTGTCATGTATGGTATGGCGAAAAATAAACAAGCCCCACAGGCCTTTTTAAAAGTTAACAAGCACGGCGTACCTTGGGTTACAGCTATTGTATTATCTGTGGCTTTAGGCGTTGGCGTTTATTTAAATTACCTTATTCCTAAAGATGTTTTTATGTTGGTTGCTTCCATTGCAACATTTGCAACCGTTTGGGTATGGCTGATGATTTTATGCTCACATTTAATGATGCGTCGTAAGATGAGTAAACAAGAAGTCGCTGAACTTAAGTTTCCTGTGCCTTTCTGGCCGATAGCGCCTATTTTGACGACCTTGTTTATGGTGTTTGTTGTCGTATTATTAGGTGTTTTTGAAAATTCTCGCATTGCTTTATACGTCGGGTGTGTGTGGGTTGTTTTATTGGTGGTTGCGTATACTTTATTTGTTAAAAATAAAGCATTAAAAAGCTAAGCCACTTAAGCGCACAGTTTGCCGTTTGATGGCCTCATCAAGAATACGCTGTTGGCTTTCAATTAGGGTGAACTTGTGTCGTGCTCTTGTAATAGCCGTATAAAGTAGCTCTCTACTTAGAACAGGATTTAGTTGGTCGGGAAGAATGAGAGCCGTATGCGAAAACTCAGAACCCTGAGATTTATGTACGGTCATAGCAAAAACAGTTTCTGCTGAGCTTAAACGGCTTGGCAAAACATCTCTTAAGTTTTGAGTGCCATCATTATAAGGGAACACTACTTTCAATACAGTTTGTTCTGGTGCGTTTTCAACAGGAAATGCCAGCGTAATCCCAACATCACCATTCATCAAGCCTAGCGCATAATCATTATGTGTAATCAGTACAGGGCGTCCCTCGTACCAACCATCAAAATGGTTAATATAGCCATTTTGATATAAATGGTAAGCAATACGTTTATTGAGTTCACTCACCCCCCAAATGCCTTCGTGTAGTACAGCCAATACTTGGAACTGATTAAAGGCACTGAGTACTTGATTAGCCCACTGTTTCCAAGCAGGATCATAAGCGGGTGTTGTACTATGAGGGCGTTGTTTTTTTAAGGTTGTTAAATAGTGCTGGTAACCGTCATGAGGTTGGCTACCTTGTAAAATGAATTGTTCAAAGGCTTTGTCATTTGGTTGATTAAGCATTAAATGCCCCAAATCATTTGAGGTCTTTTCCAATAAATGACGTACTTGCTTAATATTGCCTGTATTCACGTGTTGTGCTAGTTGACCAATACCGCTATCACTAGCAAAGCGTCGGGAGTGACGTAGCATAACAGTTTGTTGTGCTAGCGGGTGTCGTTGGTTATTCCCAACCTTTAATGGTAACGAGTTAAGCTCTTCTCCCGTGGTTTTTTCTAGCCATTTCAGTGTTTCAGTACTGTAAAAACCTTGTTCTGCATTGCGACATAAATCACCTAAAACAGCGCCTGCCTCTACGGAGGCTAATTGGTCTTTATCACCCAGTAAGATAAGCCGAGCTTGTGTGGGAAGTGCTTCGAGTAAATGAGCAAATAATTCCAGATCAATCATGGAGGCTTCGTCAATAATTAAAATATCCAAGGCTAACGGATTGTTTTTATTGTGCTGAAAGTGTCGGGTATCAGGTCGGCTTCCGAGTAAGCGATGCAGTGTACTTACTGTGGTTGGAATGTAAGATCTTACTTGCTCATCAATCTCCAAGGAGGCAACTTGCATTCCTATAGACTCTGAGAGTCTTGCAGCTGCTTTTCC
The DNA here is from genome assembly GCA_964395065.1 of uncultured Ventosimonas sp. GTDB lineage: Bacteria > Pseudomonadota > Gammaproteobacteria > Pseudomonadales > Pseudomonadaceae > Entomomonas. The sequence goes on from CAYNAM010000022.1 coordinate 20,167, forward strand.
TGTGGGGGCTGCAAGTTGAATATTAAGTGGTTTTCCAGACTCTACAGCCGGTGTTTGTAAAAGTGCAAGTAAGCGGATAACGGTGGTTGTTTTCCCTGTTCCAGGGCCGCCAGTAATAATGCTAAAAGCTGTTCGTGTCGCGACGGCACAAGCAATTTTTTGCCAATCAGGTTTATCATTATTATTGGTAAAGAGCTTATTTAAATGTGCTGATAAATCTTTTGGGGGCGGCAGTGTTGTATTGAGTCGTTGGTTAATATGGATTGTTAATAGTTTTTCATAATGCCAAAAACGCCATAGATAGAGTCTACCGTTATGCCATACCAATGGGGCTTGTTGTTCTCCTGTTGAAACAAGGCGACTGTCTTCAATAGCCTGTTGCCACTCACGGAGTTTAATTTGCTTGAGTAGCTGGCTTGGAAACCAAGGTTGCTGTTGAAACTGATGACTCAACGATAAAGTAAAAGCGGGCTGTTCAATTGACAAAGCTAAATCTAAACACACATGCCCATGGCTTAGTTGATAACTGGTTAATGCGGCGGCTAATAATACCGTGGGTGTGGCGGTTGGCTCTTGCTCCGCCAAAAAGGCGGTAAATGCGTGGTCTAAAGGACGTAACCAGCCTGCGCTTACCCAAAGCTGTAAAACTAATAACATATCTGTGTTTGAGCTTAATGGGCGTAGTGTTAGCCATTGCTCTGTTTGTTCAAGTTGTTGTAATGAGATGGGTAGTAGAGGGTTTAACTTCATACATTACCTTTCGTTTTCTTTGCAAACAACCGATCTAACTTTTCAATGAGTTCAAATGGAACACGCTCATAAAATACCCCGTTTGTTAGGCTGTGTATCCCCCGTAAGAAGAGATAGAGTATACCACCGGTATGCTGTTCATAATCATATTGGGGGAGACGAGCGGTTAACTGGCGGTGTAATGCCAGTTGATACAGTGCAAGCTGTAAGTCATAACGATGAGTTAACATGGACTCTTGAATAGCTTGTGTGGTATAGGCTGTATTATTTTCGCCTAACCAATTTGATTTATAGTCTGCTATATAATAGCGTCCTTCGTGCTCAAACGTTAAGTCAATAAATCCCTTGAACATACCATTTAGCATACCCGGTTCAAGTTTGGGGCGTACTTGATTGGGGAGAATGTAGTGACTAACCAGCTGATCCAGTTGTTCTAGATTAAGGTAGTGGCTAGCAAACATAAACTCCATTTCTGAAAGGTAATAGGAGAGTTCGGCTAAACAGGCCGTTGTATTAGAAAGAGGTAGTGGTTGTTTTAAAAAATCTTGTAGCCACCTATGTAAAATATCAATCCAATGCTCCCAACCTCTGATATTACAGCGCCTAGCAATGAGATCGCGCGTTTCATCTGGAGTAGCCAAAACGGTTTGAAACCCTTTGTCTGCTGCCCATTCTAAAATATCATGTAAGAATGTACCCGCTAATGCGCCTTTAGGAAAACCATGAATATCTTTTGTCATCGCGGTGTTAACTAACGACAATGGTTGTGTGTCATCATCCAATAAGTTTTGATTGGTAGCTGTTTCAGGTGGTGTAATTTGTTCATCGAGTGGATTGATATTTTTAGCGGCTAATTGTAATGAGCTATAAGATGAGATCCACCAAAAACGAGAAATGGCTTTTTCCATTTCTCTGGCTTGAGGTTTTGTTGTTGTGAGCGGCTGTTCGTTAAAAAGTAGTACGTTAGGCTCAGGTAATGGTTTGAGCTGAATGTTCTGGCAACCCTCAGTTAGCCTCGATAAACAAGCAGTGAGTTGGCCGCTGTCTTCAAGTGCTAGACCATTATTGAGTAAATAGCCAAGAGACGATAAATGTAAAACGGAAGACTTCGTGTTTCCCTGTTTTAGATCGCTAATGCCTAACCAACAATTGTATTTGGCGCGGGTTATAGCAACATAAAGTAAGCGCAGATCTTCTGCCAAGCGCTCTTGATCGGCTTGTTGGATAATTTCCGGCTTTCTAAAAAGGGAAACTTGTTGTTTTCCTCGTTCATCGTGGTAGCGGATAGGTAAAAAATGGCCATTCACGGCTTTGAAAGAGCAAATAAAGGGTAAGAAAATGAGTGGGTATTCAAGTCCTTTGGATTTATGAATGGTGATGACTTTAACTAACTGTTCATCACTCTCTAAACGAACAATGTATTCATTATTTTGTGTCTTGTTTTCGGAGAGCCTTTCGGCTAAATAACGAATCAACGCTTGTTCACCGTCTAACTCATTAGCCGCTTGTTGCAGTAATTCAGCTAAATGTAATAAGTTAGTGAGTTTTCTTTCACCCTCTTGTGAGTAGCTTAATAAGCGTTCGGGTAACTCAAAGTCTTGTAACAGGCGACGTAACATGGGTAATACCCCTTGTGTACGCCAAAGTGATTGATAGTCTCTGAACTGGAGAATTCGTTGCTCCCAAATATTTTCATGCAGATTATAACTGTCTAATTCTTGTAACGATAAGTTAAGAGTCGCGCTGGCGAGCGCTGCTCTTAATAAGTATTCGTTTTCGGGTTGATAGCAAGCTTCAAGCCATAGCAATAAGTCTTGTGCTTCTTGAGTATCTAATACAGAGTCTTTATCTGATAAGTAAACACTGCGAATATTACGTGCACTGAGTGCTTCACGAATAATTCTTGCCTCTTTCCCACTGCGTACGAGTATTGCAATATCAGATGGGCGCAAAGGGAGTAGGTATTTTTCTTGTTGAAAACCTGCTTTACTTTGTTGGCCTAGATTCAGCAAGCGGGCTATTTCGGTTGCACAGCCCTCTGCAAAGTTTAGATAGTACTGTGTTGTAGTTAAAGGCTCAGGTGTTTCTTGATACCATAAGGTTAATGCTGTTTGTTGTTGGTTATTGATAACAAATGCATCTTTTTTTCCTTGTGCTTTGACGGGGTGGAAAGGGAGTGCATTGGTTTCAGGTGTTTTAAAGAGAAATGCCCCTCGGTTATTATGTTGTTCTGCATAGTTAAATAAATGGTTGGTTGCATTAACCATGGCTTGACTAGAACGGTAGTTAGTATCAAGCTGATGGAGTCGTTGTTCAATATGTCGCCGTGCTTGTAGATAGGTATAAATATCTGCACCGCGAAAGGCATAAATGGCTTGCTTCGGGTCGCCAATCAAAAATAATCCCGTTCCCTCTGTATCTTCTAGGTAAACTTTACTTAAAATACGGTATTGGATGGGGTCAGTGTCTTGAAATTCATCCACCATCGCAACAGGAAACTGCTGGCGAATAACCTTGGCTAAGCGTTTGCCTGATGGTTTTTGTAGCGCATCATCTAAACGGGTCAGTAAGTCATCAAAGCCGATTTCAGCGCGACGAATTTTTTCTTGATGGAAACGTTGCTTCACCCAGTTTACTGCATGGCTTAGTAAGTCAAGCGTGGGGTTAGGTAAGTTGTTTAAGGAGTGACGTAGTGTCGATATGGCCGTTAATGCGGGATGATCGGGCGGTGTGCCTTGTTTCCATATTTCTTGCATCCCTTCATTGGATAATCTTTCAAAGCCAGTACCTAAATCTAAGTCGATTAGATCAGGATTGGTTGCCCATACAGTGAGCTTGTTGCACCAGTTATCATAAAAACGTTTTTGTAGTTTTCGACCATCTACTTGCTTTTTGGCAAGAGCTTCATCGCATAATAGGCGTAATTCTTCTGTCCATGTTAGCCAAGGTTTTTTTAGCTCAGCTAATTGTTTTTTTTGCTGTGTCAGTTGTGTTTCAATAAGCTCTGTAGGTGTCTGAGTGATGACGGGTAGTTCTGTATCAAGTAAGTCGAGTAATTTATTTTGTAAATGTTCGGGTGTTTTCCAATGCTCTCTTACCCAGTCAAGTACTAGTCCTGTCATGGGGTAGCAGAAAATTCGCCAATAATCTCGAATAACGCTGGCTAAAAGTTCGCTATGATCCGTTTCTAGATGTTGGTGGAATAGGTTGCCACTATCAAACGCATGTTCCCTTAACATGCGTTGGCACCATGAGTGGATGGTGGATACCGATGCTTCATCCATCCATTGCGCTGCTATTTCAAGCTGTTGAGCACAGTTTGGCCACTCCATTTCAAGATAATCATTACGTAAACAGGTGAGAATTTCATCGGGTGTTGCTAATTCATTGCGAAAATAACGCGCGGCTTCTGATAGGCGGCTTCTAATTCTGTCACGCAGCTCTTGTGTTGCCGCTTCAGTAAATGTCATTACCAGTATTTCTGGTGGTAACAGTGGCTTATTAAACCGTGTTTTCTCACTTCCGTGTCCTAGCACTAATCGCAGGTACAGTGTGGAGATGGTAAAGGTTTTACCTGTTCCTGCACTGGCCTCAATAAGTTGGCTTCCTTGTAATGGGAAGCTTAAAGAAAAGGGAAGTAATTGTGTCATAAGTGATTATACTACTTAGTAGGATAGCTTAGCTATTCTACAAAAAAGCAAGACGTGAGTAGACACGTCTTTCATTTATTATTAGAGCACCGCATTAAAACATTCCAACTGTGGAGGGCCTAAGTAAATCTCTCTTGTACTTGGATTACCAGCATTAGCGTGAGCTTTACGAAAGGCTTCTGACTGTGTCCAGTTTTTGAATGCTTCTTCTGATTCCCACTGGGCATGAGAAGCAAAAAGAGTATAGCCTTCTTGGGTTGATCCTTGTAAAAGGTTGAAGTTAATAAAACCAGGAACTTCTTTAAGCTGACTGTCTCGGTTTTTCCATAATTCAATAAAACGTTGTTCTTCACCTTGTTTTATTTTGAAGCGGTTCATAGCTATATACATTTTTTAAACCCTTTTGTATTTTATTTGTAGGTATTATAGTAGATAAAAAATCCAAGGTATAATAGTTCTAGTTTTAGCTAATAGCGTTACAATAAAGAACTTGCTATATATTTTGTATTAGCAACAGTAAAGTTATCTCATAGTTTTGAAGGGATGTATTGATGGATATTATTAAAAAAGTAAAAGATTATCAGCAAATGGATTGGAGAAGTACAACAGGGCAGAGTACTGAAATTACTAGAAATGAAGATTCCCCGAGTAAAGAAGTATTTGATTGGCGCTTCGCAATAGAGGATGTACAGCAAAATGTATTACCTCCTTTTCCTGGCTTTATGCGGATTTTTTCTGTACTAGAGGGCGCAGCCGCAGATATTGTTATTGATAGTCAGTTCGAAAATACACTTAAAACTCATGAGCAAGTCCGAGTTGATGCTGATAGTGTTACAGCGGTAAGCCTACCGTTAGGCCCTGTTAAAGATTTAAGCTTATTGTATAACGATGATCTTTATACAGGTGCTTATCAATGGTGCGATGTGGGACTTGAACCAAAAACTTTTACTTCGATGGCTGATACCGTGTTAATTTTCTGTGCAGCACCTAAAATTACAGTACAAAGAACAGGTGATATTCCTAAGCCTTTAGATAATTATGATACCTATATAACAGTAGGCGGGCAAGAAATTACAATAGCTGGCTTTTTACCAACAGACTATGCATGTATTGTTGAGCTGTTTAAAAACTCGTAAGTTTTTTATTTATTGTTAAAAAAAATTAGTAAATTCTAAAGAATTTGATCAATTATTTTGAACGTGTGAAGTTGAATTTGTATGAATTTAATTTCACATGGTTTCTTCTATAGCTCATCTCCTTTGCCTTTTATTTGATTGCATATCATTTTTGCTGTTTTAAACATATTAGACTTACGTCGTCATTGTTTGAGCAATAGGTATTATATTAAATTATCTTATGTAACTTTTGATAAAAGGTTTTTTAATTTATTCTGGCTTATTTTTATGCCACCAGCAATGAATGCTGCTGGTGGCTGTGTATTGTCAGGGATATGTATAAATATCGCTATTGCTTAAATGGATGATTAGCTGAAGTTGTTGGTATTTATTATTCTAACAGGGATTTTGTTTGATAAGAGATTACAAGATTATGCCAGCGGCAACAGATGTGATTATTCAGAACAATGCAAAAATAAAATTAACTCCTTACCAATTGATTTTCTACTATGAATGGCTGCAAAACCCATTGCGTAGTGATTATAATATTGTTATCGATAACAATATTGAGGGTGATGTTGACTTTGATAAGGTTAATCAAAGTTTTTCAGCAGTAGCTAATGAGCATTTTATTTTGTCTCATACTATCTATGATGATGGTGAAGGTGTTTATTGGAAGCCTCAAGAAGCTGTAAAAAGTGTAGCGACATATCATCCCCAGCCTCTTTCTGATCAAGAGATTTATAGCATTATTTCTGCACCTTTTGATCTTGAGAATGATCGCTATTTGCGTATCCATTTGATTAAGCTGGCAGACAAAAAGTATCGGATGATTTTTATTTTTCATCATATTGTTGTGGATGGTGTCAGCACTGCTGAAGTGTGGGATAAATTTAGAAAACACTATAATGATGTTAGTTATGAAAATCCCTCTATGGCTGAACAAGTTGTTTTACATGAAAAGCTTAATCAGTATTTTAAAACATTATTAGTAGAGCATAAAGATACGATCGTCGAATTCTGGAAGAAGCATTTACAAGGTGTTGAAGGAATCGATCTAAGCTTTTTGAAAAAGAAAGAGCCAACGTTTTCTACGCGTCGTATTGTTGATGAGTGTTTGTTTAGTTTTGATGAAGAAATCTATAGCCAAGTTAAAAAATTAAAACATCAATATAAGATCACTCCCTATATTCTAGGGCAAATGGTATTGGCTATTGTCTTTCATAAGTTGCTGAATAAAAATGAACTTGCCTTAGCCTACCCCATAGCATTTACTGAAGCTAAAGAGGCGATGTATGGTTCACATATTAATACGATGTTAATTGATTATCGATTCGACCAAGATACAACCCTTAACTCGTTAATTAATTATGCGACCTCTTATTTTAAAGAGCAGAAACAAACAAAAGCAAAATATTTACCTATTAATGAAATTGTACAATATGCTGATGCGCCTAATGTACTGGATGTTGCCTTTGCACAAACATTTTTCCGTGATCATCAAAGTGGTTTAAATGGTGTGACTGATGAAAAGATCAATCATGATTTTCATATTGACCTTGTAGGAACATTACTTTTTGAACAGCAAGAGCATAACCATCACATTAACTACAGAGTAAGATTTGATCGTGATGTTTTGGATGCTGAAGCTGTTAAGCAGTTGGCATCAATTTATCAGTATATATTTATTCAAGTGGTTAAGCTTTTGTCGAATGATCAGGCTAATACAGCGATTAAAAGTTTAAGCTTATTGGATGAGCAGACACGTGATCGTTTAGTGTATCAGTACAATACAACGTATTGCGCTGATTTTTTAAATAGCAATATAGTTGAACATTTTGAAGCATTAGCTGAAAAAATTCCTGAACAAATGGCAGTTGTTTATAAAGATAAATGCTTGTCTTATCAAGCGTTAAATAAACAAGCTAATTTATTGGCCTGTTATTTGAAAGATAAATTTTCATTAGAACCTAATAGTATTGTTGCACTGTGCTTAGATCGTTCTGAGTTGATGCTGGTGAGTATGTTGGCTGTATTAAAAGCTGGCGCTGCCTATGTCCCCATCTCGCCCACAGCACCTGATGATCGGATTAGTTTTATTGTTAATGATGCCAATGCAAAGCTAATGTTAACAAATGAAGCATATCAATGGCGGTTTAATCAGGTATTAACAGAAACGTCTGTTGTTGTTATAGAGCAACCAATAGTTGAGACTTTATCTGAAACCTATACGGATGAAAATCTACAAACAACAATATTACCTCAGTATCTTGCGTATGTTATTTACACCAGTGGTACTACTGGCACGCCTAAGGGGGTGATGATTGAGCATAAGGGGCTGATAAATTTAGCTATTATGCAGGGTAGGTCTTTTGGTCTTGGTGGTGAAGCATTCGGTAAACATTGTTTGTGGTATTCCGACTATGTGTTTGATGCGCATGTGTCTGAAATATATACGGCCATTGCTAATGGTAACACGCTGTTTATTTTAGAGGAAGAAAAGCGTTTAGATTTTCAGGCA
>CAYNAM010000023.1:0-27997 GCA_964395065.1 uncultured Ventosimonas sp.
TTGTTTATTTAATGGCCTTTCTTGGCGGCTGGCTATGGGACTCTATATTCTTTTTATTGGGTCATCATTATGGCGTAGCCATCACCAAACGATTTCCTAAATATAAGAATAAAATTAAAAAAGCAGAGCTAATGGTACGTAAATATGACTTAATTGCCATTATTGGTTTACGATTTCTCTATGGACTCAGAACGATAGGGCCTATGGCAATAGGTATAGCAAAAATTAATACGCTTCGGTTTATTATTTGTAATGCCGTCGGTGCAGCATTATGGTCATCCATTTTTGTGACAATTGGTTACAGCGCTGGAAGAATTTTTCAAGAAAAACTACAAAAACTTGGTAATAACATAATTCCTCTTCTCGTCATTGCAGCGATAGTATTTACTGTATTTTTTATTATTAGAACGCTGATTAGCAAACGACACCGTCATAGCGACACTGAAGATTGATTTTACAAATAAAAAAACTGATGAATATTATATATCCATCAGTTTTATTCTTACCAAAGATAGAATTAGAATTTAACTTCAGCACTGATATCTAACAAACTTCTACGAGCTAATGCTAAGTTTGATTTAGATTTATCTAATACAAAATATAAGAAAATGTCTGGTTTACTTTCTAAAGGACGAATAATGTGGTATTGCTTACCTAAAGTAATTAAAATATCTTCAATGTGATCATTAAGATTTAATGATTTCATCGTTTTAAGTTTAGCACGAACCACTTCCGTATTACCTGCACAAGCTAACTCAATATCAATACCTGTTCCTTTGCTACCAAGCATCATACCGCTAGATGAATCTACGACTGCTGCAACCATAGCACCATCAACAGTTAATAACTTTTCTAAAGACTCTTGAATATTACTCATTACCTTCTCCTATTAATACAACACTAAACTTTACGATTAAAAGCTTCAACAACAGCTCGTGTATGATAAAGTATTTGGCCTAAAACTGCATTTTTTGATGCCACGACATTGAGAATCATTGGAAATGCCTCATTGTCTATATCCATAATCACAATATAACCTTTATCACTTTCAATAATTATACTGTTATATTCTGTCCCTAAATTTGTCTCAAAAATAGACATATTACTAATAGCAGATAACGAACTCGCCATCGCTGCTAATTTTGAAGAATCTACCGCATTATCAATGGATTTAAACGCCACTTCAAATCCATCCTCTGTTGTCAAAACAGCACTTTCAATACCTGCAGTAGCACTCATCAACTTATCTAACTCTCTTGCGGCGGCAAGCTTAATCACTTTGGGAGTTAAAATTGACACTTTATTTTCCGTCATTGATATTACTCATAAATTAATTAAATTTTGATTAAACATAGAGTTGTGTAAGCAATAAATCTAATAGCATAAGTACATCCTCTTTAATTCGCACATCTGCTGTCACAATCGGACAAACCACACCACGAGAAGCCGTAAATGAAGAGAATTTATTGATAGTATCTGTATCATTTTGATCTACTTTAGTGATACAAATAACGCAACCACGCTCTTCTATCAACGTTTTAAAGTTATCTAGATAAATACTTAAATCCTCTAACGGAGCCGGCCGTGTATTATCTACTAAAATAATAACACCTAGTGCACCTGTAGACAAAACGCGCCACATAAAAGAAAAGCGTTGCTGCCCTGGTGTACCATAAATTCTAAGGCGTTCATTCTCACTGATGGTCACTATCCCATAATCGAACGCTACCGTGGTTTTTTCCTTGTCAACAGATTTATCAGTATTTAATACATCTGTTGAAATAGGTGGGACTTCGCTTACAGCAGCAATTGCTGTTGTTTTACCTGCGCCCATAGTTCCCGTTATGAGAATTTTATGTTCTTCAATCATAGTTATTTCTGAAAAAGTCCTAAACTAATACGAATGCGATCTAACAAACTTTTCTTTGGTGCTGTTTTTCTTTCAACTGTTTTAGCTGGAATCATCGTAGCTGTAACATACTCTGCATCACCACTATTTATAATCTGTACAATAAAAGCCTGACAAACATCCTCTGGCTTTGCTGAGATAGCAGCTAACTCTTCTAAGGTCATCGCACATTTACTCAATAACGTCGATAAGATCGGATACGTTTTATCTTTTTGTAAAACTTCTGCTTTCGGCCATTGTAATAATCGTACCTTTTGAGAAATATCGACCACTTGCTCAACATTAGCTGTTACAGTATCAGGTTCAGTGGATAGACCTGATAGCGCCTGTCCCGCCATATGGATTTTTTCTATTAGTTCAGTCGCTTTGATAGGTGTACTGGCATAAAAAACATTACAACCATTTTTTTGGATTTCAGTATTAAAGGACAATATCACACTGATATTATTAGAGATGGATAACATCTGTTCTTGGGTAGCATCTTTACCAACAACAAGAACCTTAGCATCAGTATCGTTTTGCTCCCATGTTGCATTATCCCGAGTATTATACATAACAAGCACAGATCTAAAAAAAATCTGCTCTCTATTGGATAAACACAATGTTGAATAAAATACTGTTTGCATAAAATCTAATCTACATCTCTCAAAATAGAAAGCCAAAACAATATACGCATACCTAAATATAGGCACATAGTAAAAACTCTTGCCCTAATGATAGCATACTTATATAGTTTTTAGAAGAATACTTAATACTACTTTGTTAATTATATTATGATTTTTAATCAATCATAAGAAATATGAACCATTGCTCTATAGCCATCACGATCTTGAAAAAAAACACCCAACCAGTCAGAAGACAATACCTGTGCACAAGAATCCCAATGCAGTTGTTGTTGAGAATAAGGGTTTTTAAAATTCGACTGTAATAAAAACTCAGTAATCCTATCTTCTGCTAAAGCCAATCGTTTAAGCAGTAATTTGACCTGTATCAGCCACAGATAATTATTCGCATCATAAAAGCGATATAAATAAGAAGAGAGCAAATCAGGTTCAAGCACTATTCCACCCAATATATTATCTGCTCCATATTTTTGATAAATTTCTTGTATCGTTAAAGGTTGTTCCTTAACTGTAGTATCAATAATGTACCTAGCTGATGACCTAGGCAATATGAGTAAGGCTCTATTAATTAAAAAGTTAATTTTTTGATAACTTAAATTTATGGTTTTAATTTTATTAAACCTTAATGGATAACCTAACTCTTTAGCTTGGTAGAAATAATCCGCTCCATCATCAAAACCCAAGCTTTTAAATAGATCAAAATGCTTCTCTATCGTTTCCTTTGTAGACAAGTACCCATTAACCACAACAAACCAACGCTCTCGTCTAAAGGTATTAGCAATTTTTTGTTGTTGCTCTGGAGACAGAGGCTGAAATAATAACGTTATTTGTGGATCTGATAAATACGGCCTTAACTGTGGCTTGTCAATTAACTGTTCTAACACATGCGCGGCGATTAATAACTGCCTGACACCTATCATAGTATCAATCACATACCCATCTGTTAACAACTTATTTTTAATAAAATCCATTTCACCTTGTAAGATTGTTAATCCCTTACGCACATCACCATCGTCAATAGCAAACACTGCCTCAGCCAAGCGCAATTGTGAAGCAGAAATACTCTTATGATAAGGTGGTATTGGCATTTCTGCCGACATAGGATAAGCCTTATAGTAAGGCTTGGTCTGAATTTGTCGATAACGTGCCAAAATAACATTACTTTCTTTGATAAGCGCTGTTAGCTGCTTCCTATCCTTTATTATTTGATCGACACAATGCAGATTTTTTAATGAAGCACATGGAAACTCATAGCCTGCTCCATATCCCATATTTACTTTGAGCGCTTTATTTTCATCATAGTAATCTGTTGTTTTTACTGCGTTATCAAATAGCTTAACATCCTGCTTGCTAATGGCTACTTGTAATAAGCGATTATTTTTTATTAGCACTTTTTTAGCGATAGCAGTGTAATCTTTATCTACTGGCACATCCAGCGCTAGCATACCGACATAACCATTCTGGTCTAAGTCTTTTTCAGACAAATCAGGGATAACTAATAATTGCTTAACTTCGGGTAACAGTTGTTTATTGTCTAGTTCATTAGCTAACAAAGGTAAACTCAACAAACTAAGAACCCATAAGGATTTAAGCTTCATAGTAAAATCCCTTAAATCAATATTAATCTGCTTTCATCTTTAATTTGTCTAATAACGTTTCAAGTGTTATAAAACGCTCATCAACCCTCTCCATCGGAACTTGGAATTTAAACGTTGTACCCCCCTCTAACTTATAACGTTTTGGCTGACTTTGTATCAACTTTATCAACGTTAATGGGTCAACTGTTGTATGAGTTGAAAACTCAACTTTACCACCTTGTGGGCCTGCATCAATTTTGGTGATACCTAATTGTTCTGCCTCTATCTTAAGACGTGTTTGGCGAATCAGATTTTTAACAGGTTCGGGTAACAAGCCAAAGCGGTCGATCATTTCCACTTGAAGCTCTTTTAATTCATCCTCCGTTGTAGCAGAAGCAATTCGCTTATACAAAATAAGTCGATTATGTACATCAGGTAAATAATCCTCAGGGATCAAAGCGGGGACACGTAAATTAATATCGGTACCTACACCTAAGGGTTGCTCTAAGTTGGGTTCTTCTCCCTTTTGTATAGCCTTCACCGCACGATCAAGCATATCCATGTACAACGAGAAACCAACCGCTTGTATTTGCCCACTTTGCCCTTCCCCTAATAATTCGCCAGTACCACGAATTTCCATATCATGGGTAGCCAGCACAAAACCTGCCCCCAAATCTTGAGCACTGGCAATCGCCTCTAAACGTTTTTGAGCATCATCTGTCATGCTCTTTTTAGGGGGCGTTAGTAAATAAGCATACGCTTGGTGATGACTACGCCCTACACGTCCACGCAGTTGGTGTAACTGCGCTAATCCAAATTTGTCCGCTCTTTCAATCACAATGGTATTAGCTGTTGGTACATCAATACCTGTTTCAATAATGGTTGAAGACACCAGTACATTAAAGCGCTTATGATAAAAATCAGCCATCACTTGCTCAAGTTCACGTTCACGCATTTGCCCATGCCCTACGCCAATACGCGCCTCGGGTACAAGTTCAGCAAGGTCAGCTGCACACTTTTCAATGGTTTTAACATCATTATGCAAATAATAAACCTGCCCCCCTCTGAGCAACTCACGCAACAAAGCTTCTTTAATCACTGCGTTTTGCTGTTCCATCACAAAAGTACGTACTGACAAACGGCGTGCAGGGGGGGTGGCAATAATGGATAAATCACGCATCCCCGACATCGCCATATTAAGCGTGCGAGGAATGGGAGTCGCAGTCATGGTTAACACGTCTACTTCACTGCGTAAAGCTTTTAAGCGTTCTTTTTGACGAACCCCAAAGCGGTGTTCTTCATCAATAACCACCAACCCTAAATTTTTAAACTTCACATCGTCTTGTAATAACTTATGTGTTCCGATAATGATATCGATCTTGCCTTCTGCCAATTCAGCAATGGCCTGATTCACTTCTTTAGTGGATTTAAAACGACTCAATACTTCCACCTTCACTGGCCAATCAGCGAAACGGTCTCTAAAACTGTTGTAATGTTGCTGTGCCAATAAAGTTGTGGGTACTAATACGGCCACTTGCTTTCCGCTTTGAACAGCAATAAAGGCTGCACGAATGGCCACTTCTGTTTTACCAAAGCCAACATCGCCACAAATAAGACGATCCATTGGCTTACTAGCAACCATATCTTCTAGTACGGCATCGATAGCGGCTTGCTGATCTACCGTTTCTTCAAAAGGGAATCCTGCTGCAAAAGCGGCGTAATCACTTTCTGGTTTACTAAAAGCAAAACCTTTGCGTGCTGCACGACGAGCATAAATATCTAACAGCTCCGCGGCCACATCTCGAACTTGCTCTGCCGCTTTACGGCGAGCTTTTTGCCACTGCTCAGAACCTAAGCGATGCAAAGGCGCCAACGCATCATCTGAGCCTGTATAGCGTGCAATCAGGTGTAGGCTAGCGACAGGAACGTACAATTTGGTTCCCTCTGCATACTCCAGCATTAGAAACTCTTGTGGTTGGCCGTCTAATTCTAACGTCACTAAACCTTGATAACGCCCTACCCCATGGTCAATGTGTACAACAGGCGCACCCTCTCGTAACTCTGTCAGGTTTTTAACAATGTTTTCATTGGTTACCTCGCCTCTTTTTTGGCGACGTCTACGTTGTAAAATCTTTTGACCAAACAAGGGAGCTTCGGCAATCAATGCCAACGCCGGCTTTTCTAAAACAAGCCCATCGTCTAGATTAGCCACGGTAATGGCTATTCGTTCTTTGCTTTCTGTAAATTCTTGCCAACCTGCTACTTCAACGGGGCGTATTTTCAAACGCGCTAATAACTCAAGCACAACTTCTCGGCGCCCTGCCGTTTCAGCTGTAAATAATAACCGCCCTTCAAACTGCTCAATAAACTGACGTAATTTACTTAATGGTTCTGTTGCCCGAGACTCTATGGTTAAATCAGGCAGTGCCTGTAGTGAAAAATTTTGTTTATTTGCGCCTTGCTCGACACTGCTTTGTTGCAATGTAACTCTTGGCCATTTTTTTAAATAGCCAAAGCATTCATCGGTCGATAAAAATAATTGCTTAGGCTCTAGAATTGGCTTTTCAACATCATAACGACGATCTTCATAACGGTTTTTCACATCACGCCAGAAGGTTTCCGTCGACTCCTCAATAGTTGGTAATGAAAAAACTTGCATATTGTCAGGCAAGTAATCAAATAACGTAGCGGTTTGCTCAAAAAATAGAGGTAAATAATACTCAATACCTGATGGTGTAATACCCGTTTCTAAATCTTGATAAATAGGACAGCGACGATAATCGATATCAAACTGTTCTCTAAAACGCTCTCTAAAGTTTTTGATGGCCTGCTTATCAAGAGGAAACTCATGAGCAGGCAATAAATTAATTTGCTCAACTTTATCGATGGAACGCTGTGTTTCAGGGTCAAAGGTACGTAAAGTTTCGATTTCATCATCAAATAAATCAATACGATAAGGTAGACTACTCCCCATCGGGAATAAATCAAATAATGCACCCCGCACAGCGAACTCACCGTGCTCGAAAACAGTTTCAACGCAGCGATAGCCCACACTTTCTAAACGGCCACGCATCTCTTCAACATTAACTTTATCACCAATTTTTACCACTAAACCACTACCTAATATAAAGGAAGCAGGCGCAATTCGCTGTAACACAGTAGTAATAGGAACGACTAAAATACCTTGTTTAATGTTAGGTAATTGATAAAGGGTCGATATTCGTTGTGAAATGATGTCTTGATGGGGGGAGAATACATCATAAGGCAACGTTTCCCAGTCAGGAAAGTTAAGTACGGTCGTGTGAGGCGCAAAAAACTTTAACTCACGACTTAATCGATCTGCACTTGCAGTATCCGGTGTTAAAACCAAAGTAAAATGCTGATAGGCTGAGGCGGCTTCGGCTACAACTAAACCAAAAGAAGCACCTACTAAATTTCCCCATTGTAGTTTACTTGAGGTCTTTGATAGTTTAGGAAGGGCAAGAACAGACACGAAGTAATAGCTCCACTAGTAGCCAATTAAAGAGGACGATTATACACCATGCAATCATTGGGTTGATTACAAACTCAATGTTTAACCAATCTTTTTTTCTTGAACCATGCATTAGACGTTTCACAGTTCAAAGGTTTCAACTCACTTAAAGATATTTTATAACGTTTAAAAACAGCCCAAAGCTCATCTAAAGCTGATTCATCAAGTAATGTTTCGTCAACCGTTACATAAAGTGTTCTTAGCTCTCCGTCCATCCCTTTAATACAGTCTATACTTTCAAGCCATTTAAAAAAGATATCTTCATCGGTTAACGAAAAATAAGTAACGCCTGTTATTGAAATAGCTTTCACTTTTGTTACTCCTTTAGGGGAGTTATCTCTTTATTGCTACTGACTTGTTTAAGCAAGTTAAACACGCCAATTGCCCCGACCAGAGCAAATAGCATAGGAACCAAACTATCATGATTAACCCCTGTTAGCTCCAATACAAGCACAATCGCAGTCAGCGGCATGTTCATTGAACACGCTAGAAAGGCTGTTGCACCGATAATGGCATAAGCCCCCATAGGCGCAGCAGGGAATACATAATTCCAAAGACTACCAAATAAAATAGCAATCAAACCACCATGCATTAACCCTGGAGTAAGTAATCCCCCCTTTGCACCCACTCGTAAAGAAGTGACGGTAATAAAAAAACGTATCACAAGCAACGTAGCCACAAGCTGTATAGTTAAAGAACCATCAAAGCCTAACTGTAAAGGCTCCTTCCCATTTCCCAATAATTCTGGATAAGGAATCGCTAACACGCCAATCAATAAAAAGTTAATCAATGCCAGTGGGATTAGTTTGGCATCTTTAGGCGCGGCTTTTTTAGCCGCCGCAGTTATCTTTACAAAATAAAAAGCAGCAACACCAATAATAGGCCCGATAAACACTGACCACGCCACTAATGAGTAACTTAGTTGCATAACTGAAATATGGTATTGTTGCTCATCACCCAAGCCCGCCCATGCAATAACCGCTGCCAGTGTGGAGGTAAAAATAGCAGGCGCAACACATTGCCAACGTGCACTGACAAGCAAAACCTCTAAAGTAAATAATGCGCCAGCCAAGGGGACATTATAAACAGCTGCCAAGCCTGCTCCTGCACCACAAGCCACCAATATTTTGATGTCAGGCTCGGTTAATTCCATTTTTTGGGAAAGCCAACCAACAAAAGAAGCGCTGACTTCACGGGGCGCTAACTCTCTCCCAAGAGGAGAGCCCAATCCCACCGAAACCATTTGCAGTAAACCATGCACCACGGTTGTAAATACAGGCATCTGATGCGGTTCATTTTTAACTGCTTGTTCAATGGTCATGGTTTTTTTACCGTATCGATAAAGTGCCCACCAACCAACACCAACAACACCACCACAAGCCACTAAAGCCAAAACTCTACGCAAAGGAGATGAAGCATTAACCGCCTCAAGAAAATTATCTGTTGAGAAGACTTCGTTTAAGTTATAACCAAAGGCTATGTGCTGAACCACATGTAAAATAAGTGACAAAACCAACCCCACTAAACCAGCGATAACTCCCGTTAGAATCATCGCCATAAGAAATTTAATGGTGTAACGTACAGAACTGGGTAATGACATAAAAAACCTATAATATGCGTTTCCTAGAAGCCATGCATCATACGTATTAATGCATAAGCCTCATGTATTTTAATCGTCATGATGGTTGCTTGATTAATAGCCTCATCACTGCCTCCTGAACCGATAACCTTGTCAGGATGATAACGTGCTAACAGCCGTTTGTATTGTTGCTTAATGAATGCATTTGGACTATCGACTAAAACCTCTAATAAAACTAATGCCTGTTGATGTTCCTGAGAAAGAAAAACAGGGCGATAAGGTACGCCTACTTTTTCAATACAAGCACGCTTCCAACCAAACCAAAAACCAAAAAGATGAACCAACTGATACTCTCGTGTACCGAGGTGTCTATCTGCCCAAATCATCCGCCAACACTGTTGTAAAAAAAGCTCTTTTTCTAGTTCACATCCTTTAAAATAACGGAATGACGCTTCAAAAATATCTGTCTTTAATGTTTTACCTATTGAATAATATTGATAAGCTAACTGTGATTGTTCATTAGAACGTGGCGTAAAGCTAATCTCTTGCTCAAGCTGTTGACGATGATACTCACTTTCCAACTGGCTATTTGCTATATGCCCTAACGCTTTAAAGAGCAACTCATCGGACACAAAAATAGGCTGACTTGCCAATCGACGCCGCTCAATAAAATCATCAAAAAGATGGCTTATCTTCTGTTTAAAAAATTGCAAGTAATCTTCCACTATAATAATAGAGGCCTAATTGATACCACCTGTTGTATAACATCTCTTGTTAGGATGTGACGTGATTGACTCCATCAAATACCCGTTCTTTACAGGTTTAACATAAAAATACTGTAATGTTTCAGCATCCATTTCTTTCGTACCATTAAATGTCACTTCCACCTCGTATAACGCTTCTTTTTTACAGTATTTTGTTGCCCCATAAAAACCACCTCTGTCTTTTAGCTTTATTTGCTCTTGTAGTAACATGGTGATCCGCTCTCCACTAGAAAACTTCTGTAAGTCTTCTTTTCTCAAGGTCAGCCACTCATCCACAAAGTCACGCGGCGTTTTACCAAGAGGTTGTTCACGAATAATATTATCATTGTCTATACGATAACGATAAAAAGATCGACGAGCCCCTAAATCTGGGTCAAGCATTGCAACGCTCGCTTGTAACTCAAAGCCATTCTCTAACTTATTAATATTAACTAAACCTCGGCCTCTATAAGTTATCAACTGCTGATGCATAAGAACTCTTTGTTGGCTATTATCATCTGCCAATTTAATGACATCAAAAATCAAGGGTCGCCAGTTTGTAGTGCAATCAGCAGAAGAGTGCAAAACTAAGAGCTTAGCAGCTTCATGTTTATTCGCTGGTAAAATAAGATAATCAATATAACTACTAAATGCATCGGCTATTGTATTATATGGCTTACTTTTCCAAACCAAATCTAAATGCCAGCTATTACCTCTAAAACGGTAAACCAGTAAAACATTATCATCACCGCAAGGGATACCAAAGCCTACTCGAACGATCATTAGATTTGGAGAGTTATTCGGTCTATCTACTGATATTTTTAAATCATACCCATAAATTGCTTCAGCCTCTGCTAGGTCAGAAAGTTGTAATGCATTGAGTAAATCTTGTTGTACTTGCAGTGGATTAATAGATAAGTTATTTTCACACGCTACTCTTTCATTAATCAGCGCAATAAGGGCTAACTTTAAATTATCGATATTTTTAATAGCTCCCAGAGGAACATACCCATATTGGGCTTCCATATCTTCGACTTGTAATAACTGAACTAAAGGTTCTTTAACGGCCGAAATTTTATCATTTGATAATACCGCACACCCTGCATAAGAAACAGTGGGTGCCATTAAAAATAATAAACCTGCGAATAGATATAGCTGCTTTTTAATCATCACATACTCTTGGTATAACAGATGCTAACCAATCTAATTACAATAAAGATAATTTAGCGCTTAGTTTATCGATAGCTTATTTTTTTTTCAAAAAAAAACCAAAAAAAATCAAACTCTGTTCATAATTAGATAAAATAACCTGAAATCGGTTCAACTTTAAATTAACTTTTATTGGAGTAGGCTATGAATTTTTTTATAAAACTCTTACGAAAACTCAGTAGCAAACCCAAACGCCTTAATCCAGAAATATATAAACTTGTTGCAGACGGCAGCCGCGAGGCACTCATTATTTATGTTACGTACTGCAATACCCATCACCAAGAAAAATTTGATTATCAACTTTACCATAAAGGGCTTTTAGCTTCTGTTGAACAGGGAAATGTTGATTCGCTCTATGATATGGGGTATTTTCACGCTAATTGCTTAATGGAGTTTCCACAAGATTATAAACAGGCTACTGAGTGCTTTTTAAAAGCAGCAGAAAAGGGACATAGTGCAGCGATGAACTACCTTGCACTTTTTCACTATAAAGGGCTAGGTGTTGAAGTTGACGAACAAAAAATGCGTGCATGGTATGAAAAATCAGCATCATTAGGCAACCCCGATGCCCTAAGTAACCTAGGGAATATTTATGCGGAAGGCTTAGGCGTTGAGCTTGATTACGTAAAAGCCAAAGATTACTTTCTCATGGCCGCAGAAAAAGGCAATGCGAATGCCATGAACAACCTCTCTTATTTATATTCACAAGGGTTAGGCGTAGAGAAGGACGAAGTCCTTGCCGATGAATGGCTAGAAAAAGCCCATAACACCAAAGCTGAACAACCTGTAAAACTTGGCATTATGAATAGCTAAGTAAAACGTTGAATACTGTATGGTGTAGGATCTGTAAAAGGTTTATCCTCGGTTACAAGATCGGCCAACAACCTGCCTGAAATGGGCCCTAAAGTCAAACCATGATGAGCATGACCGAAATTAACCCATAGCCCTTTTGCTTTTGGGGCTCTACCAATGACAGGACGCATGTCATTAATACAAGGTCGACGACCCAGCCAAGGTATAGACTCAACAGCCTCACCTAATGGATATAGCGTGCGAGCAATGGCCTCTGCCCTGTTAATTTGGATATCCTTAGCCGGTAGATTAGGATCAGTAAACTCAGCCCCTGTCGTTAAACGAATTCCATTTGTCATGGGCGCTAATATAAAACCTGCAAGATGGTCACAAATCGGTTGCTGTAAGACATGATCAGCTTCAACACGGTAATGCTTGTGATAACCTCGTTTAACTGCCAATGGTATTTTATAACCAAATCGACTTAATAACTCTGGAGAATTAAAACCTAAAGCAACTACAACATTATCGGACTCAATTAATTGTTCATCTGTTTGCAACACCCAACCCTTATTTTTTTGTTTAAGTAATTGCGCATCACCGTTTAATAGCGTCCCCCCTAACTTAACAAATAGCTGTGCATAACGTTTAGTCAGCTGGCTAGGGTCAGTCACTGTTTTAGGATCTAACCAATGAATCCCCCCTTTAACAATAGACTTTAAGGTCGGCTCTCTAACAAGTAACTGTTCTGTATTAAGCACATCATAATTTAACTGGTAAAAGGCTAACTCATCTAAATCACACTTAGCATGTTCAAAAGAAAGTGTTTCTCTAAACACCTCAATCCAACCTTTTGCTCGAACTAAATCTTGGGCATTGGCTAAAGTAATCCACTTATCATGCTCTGTTACACAGCGCTGTAATAAGGGCCACATATCAATAGCTGCTTGAGCTAAACGTTTAGGTGAAGAGTGCCACCAATAACTAGCTAGCCAAGGCGCTATTTTAGGTAAATAAGAGACATCATAGCGAACATCGCTTTGATTATTGAGCGCATAACGGATAAGTTTGTCAAACTCCCGAGGGAAACCATAGGGAATAACACTGCTTCGTTCAATAAGTCCTGCATTACCAAAGCTCGTTCCCTCACCGGGGGCTAGTTTATCAATTAAACAGACACTACGACCTCTTGCTTGCAGTTGTAATGCACTACTTACACCAACAATACCAGCACCTAATACAATACAATCATAGTTCATTATAAAAACCCTATGTTTACGTATTGTTAATTATATATTCTTTATTCGATTAAGCTAGCTATTAGTCAACAATAGACTTCATAAAAGGAACCATAGACCAATCAATACTATCCAGCAAATTTTTGACAATGAGCCCTAACTCAGTGTCTCCTTCAATTTGTAATTTTCGATTAAAAAATAACGTATCAGGGTCTTCTTTTCTTAACATCATCTTACTAAAATCAATCATCTCAGCAATAAAGCGTAAGTCGGGCTCACCTTGATAATGACTGACAATAAATTTTTGCTCATTTGCGGTAAAATTAATGACCAATCCCAAATCATCAATCACAATTTCAAATTGTTTACCCGCTAGTAATGTCATGTCGGCAGGTAAAACTTCTTTGCGTAGTAATTGATTAAGCGCTATAACTAAACCATACTGCACAGGCTTACGAGGTAATCTTTTCGTTACCTGTTTGACAAAAGAAGGAATCTTAATATCAGGAAGTTGCATAGTGGCACTCCTCAATAGCTGCAATACCTGGCTGACCTTGCCAGTAACCGTCAATTAACGCATGCTCAGCAAATGATTTTAACTGCGTTAATGCATCGCCTATGGCTAACTGTCCATTGATCACAGCATGATGAATTTGTATCACCTCAATCATATGCTGTGATTGTGGTGATAAACGTAATAGCTTAATACCCAGTGCCTCCATCTGTTGATAATGACATATGAGACTGTGGCAATTAGCAGACATGGTTTGAATGCCATTAATTGTTAAAAATGACTGTCCATCACGGGTATTCACAGTGATCGCATCAGGGTGCTCTTGGCACTTAAACTCGCAGCTATCCTTTTTTAAATTATAATAGCGTGCTGTAAAACAACGCGATGAAAAGGCTAAAGGCAACTTACCCCAACCAAATACTTCACAATCAATGTTCGTTGTTTCATTTAATATTGTTGTTAACTTTGTTGCAGGCATTTCAATAGGAGGCACCCAACGAACTGCACCTAGCTTTCTAAAAAATGCTAAGGTTTGCTCATTATAAATATTGAGGGTCTGCCCTGCTACAAAGGTTAATCCATGATCTCTGGCTAGCTTAACAGCACCCATATCATTAGCTTCTACTTTAAAAACACCTTGATCAACTAATTTACGTAAACGTTTTAAATCTGATTCGCTTTCTAATAAAACTTGTGATGAGAAGACTACTTTTTTACCCGCACACGCAATATCTTTTGCTAGACCAAACCAGTCATCAAAACGCATTTCTTGTCGGCGAGAACAAATAGATTCACCAAGATAAATCGTATTTAACGGTTGATCCATCATTTGTTGATAAAAATCTAATACTTGCTTTTTAGGCCAGAAAAACAAAATAGGCCCTAAAGAAAGTGCTAACTTATGCTTCATTTAAATGCCTCATTATTTCCAAGGACGGCTATAAGCCCCTAATGTTGCCTGCTGCCCTTCAGATAACTTGGCCAAACTCTGTTGCCATTCATTATTAATAACGAAGTTAACAGGATTATTTGCTGCCAAATCGATGGCCTTTCTTAACACCTTGGTGACTTGTGCAGTATAAGCAGGACTACGTTGGCGCCCTTCCACCTTGATAGCTGCCACACCAATATTAAGTAACTCTGGGAGAATTTCTATAATATTTAAGCTTGTTGGCTCTTCTAATGCATAATAAGTATCGTCTTCAACGCAAAAACGGCCTTTACATAATGTGGGATACCCAGCAGGTTCGCTTGCAGCGTATTGGTCAATAAGGACATCATTTAACCGAGCATTGAGTGTTTGCTGAGTTTTCTCCCAGCGAACAAATTTAGCAGGTGAGCAAACGCCATGGGTATTAGGAGACTCACCGGTGGCATAACTTGAAAGTAGGCAACGCCCCTCCACCATGACACACAGGCTTCCGAAACCAAATACTTCAACTTCAACTTCTGTATTTTGTATCACTTTAGCCACTTGCGCCACGGTTAAGACCCTTGGCAATACAACACGTTGAATATTAAATAACTCACGTGCCAAATTGATCGCCTCATAATTAGTGGCTGAACCCTGCACAGACAAATGTAATCTCAAATTGGGGTGTATTCGATGCGCATAATCTAATAACCCCATATCGGCTAAAATAATCGCATCAACTCCTAATTCTGCTGCTTGATCTATAGCTGCATACCATTTATCTACTTCGCCAGCTTGTGCATAAGTATTAATCGCCAATAATACTTTTTTACCATGTCGGTGGGCATATGCTATACCCTCTATAGCTGATTTCGTATCAAAATTCAGCCCTGCAAAATTACGTGCATTGGTAGTATTTTTCAACCCCATATAAACAGTGTCTGCACCATTATCAACCGCTGCTTTTAAAGCGGGTAAATTCCCGGCAGGACAAACCAACTCTGGAAGGATAGTTCTCATAACTTGACCATGATGGGTTATTTGATTAAAACGAATTAGTTATAGCAGATACAAACTAAAAAATACCCACTACATTCTGAAAGGATAAATTATATGAGTTACACTTTATTATAAAAATAGATCAAAATAATTAACTCGTATCAATTAAAATGAATTAGTTATTAATTCAACTAAACAGGCTATACAACAATAAAAACATGAATATTGTTGTGAAATAAGCAGAGCCCTATATTTCTAATCAAAATATCCCTAAATAGATTAGAAATCTATACCTATTTTTATCGACATAACAAAGCCTTTAAAAGTGCTTAATTCAGTGAGATGCACATAATAGGATAAAATACTTTTTTCCACATTCGATACATCTCACGAATACATCGTAAGCTTCTTTAAAAATACCACAAAACACTTGATGGTTATTTTTCAAAATAACAACTAACGCAGACTTTTCACCTCAAACACCACCATTGTTTTATACAACCCTATTAGTCCACTTGAGCATTTCATGTAGATAATGAAAACAATGGTTGTAAAATCATCAGATGCTTTAACAAAAATAGTTCATCAATATCAGTATGTTGGGTGTTCAACATACCATCATATCGGTTTAATTGCGTTTATACGTAAATATAACGACTAAACAATTAGTCGTTATACACTGTTTTTATAAAGCAAGTTTACGGTTTGAAGCCTTAATAAACTCTTTCTTTAAGTCTTCATAAGTGTGCACAGCAGGGTATTGTGGGAACTCTTTTATTACATGCTCCGGCGCATGGAATAATATTCCAGCATGTGCCTCCTCAAGCATTGCTGTATCATTATAAGAGTCACCTGTTGCAATACAACGATAATAAAGACTTTTAAATGCAATCACTGATTGGCGCTTAGGGTCTCTTTGTCTAATTTGATAATCCACTACTCGATCTTGATCATCAATCACTAAATTATGACACAACAGTGTAGGAGAGCCTAGTTGACGTACTAAAGGACGTGCAAATTGATAAAACGTATCAGAAAGAATAACAACTTGGAAGCGCTCACGTAACCAATCCACAAACTCTATTGCTCCGTCTAAAGGTTTTAAGGTTGCAATAACTTCCTGAATATCTTTAAGTTTTAAGTCATGCTCATCTAAAATACGTAAGCGTTGCTTCATTAAAACATCATAATCCGGAATATCTCGAGTTGTAGCCTTTAACTCTTTAATCCCTGTTTTCTCTGCAAAGGCAACCCAAATCTCAGGAATTAATACACCCTCAAGGTCTAAGCAAGCAATTTCCACTGTTATTTCCTCAATAAAATTAATAATATTTACCACATCAAATCGTCTGGAACTGCATAATCCTTATAAGGATCATCCTCATCCGTTTCACTCTTCTGCTCATTTAATACAACGACACGTTGAGCATTACGCTCCTGTATTTTAAGCGCAACATCACGGGGAACAACTTCATAATAGCCATCATGGCTTACTATAGCCAAACTCCCCTTTACCAACTTTTCACGAATTACATCATTAACAGCAATTCGCTTTACCTTCTTATGATCAACAAAATTATAATAATCTTCCGTATCAAGACGTGGTAGACGTGCATTAACAATAAGCTGCTTTATCTCAGCAGTAATTGCTTTTCGACGTTTCTTCTCCTCCTGCTGCTGATTTAGTTCTTGATCCTTTACTTGCTTTTGAAGAAGAGACTCTTTAATCGCTTGTTGCTGTGAAGTGTCTTTATCCAGTAAGCCTTTATTCTGCAATTTTGTCTCTTTTTGCTTTTGTTTGGCGGCCTGTTTGACTTGCTTTTCATTGACTAAACCAGCTTTAAGTAACTGATCGCGCAGTGACATACTCATAAAAACAAACTCTTTAGTGTGAGGTTACATTTAATAATATAAAACAACTATTCTACTGTAGCTTATAAAAAAACAAAATATTTACTGCTCATCTCTTAAAAAAACTAGCTTTTTATTACTGGAATGCTTTTCTGAGAAATAATAACCTTCACTATTAAACGCTTTAACTTGATCTATCGTTTTTAATTGGTTTTTGATGACATAGCGCGCCATCATCCCACGCGCTTTTTTTGCATAGAAACTAATAATTTTATACTGCCCTGATTTAAAATCTTTAAAGTCAACATCAACAATGTCAGCATCTAATAAGTTAGGCTTAACGGATTTAAAATACTCATTAGAAGCCAAATTGAGCAATACCTTATCGCCCTGCTCGACAATCGCTTTATTTAACCATTGTGTTATTTGGTCTCCCCAAAATTCATACAAATTTTTACCTTTGCTGTTTTCAAACTTTGTACCCATTTCTAGTCTGTAAGGTTGCATTAAATCTAATGGCCGTAACAAGCCATAAAGTCCAGATAAAATACGTAAATGTTGCTGTGCAAAAACAAAGTCTTTTTGAGAAAAATCTTCAACAGCTATCCCAGTATAAACATCCCCTTTAAAAGCCAAGATAGCTTGCCGTGCATTTTCTTGATTGAAATGCGGGCTCCACTCTGCAAAACGAGCCACATTAAGTGCTGCCAGCTTATCAGAAATACCCATTAAACTAGCAACCTCTTGTACAGAAAGCTTTTTAAGTTGCTTAATCAACTGCTCTGAATATTTTATATACGCAGGTTCAGTATAGTCTTGAACGCTGACAACACTTGTATAATCTAATGTTTTAGCGGGGGAAATGACCATCAACATAAATCTAAATACTCCCATGATTTTGACCAATCATAGATAAATATTGGTAAAACAATAAAAAATAACAATGATTATGCAGTGCTCAACAATCACAATCAACAAATTTCTTGTTAAAATATTGTCTTGTTATAAGGTTAAGTCACAACCTAACAGCCAGTAATCAGATGATATACCCATACAAAATAATAGCCTTTACTATACTAAAACCAACCATAAAAATAGACATGCTTATAAAAATAAGGAAACATATATAATACTTAACAAACCGACTAAAGTCTTACTTCAATTCAAATAGATTGCCAATACAATAGAAATCAGTCCTAAACAACTATTAGGGCTGTTTTTATAGTAACTCAAGGAGAAAAGGTAATGAAAAAATTACTTTTAATTATGACTGTAGGATTATTGTCAACTCAAGTTTCAGCAAACAATCTAGATAACAATAGCAAAGCAAAATATGGCCATGGCTATAGTCCAATCAAAATTGTTTTAGTTGGTGAAACAGAAACTGCTTATGGTTTGAAGATCTGTACTTATCAAAAACTTAAATTCAATCATGTTTTAGCACATTTTAATAAAGTTGTTCCTAAAAAAATGGCTTGCCCTGTGCTTGGTCCTCGTTACTAACTAGCAGTAAAAAAGGCTGTATTTACACAGCCTTTTTTATAATTTGCACATTTACAAGTGGCTTTCAAATCTGATTTCCATTACTTAATCAAACTATAAACCTGCTCAATATTTACATATTGTCTAAGATGATCAGCTAACTTATCGTATTGTTGCTCTTTGAAGGCTGCATAATCAAAAGTAGTTTCAGTCAACTTACCTGCATAGGGTTTTAATAGATAATCTATCACCTCTGCATTATCTAAAATACCATGAATATAAGTACCAAAGCAGTTATCACTGGCTTTATAGCCATCTTTTGTACCTGTTTGTAAGTAATTAATTGGCGACTCTTGGTACCCCTCAACAGGCGTTGTTACTCCCATATGAATTTCATAGCCGTCACACCATGAACTGCCGTCTAAGAATTTAAACTTAACTTGACGCGTTACCTTTTCGCCTAGCATTTGGGTAGAAACCGGTAATAATCCTAACCCGGGTAAACGCTCAATAGAACCTTCTACATGATCAGGATCACAAATCTCTTGCCCCATCATTTGATAACCACCACAAATGCCCACCACGGTAGCACCACTTCGATGCGCGGATAGAACACTCTGCGCCACACCATTACGACGCAATTCATAGAGATCATCTAAAGTGCTTTTACTACCAGGGATTAAGATAATATCTGCTTGAGCGATTTCATCCACATTGCTGCTGTAATATAGATGAACCCGTGGGTCTTGCTCCAAGCGATTAAAATCGGTGAAGTTTGATAGATGCCTTAATAAAACGACTACTACATTAACTTTACCGTGGCTTGCTTGAATTTGCTTGGTATGCAGTGCTACAGAATCCTCTTCTTCAATATGAATATCCTTATAATAAGGAACCACCCCCACAACAGGAATACCGCATAAGTCTTCGAGCATTTTAATACCCGGTTCAAAAAGCCTAATATCACCACGAAATTTATTAATTAAAATACCCTTAACATAAGGTCGTTCTTCTTCTGTTAAGAGCATAATAGAACCATAGACACTGGCAAATACACCGCCGCGATCAATATCAGCAACCAAGATAACCGATGCATTAGCATGCATTGCCATAGGCATATTGACTAGATCAACTGCGCGTAAATTGATCTCTGAAATACTCCCAGCACCTTCCATTACAACGGGGTTATAACGGCTAGCTAAGCGATCAAACGCGCTATTTACTTCCTTTCTTAATACTTCCCTGCCCTCTGTTCTAAAATATTGGTAGGCATTTTGGTTACCGATGGGTTTACCATTTAATACCACTTGGCAGGTATGATCTGATGAGGGTTTTAAAAGTAATGGATTCATATCCGTATGGCAAGCAACACCAGCCGCCTCTGCCTGCACTGCTTGTGCTCGACCTATTTCTAAACCTTCTTGTGTTGCATAAGAATTATTAGCCATATTTTGTGCTTTAAATGGCGCAGGGTGATAACCATCTTGTTTAAAGATACGACAAAACCCAGCGGTAATAATGCTTTTACCGACATCGCTACCAGTTCCCATAAACATCAAAGGTGAAAGTTTTTGCATCACTGTTGCCTTATCATTCATTAATAGTTAATTCCGTTACTGAGCCATAACGGGGTGTTTCATCAAACATGGTTTGGAGTGTTGTTGCTTTGCTATAAACACGGGCACTATTAATAACTCCACCATGGGTGAAAATTGCCACTTGCTCCAAGCCGCAAGGTAAATCATCAATAAAATCACAAAATCGACGATGCAAATCATTAAAGGATTCGCCCCCTGTTGTTCTGACCGTAATATAATCTTTATACCACGTATCTAAATGAGGATCTTGTATCGCATCCCATGGCTGCATTTCCCAATCACCGAAATTAAGCTCTTGTAAGCGATCATCTATAACGGCATCAGCAAATCCACAATAATGCGCTAGCTTAACGCAACGTGTCAGTGGGCTGGTAAATACAGCATCAAACTTAATAAGGCTTAATTGTTTAGCTACGGCTTTAGCTTCCTGCTCAAAACTGGCTTTCAGAGGAACATCTGTTTGGCCATAACAAACGCCCTGTGGTACATCAACAGCCGTATGGCGAATTAAATAGAGTTTCATGCAATCCTCGCCAACACAACAAAGCTTAAATAAAAAGAAAGCTCCGTTAATAAAAATAAAGCACCGGCACAATCTCCTGTATAACCTTGTATTTTCTGATTCATAAAAGCCGTTAATAGAAAAAACATAACCACGGGCAAAATAGCCGACAAATAAAATAAAGGGGAAATGACAGCGAAAATAATAAAATAAGGAATTAATGCAAAACTAACTGCGCAAAGAAAATATTTGATTTGCAACGTATTATAAACCACTTTAACCTTACTGCTTTCAGCCGTGCGGGCATAAGTTAAACGACTGGTAATAAACGAAGACAATCCTTTACAAAAGGGATCAGCAACCAAAATAACAATACAGGCTAGCCCAACAGTTAAGCTGCTAAGTAATGAAAACAACAGCAAATAGTAAATAATTAACCCAATTACACCATAACAACCCATATGGCTGTCTTTCATAATCGCAAGAATACGTTCTTTAGTCAGCCCACCACCAAAACCGTCAAAAAAATCGGCTAAACCATCCTCATGAAAGGCGCCTGTTAATAATAATCTGCTCGCCAGCGCCAAGACGACAGCCACATTCATTGGCAAGATCAGATTACTTAAATACAAAACTAAAGCCATCACCGATGCCGTTAACCACCCCGCCATCGACCAATAATAGACAATGTTTTTAAAATAATCATCTGGGAGAATACAGTTCCTAAAAAACGGTAACCGTGTGTAGAAAATAATAACTGCTTTTATGGCTAACATTTTGTGATCGGAGAAATATCCGCCCCTTGAAAGGTTTGCATTTCATTAATCATTCGTACTGCAGAATCTACTAAAGGAAAAGCACAAACAGCCCCTGTTCCCTCGCCCAATCTAAAATGGAGTTGCAATAATGCGTTCACTCCGATGTGATCTAAGAGTAATTTATGCCCTGTTTCCTCACCTTGATGTCCAAAAATAGCATAATCCATAATATTTTCTTGAAACTGGCTAGCCATAAGTAAACAGTTAGTCATGATAAAACCATCGATTAAAATAATCATACCCAACTCGGCAGCTCTTAACATAGCACCTACGGCAGCGACCATTTCATAACCACCAAAATAACGCATAATATCTTCAGCACTGCCATCACCTTGATAATTTTCTACTGCTTGCTTGAGAACCTGATATTTACGTAATGTCCCTTCTGATGCCCAGCCAGACCCAGCGCCAACACACTGTTTCAGATCAATACCGGTCAAATAGCTCATCCAAATAGAAGACGGCGACGTATTGGCAATGCCTAACTCCCCTAAAGAAATAATATTACATCCCGCTTGATGGCATTGATCAACAAGGCTAATCCCAATATTGATTGCCTGTTCCATTTGTGTATGACTCATTGCCGCCTGATGTAAAAAGTTAGCCGTACCTTTACTGATTTTACGATCAATTAACCCTGTATTTTCTTCAAAATCATAGTCTACCCCCACATCAACCACCATCAGTTGAAAACCATGTTGACGAGTAAAAATATTAATCCCGCCGCCACCGTTGACAAAGTTAAGGGCTTGTTGCCATGTAATGGCTTTGGGCGAAGGGCTAACCCCTGATTCTGCAATACCGTGATCTGCCGCCAATAGAATATGGTAAGGGTGATTAAGTTGTGGTGTCAGACTTTGCTGAATCGTACCTATTTGTAATGCTAGTTGTTCTAATAAACCGAGCGATCCTTTCGGCTTAGCCAAACTATCAATCTTGGCTTGTAATAAAGGGGCAATGGCTGTATCTGGTTTTTGAATCACAAAGTTTCTCATTAATTACCCCTTAATTTTCATTGGAATGCCTGAGACAGTGAAGTAAACCTCATCTGCTCGCTCTGCAATATACTGATTTAACCACCCTAGTAAATCGGTGAATTGACGCTGCAATTTATTTTCGGGAGTACCCCCCAAACCTATTTCGTTAGTCACAAAAATAAATTGCGCTTGTTGCTTGGTTAACGAATCGAACTCGTGCTGTAATGCTTGTAGCGCTTGTTCAAGATGACCATCTAAATCAAAAAAATAATTAGTGGCCCACAGCGTTACACAATCCACCAACACAACATGCCCTTCTACAGAATGCTTTGATAGCTGCTTGTCTTCCTCAATGGTGAGCCAGTTTGCTTCTCGTCTACGCTGATGAAGAATAATTCGTTGCTCATACTCCGCATCCCAAACCCGCGAGGTTGCCATATAAATTGGCTGATCACTCGCTGCTAACGCTAACTGCTCGGCAAAAAGACTTTTGCCTGAACGCTGCCCCCCTGTAACCAATATTATTTTAGTCATGTAACCATTCCCCAATCGCCGCCACTAAGGCTTGATTTTGCTCTGGCGTTTGTGTTGCTACTCGAAAATAACGAGCATCCAACCCTACAAAATTAGCCGCATCACGAATTAATAAATGATGCTGATGAGCTAAGTAATGTTTAAGCTCGGCAGCCGTGCGACCATTAAGTAGTTTTACTAAAAAATAATGAGTACAACTGGGTAAAACTTCTAGTGCTTTAAATACAGCTAACTCCTGCTGTAGCTGCTGGGTATGCTGTAGCAGTAACGTAAGGTCTACTTTCAAATTATTGTGTTGATTTAACAAATAATGCCCTGCTGCGATCGCTATGTTATTCACTGACCACGGCATACGAAAATGATTAATTTTTGCCGCTAATGATTGGCAAGTCATAAAATAACCTAACCGCAAACCGGGAATAGCGTATTGTTTGGTCATTGAGTGTAAAATAATTACATTGTTATATTGCAACACCTTCTCTATCGGTAACTCTGCATTGATTGCAAAGTCTGCGTAAGATTGGTCAACCACAAAAACAGCCTGAGGGTAATTTTCAAATAAAGCGAAGAGTTGTTGCTCAGTATAAACGTCACCCGTTGGATTATTAGGACTACACAACCAACAAAGTTCTGTTTGTGGCGGAATCTCTTGTAATGTAAAAACATGCTGTACTTGGTGTTGATGAATTTGACAAGCATCACTGTACTCACTAAACACAGGGGAAACAATGGTTGTTTTACTGCCTCGAAAAGCTTGAGCTATCAAATAAATCGCTTCAGTGGCGCCATTGGTTACGCCAAAACATTGCTCATTAATACCATAACGAGTAGCTAATAAACGCCTGACAGAACCTGCATCAGGTTCAGGATAATGATGAATATCATTAAGATGCTCAATGAGTACTTGCTTTAAAGTAGATAAATCAAGTTGATGATAAACATTAGAACTAAAATCAGCAGTAATTTTTGGGTATTGGTAGCGATCATCACCATGGCCATTTATCATACGTAACTCACCTCATCAACACGGTTAACTGCCTAAAAAGTCTTGCTCACTCCGATAAAGTGGCAACCCTTTCTCAAGATGTAAACGAACTAACCAAGGCTGGACTAACCCAGCCTGTTTAATAAGCTCGGTTTGTAAAAAGACTTGTTGCGTATCGCCCGAGGTTAACAAGTGGCCTTTATGCAATACCGATACCTCATCACACACTTGATAAATCAAATCAATATCATGGCTTGAGATAACAACTTGCTTACCTTCAGCCACTATGCGTTGTAAAATCTCAATAATCTGCTGACGCCCGACAGGATCTAGGCCAGCGGTAGGTTCATCTAATAAAATGCAGGGTGCGTCTAAAACTAACGCCCCTGCAATCGCGACTCGTTTTTTCTGCCCATAACTTAAATATTGAATCGGCTGGTCTGAAAAATGCTGAGCATCAACAAGGGTTAGTGCATTATCAACACGACGTAACACCTCCTCTTCGCCCATCCCTAAATTACGCAAAGCAAACGCAATATCACTGCGAATATCGGTATAAAATATCTGCTGATCGGGGTCTTGAAAAACAATAGAAACGTTTTGCCGTAATTGATAAAGTGCCTCTTTATGATAGCTTAACGGTTGTCCATCCCAACAGACCTCACCTGTGTTAGGTTTCAAAATACCTAACAACAGCATAAACAATGTCGACTTACCCGAACCATTAGCACCAATTAGCCCTGTAACCTTTCCAGCGGCTAATGTTAAGCTAATATCCTCTAATGCCCATTGATTATTCTGCTCATATTTAAAACTTATCCGCTTGGTCGATAACATATCAATACCTACAGCTACAGGTGAAAATCACCCTTAAATAACATTGTCTCTAAAGTTATTGTCATTTGACTATAACGACTTAACACTCGACTAAATAACAGCGTAATTAACATCCCCAATGACCGATAACTCGTTGCCATAGAGATATAACCAAAACGTAAAGTTTGGGCACGCTTAATAGCCACCACTTCATCTAAAAAAATAAAAATAAAGCGGTAAGTCAACAAAATAGTCTCTAACAAAACATTGGGAACGCGCAGTTTTTTACCAATATAAATCAACTGATCAAAAGGTGTTGTTAATACAAATAAATAAGTAACCGCCAAACAAGAGAGACTACGAAAGAAAGCGTTCTGAGCAACAGCCAATGAGTCAGCACTAATACCGATATAAAGCGACCCCACGGGGAAGCTGACCAATAAAGCGTTAGCTTCCCAAGCAAATGACACTAAAATACCCAGCATACTGACCAGTAAAAAAGTAAAAGGAACCATCATCCATTTACAATATTTAGCCAAAGAGATGCGAGTGACATAACAACTAATAGGCGCTAAGACCAATAAAATAACAACCTGTAGCCACCAATACGTACACAGCGCCACCAACAATAAAACAATATAAGCCGCCGCTTTGAACAAAGGGTTTACTGTGCGCCAGCGGCTTTGATAGGCATAATGATCAATCTCTAGCACTATCTTTTGGCCTTCTACCACGGTAATAGCCTAAGATATAACAGATAACACCGGTTCCCAGAGAGCCTTGCAAAGTAAATAACAAGCTTTCTATCTCACCGCTCGCAGGTTCAAAAAATGAAGAAAACCAAGGTTCATAGTCAGGGTGACTCTGAGTAATTGCCTCCTCTGCCAGCCCATCAGCCCCAGCAAACTCAGCCTCCTTGTTGGCAGGCATAAAGAAGGGTATTAAACACATCACAACCACAATCGCTAACAGTATTAAATTCTTTTTCATCTCACAAATCCTTCCGCCGGTGCAATTTTACGATCAACCACAATGTTATAAACAATCACTGTTAATAACCCCTCAGCAATTGCGATAGGTATTTGAGTTAAACAGAAAATACCCATAAATTTAACAGCGGCTGCCATAAAACCAAATTGAGGGTCAGGGAAAGCCCCTGCCAATTGAATAGAAGTAATAAAATACGTTGCAATATCCGCTGTGAAAGCACAGAGAAAAACCCCCACATCTTTGCGAATTCTTAATCGATTGGCTATTCTCCACACAACATAGCCGGCAATAGGCCCGCCCACTGCCATCGACATACCATTAGCACCTAATGTGGTAATCCCTCCATGCGCTA
Organism: uncultured Ventosimonas sp.; assembly: GCA_964395065.1. Classification (GTDB taxonomy): domain Bacteria; phylum Pseudomonadota; class Gammaproteobacteria; order Pseudomonadales; family Pseudomonadaceae; genus Entomomonas. The sequence continues at coordinate 26,534 of CAYNAM010000023.1, forward strand.
AAAAAAGAGATTGAAAGAGTAAAACAATCCCCCCTAAGACAGCCATCACCCAAGGACCAAACATGACCACCCCTAAACCAACGCCGGTAGGATGAGAGCAACTCCCTGTCACAGAAGGCATTTTTAAGGAAGACAACACAAAAACAAAGGCTGCGCAAAGTGCTAGCAATACTTTTTTATCAGTCCCTGTGGCAGAAATTTTCTTTAACTGAAAAAGCCCTAAAATCAAAAAAGGAACATAAATAAGCCACCACGCACCCGCCCAAACAGGCGGTAAAAAACCTTCCATAATATGCATAGCAAACGCTTGTTGAGGAAAGAGAGTCAGTAATGCCGCCCCGGCTACTACTGACAAAGGCTTGAGCTTGATTTTCATCGTAATAACCTTATTGTCAGAGACACATACACCTAACTCGGTGTTAATAAGGCTATACACATGAAATATAAAAAGGGAGAATATTTCATCGATAGACTACCCTTCCCACCGAAGGAGGTATCCTAGGTAATCAAACAGGTCTTCTGGCTTGGCTTCATTCTCACCTGTCCCTTCCCGAGTTTCCTCAGTGGTCATGACAGATTCGTCCACCTTACAGCAGCGGGGGCTGCGCAGGATTCACACCTGCTTCCTAGCAATTTAGCTATGTTTGATTACCGCTAGTAAAGAGTTTATGCTGTTTTTATATAAGGGTAAATATAAAAGTGGTGAAGTATTGATGTAGGTAGTAGGTTTGTGAAATTTAGTTTTTTATAAAAATCACAAATTCACACTGTATAACATCAAACTAATAAAAAGATTATTACTAATAAACGATACTCTCTATGCAATCAATTATTTTTTTCATATTTAGAAATATAGATTTTTGGCGTTAGCCCATAGTGCTGAACCCTTTTCTTCCAAGCCTCTATTGCTAATAAAAATTGTATCGAGTTAATCTCAGTAATCTTATCCATATCGTCATAATATACAAACCATAAGCTTACGGTTTTAAGAGATTCTTTTCCCGCAAAGTCGATATCATTACTTTTTATTAAATCTAGCGCTGTCAAAGACTGTTGAATATTATAGATCATTGATGCTTTGCTTGATGGGCCAGTTGATATTTTAACTGCAATTATTTCATCATCTTTATAAAGATCTGCTATTTCGACCTTATATTTTTTTCTTCCTGATTGAACTGACTGAATTTGCTCTAATTCTCTATCTAAAACACTATACCCATCCTCATCTGATAATTTATGATTAAAATAATATTCTCGATAAAGCACTTTAGAGTCTACCAAACCACTTTCTATTGAAGATTGCTTTTCATTTCGCCATGTTTGATATTCGTTTTCAGATAATAAAATAGTCGATTTTTCATGCTCAATACTTTCTAAAGAACTTTTAAGATATTCTAGGAATTTTTGATTAAATAAACACCATCCAACATATCTCAAACAATAATATATATCATAAGCCATTAA
>CAYNAM010000024.1:0-26369 GCA_964395065.1 uncultured Ventosimonas sp.
GTGCTTGCAGGGTTAGGACGGCCTCCTAAACAGCGTTTGATGTGGCTTTCTATTGCCTTTCTTCCTGCATTTTTGATTGGTTTGTCACGTATTTATTTAAACATGCATTGGTTAACCGATGTGATAGCAGGGGCTTTATTAGCCGTTGGTATCAGTATGTTTGTATTAACATGGGTAGAGTTCCATAAAAAAATGCAGCCCTTACCCATGAAATGTTGGAAAATACTCTTACCCATAACACTGATTGTGCTTGTTTGTGGTGCTGTTCTTTCTCTTAGGGCTTTATGATTTACTCATCTAGCCCTACGAAATTACCTGCTTGATGTTGCCATAACCGAGCATACAATCCATTTTCTTTGATTAATTCTTGGTGGCTACCTGTTTCAACAATTTTGCTGTTATTTAAGACAATAAGGCGATCCATTTTTGCAATGGTTGATAGGCGATGAGCAATCGCTATCACGGTTTTATCTTTCATAAGCATTTCTAAGCTTTCTTGAATGACGGCTTCTACTTCAGAGTCTAATGCTGATGTAGCTTCATCTAAAATGAGAATAGGCGCATTTTTTAGTAGTACCCGTGCGATTGCTATTCGTTGACGCTGTCCACCTGAAAGTTTTACGCCTCGCTCACCGACTTTAGCATCTAATCCTTTACCTCCGTCGTTATCGACTAGGTTAAGCACAAACTCATCGGCTTTAGCTTGGCGTAATGCATGTAGCATTTCTTCCTCCGTAGCATTAGGCTTACCGTATAAGAGATTCTCTCGAATAGAGCGATGCAGTAGTGCAGTGTCTTGCGTCACCATCCCAATCTGTGATCGAAGACTATCTTGTGTGACCTCTGCGATGTTCTGATTATCGATAGTAATACTGCCTCCTTGTAAGTCGTAAAGCCTTAGCAAAAGGTTGACTAGCGTTGACTTGCCTGCCCCCGATGGACCTACAAGACCTATTTTTTCCCCTGCTTGAATGGAAAAGTTAAGATCTTGGTAAATGGGGCGTTTGCTATCGTATGAAAAATAGATATGGTTAAACGTAATATTACCTTGAGGAACTAACAAGGGTTTTGCATTAGGTTTATCTTGTACGGTTCTAGGTTGTGAAATGGTTCTGATACCATCTTGTACAATACCAAACTCTTCAAAAACACCATTAACTACCCACATAATCCATTCGGACATGTTATTAATGCGTATCACAAGCCCTGTTGCTAAAGTAATAGCACCGATGGTAATTAAGCTATTTGACCATAACCATAAAGCAAGCGCTGTTGTGCTAGTAATCATTAACCCATTAATAATACAGAGGACTTGGCTCATGGCAGTGACTAGGCGTGTTGATCTTTGTGCTGCAACTGTCTGTTCTTGCATGGCTTTTTTAGCATAGTCTTGTTCAAGTTCGGTATGTGCAAACAATTTAAGTGTAGTTATATTGGTATAACTATCGACGACACATCCCATTAATTTAGAACGAGCTCTCGCAGAGATAGCAGAGCGTTGCTTCGTTCTAGGAACAAAGTAGATTAAAGTCAATACGTAGGCAACAAGCCAAATTAATAATGGAATAGTTAAGAGCCAATCCGCTTCGATGAATAGAAACAGTGCACTACCAATATAAATAATCACATGCCATATGGCATTTACACAGCTGATTGCAGAGCTACGTAATGAATTACCTGTTTGCATAATACGGCTTGAAATAGTGCCCGCAAAGTCACTGTGAAAAAAATTCAAGCTTTGTTTTAAAACATACCGATGTTGTTGCCAGCGGACTAAGGTAACAAGATTCGAAGTCAGTGCTTGTCTTTCTAATAGATCATGAATGAGAAAAAAGAGGGGGCGCAATAATAAGATGACAACTGCCATCCATATTAATTCATAACGGTGATCACTAAAGAAGTTAGCAGGCGAAGAGGAGGCTTGAATATAATCAACAATTTTTCCTAAAAAGTTAAAGAAAGCAACCTCTATAATCGAAGCAAAAAAACCAACAATCAGCAAACATAAAAAAATACCTTTGACTTGCTTTAAGTAATGCCAGTAAAAAGGAAGAATCTTATTAGGTGGCATTTCATCAGGGACTTCTTTAAAAGGATCAATTAGTTTTTCAAAGCGTTCAAAGAGCATGGTAGCCTCTTAAATAAAAGAATGGCAAAAACAGTAGTGTGTTAATAAGAAATATTCTCATTTTACAGCGACTAAAGGGATAATGAAATGTATTAATCTCTTTCGTTCACAAAAAACGCGCTTTAAATTAACAATAATTAGCGCTGGCAATGACTGCACCAAACCGTAGTACGTTGGCCTAGTTTAACTTCCTTTAATAGTTTGCCACAGGTTTTACAAGGTAAGTTACCACGGCCATAAACATTTAATGTTTGCTGAAAATACCCTGGTTTACCATCGCCGCCCACGAAATCACGCAGTGTTGTCCCGCCTACTTCAATAGCACGAGCCAGTATTTCTTTGATGTAATGTACTAATTTTTCATAGCGTGCTTTAGAAATGCTATTGGCTGGCTTATTAGGATTAATACCTGCTGCAAATAAGGCCTCGTTAGCATAAATATTACCCACCCCTACGACGACTTTGTTATCCATAATAAATAGCTTTATGGCAACACTGCGTTTACGAGAAACATCGAATAAGTAATCGCTATTAAACGCATCAGTTAATGGTTCGGGACCAAGGTTTTTAAGTAACTCATGAGTAGCAGGTTCTTTTGTCCATAAGATACAACCAAAACGTCGGGGATCGTGATAACGTAAGATGACACCATTTTCTAATAGGATATCTACGTGGTCATGTTTTTGAACTGGCGCATTATCTTCTATGATGCGTAAGCTTCCCGACATACCAAGATGAATAATAATGGTACCTGATTCAAGTTCTAATAATAAGTATTTAGCACGGCGCTTAACTACTTTTATACGTTGTTCTGAGGCTAAAATATCAAGTTCATCAGGGATCGTCCAACGTAAACGCCGTTCTCTGACAATGATCTGTTTAATTTTTTGATTAATAATATGAGGCTCAATTCCTGAACGGGTGGTTTCAACCTCGGGTAACTCTGGCATTTTTTATCCTGTGATATCGATTAAAATAATGACATTATAAATCGCTTATCATTTTTGATCTAACCATATAAAAATAGATTCGTTTAATCTAAAAGTTATTTTTGTTAACATGCTAGCAACTACTGTGATAGGCAATGAGATAAAAATAAATGACTAACTCAACGTTTGATGTTGAAACTTTAGCGACAACATATGGCGATAAATCACCACGCGACATTCTCAAATTAGCGTTTGAACACTTTAATGATGACCTGTGGGTATCATTTAGTGGGGCAGAAGATGTAGTTGCATTAGATATGGCATGGCGAATAAATAAAAAGGTGAATGTATTTTGCCTTGATACAGGAAGACTACATCCTGAAACATATCAATTTATTGAAGAGGTTAGGGATTTTTACTCGATCAATATTGAAATATTATCACCGGATTACCAAAAATTAGAGCCTTTTATCAAAGAAAAGGGGCTTTTTAGTTTTTATAAAGATGGGCACAGTGAATGTTGTGGTATTCGTAAAGTTGAACCGTTACGCCGTAAGTTATCAACTATCGGTGCTTGGGTAACAGGGCAACGCCGTGATCAAAGCCCTGGTACACGTAGTCATGTGCCTGTGATGGAAAAGGATATGACATTCTCGACACTAACCAATCAACTTTATAAGTTTAATCCCTTAGCCAATATGAGCAGTAAAGAAGTATGGGATTATATTCGAATGATGGAAATACCGTATAATAGTCTACATACAAAAGGTTTTATTAGTATTGGTTGTGAGCCTTGTACGCGGCCTGTACTTCCTAATCAGCATGAGCGCGAAGGGCGCTGGTGGTGGGAAGAGGGCTCGCAAAAAGAATGTGGATTACACGCCGGTAATTTAATCGCTAAAGAGTAAAGGATAGTATTTAAATGAGCAATGCATCAAGTCAAGCACTGATTAACTTTATTCATGAGTCACCAACTCCTTTTCATGCGGTTAGTAAAATGATTGGGCAGTTAGAGGCTGCTGGCTATCAACCTTTATATGAGCAAGATAGCTGGTCAATTCAGGCAGGTGGGCGTTATTATGTGACGCGTAATGATTCCTCACTCATTGCTTTTAAGCTGGGGAAAAGTAAGTTAGAAGAGTCGGGCTTTAGAATGGTGGGTGCTCATACGGATAGCCCTTGCTTACAAGTTAAACCTCAACCCGAGCTGAATAAAAGTGGTTGTTGGCAGCTAGGTGTTGCTGTTTATGGTGGGGCTTTGTTATCCCCTTGGTTCGATAGAGACTTGTCTCTAGCAGGCCGTGTTACTTTTACTCATCAAGGTAAAGTACAAAGCCGTTTAATTAATATAGAATCGCCGATTGCGATTATTCCTAATCTCGCTATTCATCTCAACCGAGAAGCCAATAAAGGTTGGGCTATTAACCAACAAACCGAGCTTCCCCCCATCATCGCATGCAGTGGCGATACCCCCTTTGATCTAAAAGTATTATTAGCTAAACAACTATTTAGTGAGTATGGTATACAAGAGGTTGAACTCTTGGATTACGAATTAAGCTTTTATGACAATCAAAAAGGCAATATAGTAGGCTTAAATGATGATTTTATTACCAGTGCCCGTTTAGATAACCTATTATCCTGCTATACAGGACTTGAAGCCTTATTGCATGCAAGTGATGAACAAAATTGTTTGCTTATTTGTACTGATCATGAAGAGGTCGGTTCATGTTCTGCTTGTGGTGCGGATGGCCCTTTTTTAGAGCAAGTATTAACACGGCTCATGCCTGCCCCAAGCATTTTAAGCCGTTGTATTGATAAGTCCATACTCGTCTCCGCTGATAATGCTCATGCGCAACATCCCAACTACCCACAAAAGCATGATGAACAACATGCACCTAAAATTAATGCAGGCCCTGTTATAAAAATTAATGGCAATCAACGCTATGCCTCTAATAGCATTACGGCAGGTATTTTTCGTCATCTTTGCCAAATTAATCAAGTTCCTGTACAAACCTTCGTTACCCGGAGCGATATGGGCTGTGGCTCAACCATTGGACCTATTACAGCGAGTAAAGTGGGTGTAAAAACAGTGGATATCGGTTTACCAACTTGGGCAATGCACTCCATTAGGGAGGTAGCAGGGACTAAAGATTTAACTTATATGTTGACAATACTAAAAGCATTTTATGATATAGAAAGTTTATACTAGTGATTTTGCAACTCAAACTGTCTAGCATCTTGCTCATAAATGCAGTCAAAATAGCCATCTTTTAGTACAGACATAAGATAGTCTTCTAAAAAATTAGCGATAGAACCTGCCTGTTCATATTGGTGAACATGGCGGCATTCGTGTGAAAGTAGTCTTCTTGAGAGAAGTCCCTTTTTGATTAAAATGCCATAACCTAAGGTAAGTCCTGCGGTATTCTCACTTAAGAAGCCTAATGCTATTGCAGCTTGTTGCAATACGATATCATCAGGTAAAGGAAATCTCTCTAGTTCTAATAGGTAAATCTTTTTAGGCTGGCTAACACCAACACTTTGTGCATCAAGTATTTGTTGTTGATTTAGTAATTTACCATGATGACAAATATAAGATTGTGTTTCTTCAGCCCATAGAGTAATTTTGGGTAAAAGTTCAGAGAAGTGAGCTTTTATAAAGTTAATATCCATTCAGTTTTCTGCCCATAGCCAATATATTGTTAGACTATACATTTACTGTATTTGGCTTAAAAAGTTTTTTGCATCCGAATACCCCGCGTTGGCTGATTTAGAAAGCCATTCCTTTGCCTTTGTTATATCTTTTGGTGTCCCTGTACCATAATAGTAGTCAGTTCCAACAGCATACATCGACATCGGATTGCCTAGTTTTGCCGCTTTTAGAAACCATTGAAAGGCTTTTTGTGGGTTTTTCTCAACACCCAAACCGTGACTGTACATATAACCGATGTTATTGATGGCATCAAAATTATTATATTTAGCAGCTTTTAAATAGTATTTCATCGCTTCTTGATAGTTTTTTTGATCTAGACTTTGCTGGCCACGTTGGAAGATGGCATATATTTCTGATAGTGATAAATTATTTTCTTTAAATTGTTTAACAGCCTCACATGCTTGAAGTGTTGCTTTTTGGTCTTTACAACGGCTAATTAATATTGCTGTTTCCTCTGGATGACTATCATACCAAGTGTCGGACATTGCGCCTTTCTGCCATTCTTCTTGGCTACAAGTCCTCATTCCTAACACGATAGCAATGATGATGGTGATGATAATTAAAAACTTCATGTATTTCCCTTTTTTGTTTACTAATTAATCAGTTAAACCAAGCCAGTTTATTCCTTAACTTAACAACATCGCCGACAATAATGAGGGTAGGTGCTTGTATTGTTTCATTGGCAATTAGAGAAGACATTTCTGCCAGAGTGCTCGTAAAAACACGCTGAGCTTGAGTTGTGCCTTGTTCTACCAGTGCTATGGGCGTTTCTGGGAGTTGCCCATGCTGAATGAGCTGTTGGCAAATAGTGGGTAGCCCAATAAGCCCCATATAAAAGACGACAGTTTGACCTTTGGCAACAAGTTCTTGCCAAGGTAAATCAATACTATTATCTCTTAAATGCCCTGTGACAAAACGAACAGATTGGGCATAATCACGGTGAGTGAGTGGAATACCTGCATAGGCAGCGCAGCCACTAGCTGCAGTAATTCCCGGAACGACTTGAAATGCTATGTTATGATCGGCTAAGGTCTCGATCTCCTCACCGCCACGTCCAAATATAAAAGGGTCTCCACCTTTCAAGCGCACAACACGTTTACCTTGTTTGGCAAGATTTACCAAGAGCAGATTAATATCGTCTTGTGGTAATGTGTGATTATTGCGCTTCTTACCTACATAAATACGGTCAGCATCACGGCGGCATAGATCAATGATCTCAGGTGCAACCAAACGATCATATAATACGACATCGGCCTGTTGCATCAAACGAAGTGCCCTAAAGGTTAGTAGGTCAGGATCTCCAGGACCTGCGCCCACTAAATAGACTTCACCACTAGGCGGTTGATCTTGGGTATTATCGAGTAGTTGTTGTAGTTCTTTTTCTGCTTGGTCTTCTCTACCTGCTAATACTTGTTCACTGATTGCGCCTTGCAATACTTTTTCCCAGAAGATCCGCCGTTGTTCTACGTGAGAAAAGTGCTGTTTGACTTTATCACGAAACTTTTCAGCGAGCTTGGCGAGTTTAGCATAACCACTTGGAAGTAAGGTTTCTAATTTAGCACGTAATAAACGTGCTAAAACGGGGGACTTTCCGCCACTCGAAACGGCTACAATGATAGGCGAACGGTCGATAATGGCAGGAAAAATAACAGTACTTAGCGCCGGATTATCCACCACATTAACAGGAATACGGCGTAATTTTGCGTCGTTTGAAATGTGTTGATTAACTAACAGATCATTAGTAGCGGCTACAATTAATAGTGAGTTCGCAATATGTGATTCATGGTAATGCGCTTTGATATAATGGCACTGATGCTTTGTAAGAAGCACCATTAATTCTTCATTAATACAGGGAGCTACAACTGTTAGTTTAGCACTGCTAGCCAGTAATAGTCTGGCCTTACGCAGTGCAATAGAACCACCACCAACTAATAAGACATCTTGTCCTTGTAGGTTGTGAAAAAGTGGTAGAAAGTCCATAAACTTAGCGAATAACCTCAATACCGCCCATATAGGGTTTCAACGCATCAGGAACGATAATTGAACCGTCCGCTTGTTGGTAATTTTCAAGGACAGCAACGAGTGTACGGCCAACTGCTAAACCAGAACCGTTTAGGGTGTGTACTAATTCTGGCTTATTTGTTTCTGTATTGCGGTAACGTGCTAGCATACGACGTGCTTGGAAATCACCACAGTTAGAGCAAGAGGAGATTTCACGGTATTTATCTTGACTCGGAATCCATACTTCAATGTCGTAGGTTTTAACAGCACCAAAGCCCATATCGCCAGTGCATAGTGTAATCACACGGTAGGGTAGGTTAAGTAGTTGCAATACTTTTTCAGCATTGGCTGTTAATTCTTCTAATGCTTGCATTGAGGTAGATGGTTCAACAATGCGTACCATTTCAACTTTATCAAATTGGTGCTGACGAATCATGCCGCGAGTATCTCTACCTGAAGCACCTGCTTCACTTCTAAAGCAAGGGGAGTGAGCCACTAGTTTGATGGGTAGTTGTTTTTCCTCTAAGATTTGCCCTGCCACGAGGTTTGTTAACGTGACCTCGGCGGTTGGAATAAGGTATAGATCAGATGCATCTTCACGAGGTAACTTAAATAGGTCTTCTTCAAATTTGGGGAGTTGTCCTGTACCTTGAAGAGTTTGAGCTTGAACTAAGTAAGGCGTATAAGCTTCTTCATACCCATGTTCTGATGTATGTAGGTTGATCATAAATTGTGCTAGGGCACGGTGTAATCTTGCGATAGCACCTTTTAATACGGTAAAGCGAGCACCAGACATTCTAACTGCCGCTTCAAAATCAAGCCCACCGATCGCAGTGCCAAGATCAACGTGATCTTTTACTTCAAAATCAAAAGCTTTAGGCGTTCCCCAACGTCTTACTTCGACATTGTCTTCTTCATCGGCACCGACAGGAACACTCTCATCTGGTAGATTGGGAATCGTTAATAAGATCGAGTCTAGTTCAGCTTGTATTGTGTCAAGTTCTGTTTTATTTTTTTCAAGATCATCACCTAGCTGGTCTACTTCTGCTAGTAAGGGGGCGATGTCTTCTCCACGTTGTTTCGCTTGGCCGATTGCTTTTGCGCGGGCATTACGATCTGCTTGTAATCGCTCTGTTGTTACTTGTGCAGTGCGGCGTTTTTGCTCGAGTGTTTCGATTTTTTCAACATCGAGTATAAAGCCACGACTTGCAAGTCGTTTTGCTATTTCTTGGGGTTGTGTTCTTACCAATTTTGAATCTAACATTATTTTGTCTCAATGCGTTAATAAGAAAATATATAAATGTAATAGACTCTATTATAAAGAGATCAGGAGCTAAATGAAAAAGGTTTATCACCTTTTGTTAGAACGAATTCTAAATAAAGTATAGTGTAAAAAATAAATAGGTGGATTATGTCTTTTTTGTATTTGTTTATTATGCTATAACGTAAAAAGCATACAGTATTTCAATAGCCTTAATAAGAGTGCAAAAATGATCGCTAAAACATTACTTTTATATTCAACTGTTGAAGGACAAACATTGAAAATTCTCAATAGAATTGCAGAGCAACTGCCTGAGCAAACGTATCATTTCCATAATATAGAGGAGCCATTAACTACCTCTTTGCATGATTATGATACAGTTTTGATTGGTGGCTCTATTCGTTATGGTCATTTTAGAAAATCACTTATTCAGTTTGTAAATAGTCATGCGGACATTTTAAATAAGAAAAAGACAGCGTTCTTTTGTGTTTGTGTTACGGCTAGGAAAGCTGGGAAAGATACACCAGAGGGCAGTGTTTATACACGTAAGTTGTTCGCTAAAACAAAGTGGAAACCCCAATTGAAAGCTGTGTTTGCTGGTGCTTTATATTACCCACAATATAATTGGTTTGATAGGAGTATGATTCGTTTTATTATGAAGTTAGGTGGTGAGAAAAATCACGATATGAAGCAAAGTTACAGTTATACCGATTGGGACAAAGTGAATGATTTTGCTAAGGCGTTTTGTTTATTGGCGAATGAAAATTAATACAGTACAACTAACTAGGCAATAGGAAGGCTCTATTGCCTAGTGATAGAGTTACTTATTACCGCCTAAATCGGTTTCTTTAGCAAAAGTCTCGCGCCATAGTTTACCAGTTTGTTCCATATCACTGTCTTTACGTTCTCTACGCATGCGATGGAGTGTTGGCATACCATGACTAAATTCAACTAACCAATTACGGGCGAAAACCCCTTTTTCCGTTTCATTAAATACTTCACGGATAGCATCTCTATTAATAACACGAGGTCCGCTGTGTCTAACTGCGAACTCGCAAGTACGGCTACAGTGAGTTGAGAGGTATGTTTCAATACCTACCGCATCGATATCATCAATAACTGAGCGAATAGAGCGTATTGCTTTTGCATAAGCAAATGATTTAGGGTAACCAGCATCGGCCATTAATTGATAAACTTCTCTCATGAGATGGATTGTACCGCCGTACAATACTTGCTCTTCAAAGTTATCACCTTCTGTCTCATGTTGGAAAGACATTTCAATAGTACCTGCACGTGTACTACCAGCAGCTTTTGCTAATGCAAGTTCTGTTTTTAATGCATTACCAGTGTAGTCCTGTTCAACACAAACACAACCATAAATACCTGATCCATCTAAGTATTTTTGGCGTACCACTGGTCCTGGACCATTTGGAACGAAGAGTGTAACATCAACATTTTTAGGTGGTTGAATCGTGCCATATAAAATAGCAAAGCCATGGCAAAAGCTCAGCGTTTGGCCTTCTCTTAAATGTTCATGAATATGTTTTTTATAGGCTTCAGGTTGTGCTGGGTCTTGTAGTAAAACGTGTACTAAATCGCCTTGTTTGACAGCATCTTCAATACTCATTACCTTGTGCCCATCTGCCTCGGCTCTTTCCCAGTCGGGGAAAAATTTTCGATCTCCACAACCAACAATGACGTCTATTCCGCTATCACGAATATTTAAGCTTTGTGCTCTAGCTTGACTGCCATAGCCAATAATAGCTACTGTTTTTCCTTTCAATGGTTCTAAGGATACATCATCATCACGATAAATCTTTTCTGAAAATTTCATAGCCTACTCCTTGATTTAGAAGAAATACATAAGTGGTACTATAAAACTATCTTGTGAAAGTTATAGCAACTAAACTAAAGTTTAATGTTAATTATTTTTGTAAAATGATAATGGTTTTATAATTATTTTAGTCATAGAAAAAGTATTTTTAACTTAAGAAGAAGAATGGTTACAGGCAGTTAATTATATAAAAAAATAATAAAAATAGAGTAATAAATTATATGTGAATATAGCGTGGTAATTTGATTAGTTATTAAATCGGTGAATGATATAGATCAAGTTTAACTTTTAATAAAAATAGAAAAAGAAGTGTTTGAGTAAATTTAAAATACCCATTGTTAGAAAAATAAGATGGTGGTTTTTTAATCAGGTTGAAAAAAATGATCAAATAGTTGGGCGTCTTGATCTAAACGATATTAATATAAATTTAAGCTATTGGTTGTTTTAGTGAATAGTGATAAAGGATAGGTTAGAGGTAGTTTTGAAATAGTCTTTAGTTTGGGCAATGTTTATTAATGTAATTTATCTCCTATAATGATTGCAACCTAACGAAAAGAGAGATACTATACTGGGCATTGACTACCATATATTTATTAATACATGTGAAAATAGGAACAAAGAAATGAATAAGACAGAGTTAATTAATGCTATTGCAACTAAAGCTAATACTACACAAGCAGAAGCTGGGCGCGTACTCAATGCATTTTTAGAGACTGTTACTGAAACATTACAAAAGGATGAGTCAGTTGCATTAGTTGGATTTGGTAGTTTTGAAGTTAAGCAACGCGCAGAGCGTCAAGCACGTAATTTACAAACAGGAAAGCCCATGACTATTCCTGCTAAAAAAGCGCCTGTATTTAAAGCAGGTAAAGGGCTAAAAGAAGCAGTTGACGCGCCCAAGAAAGCTAAAAAGAAATAATTTATTTCCTAATAGTTTATCGTAAGGGACTGGATTCAATCTAGCCCCTTATAGCTATTTCTTATTTTAAAGTAATTACCAAAATAACCCCCAAATTATCGATTATTCTATCGTATTGATAATATTTTTACCTATCTATTCTATTAGTTTTACACTATAGATACTTAAATGATATCGGCTAGAACAAAACAACTCTCTATTAATATCCTATCTAACTGTTGTAGTCAATTAAGGCATTTCCTTATTTTTATACTGGGAATAAGATTGAATATAATCACTTATTATTGCGTTTTAATTGATCTTTTAGCTTCGTAGGGACTTGATGAATAATCAATGTATCACTGCTTTCATCGTACTCAATACGCGAGCCTAATAGATGTGCCTCGAAACTTATAGATAAACCTTCGGCACGGCCTGTGAATCGCTTAAACTGATTCAGTGTACGTTTATCAGGAGGAATAACGGGCGATAACCCATAGTCTTTATTACGAATGTAGTCATAAAAAGCACGGGGTGTTTCTTCATTCATCAGTTCAGATAGCTCATCGAGTGAAATGGCTTCACCTAATCGAGCTTGTGAACTAGCATAACTGACGAGAGTGTCTGTTTTTTGTTTGGTTTGATCTTCAGAATAGTCTTCATCTTCGACATAATCACTGAATGCTTTTAATAATGTGCGCGTTTCACTGGGAGCATCAACGCCTTCTTGGCATCCGATAAAATCTCTGAAATAATCAGATACTTTTTTACCATTTTTGCCACGAATAAATGAAATATATTGTTTTGACTGTTTGTTATTTTGCCACTCGGAAAGGTTTATACGTGCGGCTAAATGCAGTTGCGCTAAATCAAGGTGCTTAGCTTCTGTTATTTCTAGGCTGTCAGTTACGGTTACCCCTTTGGTATGGTGGAGGAGGGTAATAGTAAGGTAGTCTGTCATTCCTTGTTGATAGTGTGCAATAAGTACATAGCCACCCATGGATAGATTAGACTCTTCCATCAATTTTTGTAAGTGTTCTGAAGCTTGCTTACTAAAACTAATAAAATCTTGTTGTTTCTCTAAGTATTGAGTTAACCAACCGCTAAAGGGATAAGCGCCAGATTCTTCATGAAAGTAGCCCCATGCTTTATTTGGCTTGGCATTGTAGCTCTCATTTAAATCGGTTAATAAGTTTTCCATTGCTTGAGATAGAGATAACTCATGTTCACTGAGATGGAGTACTGATGGTGTTCCGTCAGGTTTTTTATCAATTAAATGGACAATGCTATGGTGAATAGGCATGGTTTTCTCATTCTATGGTATTGGATGTAGAGGAAATAATATAGGTACAAAGAGTATACAAATTACCATAACTATCAAGGTAAAGGGTACTCCTAATTTTATAAAGTCGATAAATTTATAGCGCCCAGGCCCCACAACGAGCGTGTTGACAGGGGATGATACAGGTGTCATAAAAGCAGCAGAAGCTGCCAGAGCAATGGTCATGGCAAATGGATAAGGTGATACGCCTACTTGCTCAGCTGCTTGAATAGCAATAGGCGCTAATAGAATAGCTGTCGCTGTATTTGAAATAAACAAACCAATAGAAGCGGTTAAAACAAATAAAGCGGCAATGAGCAGGTGAGGGTTGGAGTTACCTACAACGGAGAGTAAACCAGATACCGCTAAATCAACCCCCCCCGTTTTTTGTAGGGCCGTAGCGAATGGAAACATGCCAATAATTAAAATCAGACTTTGCCAATGAATAGATTTATAGGCACTGTCCATATCAATGCAACGGAATGCGCCCATCAATAAGCAACCTAGTAAGGCAATGATCACATTGGGGAAAATACCACTGATCATTAGTCCAACGGTAATCGCCAGGGTTATAAGTGCATAAGGTGCACGACTTAGTGCAGGGGCTACTTGATCAATTTCTGCGGGTAGGCTTAAAACCAAGAAATCTTGATTGAGTGTTTGTAGTTGTTTAATGGCTTTCCATGTTCCGATGACTAATAAAGTGTCACCTAGTTTAAGATTTTCATCTATGATGTCATTTTCTAATGATTCACCATTACGCCGTAATCCAACCACGTTAAGTCGATAGGTGGAGCGAAAACCTATTTCTAATATATTTTTACCGATTAGTTTTGATTCAGGTGGGAGTGAGACTTCGGCCATGCCAATAGAGTGTGATTGATCCGTGAAGTAATCACCTTTAAATGCTAGTTTTGTTAGTTGAAATGTATTGCAAAAATCATCAACTGTTTCTTTATAGAAAAAATCGCATAATAAAATATCACCCATTTTTATTTCAAGATGTGATGAAGCATCAAGTACTTTGTAAGTGATGCGTTTTTCTCTCTCTACACCAATAATATTTGCACCAAAACGCGCTCTTAGTTGTAACTCGGAAATGGTTTTACCAATCATTAGAGAGCCAGAGTTAACACGCAAGCGGCGATTTCGTCCAGATAGTTTGTAATCTTTAATTAAATCAACTAAATGTCTTTTGTTTTGATGTGAGTCGATATTGCTATCTGTAGGCGATGCCAGTAAGCGGCGGGCAAATAACATGTAGATAATGCCAATGACTAAAATAACTAAACCAATGGGTGTAAATGAAAAAAAACTAAAGGGCATAAAGCCAGCCTCTTTTAAAGAGCTGCTAACGACTAGGTTGGGGGCTGTAGCAACTAAGGTAAGCATCCCACTGATAAGCGCTGCAAAACTAAGAGGCATCATAAGACGTTTAGGGTCTGCATTCATGTGTCTAGCGATATTGAGAACAATGGGAATAAATATGGCCACAATGCCAGTTGAGCTCATGATAGAACCAAGTAAAGCAACAGATCCCATGAGTAGTATAATAAGGCGTGTCTCATTATTTTTAGCTTGTTTTATCAGCCAATCGCCAACGCTGTAGGCAATGCCGGTGCGGACAAGACTTTCTCCAATAACAAAAAAAGCAGCGATCAAAATAACACTGCTGTCACTAAATCCCGTGAGCGTTTCGTTAACAGTTAAAATACCTGTGAAAGGAAAAGCAACAATAACAGAAAGTGCCACAAAATCCATGCGTGGCTTATTGATAATAAAAGCGATAATAGCTACGACTAATAAGCTAAGAACGATGATCAAATCGATATTCATAGGCTAAATTTATCTTCAAATGTTGTCGTTTAATGCTTGAATAATATATTGTTTTTGTTACTTATGGTAGATAATTATAAAGTTTCAATGTTTTGTCACATAAAGTTTATTAATTGTTTTGCTATTTTATGTAAAAGTATAAAATATGCAAAACAGACTGGCTGATTTTAATGTAATGTGAAATACTTTATAGTTTTCGCTATTGTAAAATATTTTATATAAGTAAGCCAAAAAATTATAATGATGAGGAATGATTAATGTCTTTAAAAAAAATGTTAGTAGGTTTAACTGTTGGTTTGACTGTTACTGCTAATATGGTATTTGCATCAGAGCAAACAGTAAAAGCACAATTTCAAAAAATGGTTCCTGATGTTGTGGTTAAGGAAGTATCGAAGAGTCCAATTAATGATTTTTATCAAATTCAAGTAGATAGTGGTAAAGTTTTCTATATGTCAGAGGATGGTAAATATCTTCTTCAGGGATATGTGTTTGATTTGACAGGTAAAGAACCTAAAAACCTAACATTACAAACAGAAGAAAAGTTTGTTGCGAGTTTAATTAATAATATGAGTAAGTCAAAAATGGTTGTTTTTAAAGCAAAAGATAATCAACCAAAGACACATATTACTATTTTTACAGACACTACATGTCCATATTGCCATCGTTTACACCAAGAAGTACCTATGTTAAATGCAAATGGCATTGAAGTGCGCTATTTGGCTTTTCCGCGTGAAGGTTTTGCCTCTCGGGGGTTTGATGAGTTACAAAAAGTATGGTGTGCTGATAATAAGCAAGAGGCGATGAATCAATTGATGCAGGAAATACCTGTTAAAAGTACAAAAAAATGTGATAGCCCTGTTGTGGAACAATATGTATTAGGTCAAAAAATTGGTATTAGAGGAACTCCTGCGATTATTTTGGAAAATGGTCAAATTATTCCTGGCTATCAACCCGCTGGTCAATTGATTAATGCGGCCCTAGAAGCGGCCAGTAATGGTTCTAAGTAGTTTTATATTGTTTGTTATAGATGGAGTGAGTTGTGATTAAATGGGGTCGTTTTATTTTACGTATGATCTTGTTATTTATAGCGGTAGGTACTCTTGTATTGAGTATTGAGTTTTTTTACTCATTCCATTTATTAACAATT
The DNA here is from genome assembly GCA_964395065.1 of uncultured Ventosimonas sp. Taxonomy (GTDB): domain Bacteria; phylum Pseudomonadota; class Gammaproteobacteria; order Pseudomonadales; family Pseudomonadaceae; genus Entomomonas. The sequence continues at coordinate 16,066 of CAYNAM010000024.1, forward strand.
GACCAAGTTGCAGATTTGTTAAACGTCTTTTCTAATCAGCCAATTCTTTCAGTAAGCGTGGCAATTGGTGCTGTTTTATTTATGCTATCGTTACTGGGGCTTATTATGTTACTTCAATACCCTTTATGGCGTTATCCTATCTCTATTTTTTTAGGTTACAGTGTTGGATGTTTTATTTATTACCATTTTTATTGGATGCATCCTTTTGAAGAGAATATGCTACAGCTAAATAATGATGCATGGTATTATCCTCTAGTTGCTGCAACAGTGCTTTTGTTAAGGGCTATTGTTGGATTTAAAATGCCAAGGTTTAATAAAAACGCTACTATTAATAGCTAATGAATAAATGTTGAAATCTATTTACTCTTGATTAGAAAATATGGTAACACTATAAATAGACGACAAAAGTCACTATTTTTCAAATTCTTTTTGTTAAGGAAATACTATTTATATGGGTAAGTCACTGGTCATTGTTGAGTCTCCAGCTAAAGCCAAGACAATTAACAAATACTTGGGTAATCAATACATTGTTAAGTCAAGTGTTGGGCATATTCGTGATTTGCCAACAGGCGCTGTTAAAACTACGTCTGCGAAGAAAGGAAAAAAAGCTGATGCTAACCTAACTTCCAAAGAGCGTGCGAAGCAACAATTATTTAACCGTATGGGCATTGATCCAGAGCATGGCTGGAAAGCACATTATGAAATACTCCCTGGTAAAGAAAAGGTTGTTGATGAATTAAAAAAATTAGCTAAAGAAGCTGATATTATCTATCTCGCAACCGACTTGGATAGAGAGGGGGAGGCCATTGCCTGGCACTTACGCGAAGCGATTGGCGGTGATGAAGCACGGTATAAGCGAGTTGTATTTAATGAGATTACTCAAAAAGCTATCAAGGGAGCTTTCTCTGAGCCAGGCGAGTTAGATATAAACCGTGTTAATGCACAACAAGCTCGTCGTTTTTTAGATCGTGTTGTTGGCTTTATGGTTTCGCCTTTGTTATGGAAAAAAATTGCAAGAGGGCTTTCGGCAGGTCGTGTACAATCGGTTGCTGTAAAACTGATTGTTGAGCGTGAGCAGGAAATACGTGCATTTGTTCCCGAAGAGTTTTGGCAGATAGCTGCTGATACGATGAATGCCAACAAGGAAACTATTGGCTTTGAAGTGGTTAAGCAAAAGGGAGATGTTTTTCGTCCAGCCAGCAAAGCTCAGACAGATCAAGCGCTTGCTATACTGAGTAAAACTTCTTACAAAGTTATTAAGCGTGAAGATAAACCAACTAGTAGTAAGCCAAGTGCTCCTTTTATTACCTCGACGTTACAACAGGCTGCGAGTACACGCCTAGGTTTTTCTGTAAAGAAAACGATGATGATGGCTCAGCGTTTATATGAAGCAGGTTATATTACTTATATGCGTACTGATTCAACTAATCTCTCAGCAGATGCAGTCGGTATGGTACGTGAATATATAGAGACTCAATATGGTAAAAAATACTTACCTGCAAAACCAGTGATTTATAGTAGTAAAGAAAATGCACAAGAAGCGCACGAAGCGATTCGCCCTTCTGATGTTCATTTAAGGTCTACTCAGTTGAGTAATATGGAGCGCGATGCTGAACGCTTATATGAGCTGATTTGGTGTCAGTTCGTGGCTTGCCAGATGCCATCTGCTGAATACTTGTCAACGACATTGACAGTACAGGCAGATGAGTTTGAGTTAAAAGCTAAGGGACGTATCCTAAAATTTGATGGTTATACTAAAGTATTGGGAGCCATCACTAAAAATACAGAAGATCAAGTATTGCCACCTGTCGGTGAAGGGGAAACTTTAACATTAATAAAGTTGACGCCCTCTCAGCATTTTACGAAGCCTTCTCCACGTTATTCTGAAGCCACCTTAGTCAAAGAGTTAGAAAAGCGGGGGATCGGTCGTCCTTCAACCTATGCTTCTATTATCTCCACTATTCAAGAGCGTGGCTATGTGAAGTTACAGAATCGACGTTTTTATGCAGAGAAAATGGGCGATATTGTGACCGAACGTTTAAGTGAAAGCTTTTCTGATTTAATGGATTATAACTTTACAGCCAACATGGAAGAAAATTTAGACCAAATTGCTGAAGGCGAATTGGTGTGGAAGAAATTATTAGATAATTTTTATAAAGAGTTTAGTCTAAAATTAGTAAAAGCAGAGCAAGATGATGGCGGAATGCGTTCTAATACACCAACGTTGACGCCTTTGATTAAGTGTAAAGACTGTGGGCGTGATATGATGATTCGTACCGCCTCAACAGGTGTCTTTTTAGGGTGCTCTGGCTATAACCTACCACCTAAAGAGCGTTGTAAGTCTACTGTGAATTTAATTTCTGGCGATGAAGTGGCACAAGATGATGAGGGTGAATCAGAAGCACGGGTTTTACATAATAAACTACGTTGCCCTAAGTGTTCTACAGCGATGGATGCCTATTTGATGGATGAACACCACAAGTTACATATTTGTGGTAATAATCCAGATTGTGATGGTTATCAGTTGGAGGAAGGTAGTTTTAAAATTAAGGGGTATGATGGTCCTCTTTTAGAGTGTGACCGTTGTGGTAGTGAGATGCAGTTAAAAACAGGGCGCTTTGGTAAGTTTTTTGCCTGTACAAATGAGAGCTGTAAAAATACACGTAAGTTATTAAAAAATGGTCAGCCAGCACCTCCCAAGATTGACCCTGTTCCTATGCCTGAGTTGAAGTGTGAAAAGGTCGATGATACTTATGTGCTGCGTGATGGTGCTTCTGGGTTATTTCTTGCTGCAAGCCAGTTTCCTAAAAAGCGTGAAACAAGAGCACCGCTTGTTAAAGAGCTGATACCTCATAAAGCAGAAATTGATCCAAAATATCATTATTTGTGCGAAGCACCGATTAAGGATACTGAGGGCAATTTGGCAATTATCCGCTTTAGCCGTAAAACTAAGGAACAATATGTTCAAACCGAAGTGAATGGGAAGCCAACTGGCTGGAAAGCTTTTTATGATGGCAATAAATGGGTTGTGACAGAAAAAGCATCAAGTAAAAGTAAAATATGAACAAAGAGATACTTAACCGCTAGAAAATTATAGTGATTTATATGATATTGGTTGAATAAATAGCCACTTATAATATAAACTGTAACAATATAGTAATAAGAGTATGGTTTTGCCTGTTATTTTGATGTTTTTAGTTTAAGTCAATTAGCATCGAATGGATAAGCATCATATTTTATAAAAGAAAATTTTCTGTTTTAGTGTTATACAAGTTTAGTTGGATAGAATTATTCTATTCTAATAGAGTCTTAGGGATTTATCATGGCGCGATTTCATAAATTGGCAGCAATTGGTTTAGCAGTAACATTATCATCAGTAGGAAATGTGTTTGCTTTAGGTTTAGGTGAGGTGACTTGGAAGTCCTCATTGAATCAACCGCTAGATGCGGAAATAGCTATTTATGATGCTCATAATATTACAAATAAAGAGCTTGTTGTTAAAATAGCTTCTGCTGATGAGTTTCAAAAAGCAGGTATTGATAGACCTTATGTTTTATCTGATCTTGTTTTTACACCTGTTCTTAAAGGTAATGGCAAAGGCGTTATTAAAATTACCTCTAAACAACCCATTAAAGAGCCTTATTTAGATTTCTTGCTAAGTGTTTCTTGGGCTTCAGGTCAGACGTTACGTGAATATACATTGCTGATTGATCCACCTGCGTATACGCCACCAGCGGCAGTTTCTGTAAAAAAAACAGTAAAAACAGCAAAAGCACCTACTAAGACTGTTACTACACCTTCTGCACCTGTTAATAAGGCGCCTAAGAAAGTCGCTTCCTCTGGCAATATTCAAGGGAAGACAGTAAAAGCGTTCCGTGGCTCTAGCTTATGGCTTTTAGCTGAGCGCTCACGTAGAGGCGTATCTGTTCAGCAAGCAATGTTAGCCATTTATGAAGCAAACCCAGATGCTTTTTTAGATGGTAAAATGAGTCTTTTAAAAGAGGGTGCTGTTTTACGCATTCCTTCAAGCGAACAGATGCGTAAAACGTCGAGAGCGGAAGCGGAGTCTCAAGTTCTTGCTAACGTGACAGGAAAAGCTTCTACTACTGTGGCGCCAAGGCAAGTATTGGCTGAAAACGTGGCGAAAACATCGAATAATACTGATGTTGTGAAGGATCAATTAAAATTGGCTGGTGTTCTAGATGATGATGCAAAAGGCGATGGCCAACAAATATCAGCTAGTGGTTCGGCGATTAGTTTAAAAAACAAAATAGCTCAAGCGGCTGAAGAGATAGATGCTACGCGTAGTAAAAATAACGAGTTACGTAGTCGTGTGCAAGACTTGCAATCTCGTTTAGCTGATATGAAGAAACTTATAGAGCTTAAAGATGATCAACTAGCATCCTTACAAGCTAATATAGGAAGTCAGCAACAGGGCAATAATAATACTTCGATTCAAGAGGATGAGTCTATTGAGCATGATGTGCCCGTTTCACAAGTTGGCGATAATAAAAATGTATCGAACGATCAAGATGCTATCAATAATGAGGCCGAGGGGGTAGATAAGAGTATCTCTGACCAACAAGAGACTACTGATGGAGATTCGGCTGAAAAAACAACTATACAATCATCTGAATCATCAATAAATATCGAAGACACTAACGGTCAACCGCTTTAGTGAAGTAAATAGGCACAAAAGGGCAATCTCATCAGATTGCCTTTTTTATTGCTTAAAATCTTATAAAGTGAAGACCTTGATCTACTATTGTAGTATTTCTTGATGGCGTAAAATATTAGAAAGTTTACGGTTCGGTTTAGCGGCTTTTTTGTAGATTAAAGCTGTTTTACCGATATTTTGAATGATTTCACAGCCTGTTAGTTTAATAATTTCTTCTGAAAGTAGTTTGCGATCTTCTGGTGTTGTTACTGCAAGTTTTATTTTAATCAGCTCATGGTCAGTTAATGCACGTTCTAGTTCAGAAATAACTCCATCAGAGAGTCCATTTTTAGCTATAATAACAATAGGTTTTAAATGATGGCCAATGGTTTGAAAGTTTTTTTTCTGCTGTTGGTTTACAGACATGATAAAGGTTCTCCACTAAAAAGTGGTATAGTTTACCTGACTTTTTCTAAATGAGGTATAGTGTGGCGCGTTCTAAAAGCAGTCAACGTTGGCTTAAAGAGCACTTTGATGATCCATTTGTTAAACAGGCTCAAAAGGATGGTTATCGTTCTAGAGCAAGTTATAAACTGCTTGAGATCCAAGAAAAAGACCACATATTAAAGAATGGGATGACTGTTATTGACTTAGGAGCAGCACCTGGGGGGTGGTCACAAGTTGTTAGTCGTATCATTGGGGAGCACGGTCGTTTGATTGCTTCTGATATTTTACCTATGGATAGTATTGCAGATGTGACATTTATTCAAGGGGACTTTACAGATGATAAAGTATTTGAAACATTATTAGAAACGATTAATCATCAGCCTGTTGACTTAGTGATCTCTGATATGGCACCGAATATGTCAGGCATGCGTTCTGTTGATCAAACAAAAGCAATGCTACTATGTGAGCTAGCATTGGATATGGCTTTAAAAGTATTAAAGCCAGGTGGGTGTTTTTTGATTAAAATATTTCAAGGTGAAGGGTTTGACGCTTATTTACAAATGGTACGTCAGTCATTTGATAAGGTTCAGATACGCAAGCCTAACTCATCGAGAGATCGATCAAGAGAGCAGTATTTATTAGCAAAAGGGTTTAAAGGGAGTGAGTTTTAACTCTATTTTATGTAAAATCTATAAACATTTATTTAAATAAATAAAATGTTATTGATATTTATTTATAGTAGACTAAAACACTAAGGTTTAGTGGTTATCATCATGTTTGTTTTTCAACAAATTTATAGCAGTTATAAAGTAAGGGTGGCTAATTGAATAATACAACTAAAAATATAATATTATGGGTAGTTGTCGTTGTTGTGTTTGTTTCAATAATGAATAATTTTTCATTAACCAGTGATGCCCAGTCATTAAATTACTCTCAATTTATTCAACAGGTTAAAGATGGAAGGGTGCAGAGTGTAACTGTTGATGGTTATACGATTACGGGTAAAACGAAGGATGGCGGTAGTTTTAAAACAGTACGTCCGCTGATTCAAGATAATGGTTTAATGGGCGACTTGCTGAATAATAATGTAACTGTTATTGGTAAACAGCCTGAGCAACAAAGTATTTGGACACAATTATTGATTGCCTGTTTCCCTATTCTAATTATTATTGCTGTATTCATGTTCTTTATGCGTCAAATGCAGGGTGGTTCTGGTGGTAAGGGCGGCCCAATGAGTTTTGGGCGTAGTAAAGCCAGAATGCTCTCCCCTGATCAAGTAAAAACAACATTTGCTGATGTGGCAGGCTGTGATGAGGCCAAAGAAGAAGTTGAGGAAATGGTTGAGTTTTTGCGTGATCCTGGTAAGTTCCAACGTCTAGGTGGTCGTATTCCTCGCGGTGTTTTAATGGTAGGCCCTCCGGGAACAGGTAAAACCTTATTAGCTAAAGCTATTGCGGGTGAAGCAAAAGTTCCCTTCTTTACTATCTCAGGCTCTGATTTCGTCGAAATGTTTGTTGGGGTTGGTGCCAGTCGCGTACGTGATATGTTCGAGCAAGCGAAGAAACATGCTCCTTGCATTATTTTTATTGATGAAATTGATGCAGTAGGTCGCCATCGTGGTTCAGGTATGGGGGGCGGAAATGATGAACGTGAACAAACATTAAACCAAATGCTTGTTGAAATGGATGGTTTCCAAATGAATGACGGTATCATTGTTATCGCCGCCACTAACCGTCCAGATGTTTTAGATAAAGCATTGTTGCGTCCAGGTCGTTTTGACCGACAAGTGGTTGTAGGATTACCAGATATTAGGGGGCGTGAGCAAATTCTTAAAGTTCACATGCGTAAAACACCTATTGAGCAAGATGTTAAGCCTTCAGTTTTAGCGAGAGGAACACCCGGTTTCTCAGGGGCTGATTTAGCTAACTTAGTGAACGAAGCAGCATTGTTTGCTGCACGTAACAATAAGCGCACAATTAGTATGAAAGAATTTGAGTTAGCTAAAGATAAAATTCTAATGGGCGCTGAGCGTAAGTCTATGGTTATGCCAGAGGCTGAGCGCCGTAATACTGCGTATCATGAGTCAGGGCATACTATTGTAGGTCGCTTAGTGCCAGAGCATGATCCAGTCTATAAAGTGTCTATTATTCCTCGTGGGCGTGCTCTTGGTGTGACCATGTATCTACCTGAGGAAGATACATATAGCCATTCAAAACGCTCTTTAGAAAGTATGCTTAGCTCATTATTTGGTGGACGTATTGCGGAAGAATTGACCCTAGGGTTTGAGGGGGTTACAACAGGTGCCTCTAATGATATTATGAAGGCTACACAAATAGCGCGTAATATGGTAACTAAGTGGGGATTGTCTGAAAAATTAGGACCTCTCATGTATGGGGAAGACGAGCAAGAAGTGTTCTCTGGTTATCGTGATAGTGCTGCTAATTCGATGTCAGCTGAAACAGCGAAGGCTGTTGATGAGGAAGTAAGAAAAATTATTGATTTTTGTTACAACCGAGCAAAGCAAATTTTAACCGATAATCGCGACAAACTAGACGCAATGGCCGAAGCGTTACTTAAATATGAAACATTAGACAGTGACCAAATTGATGACATAATGGAGGGTAGAGAAGTACGTCCTCCAAAAGATTGGGATATTGATGATAATATACCATCTGCTCCATCATCTAATGCTACGGGCACACAAGATTCTGCTACAGAAGCTAATAAAGGTGCTGAGGAGAGCGGACATTCAGGTTCCGCAGAAAGTGGTCCATCTAATGGTCAGTAAGTAATGGCACTTATTTGTCATCAACAAATAGGCCGGCTACAGTGTGGTAGCCGGTTTCTTGATCTAACACGTCCCCAAGTAATGGGAATTCTTAATATAACACCAGATTCTTTTTCTGATGGTGGTTTGCACAATAGCTTATCTGATGCCCTTCGTCATGCTGAAGCGATGATTAAGGCAGGTGCAAGTATTATCGATATTGGTGGAGAGTCTACACGCCCTAATGCAATTAATGTCTCTGTTCAAGAAGAGTTGGATCGTGTCATTCCTGTTGTAGAAGCCATTAGCAAGCGATTTGATATTGTTGTTTCTGTTGATACGTCTACACCTGATGTAATGCTAGAAGCAGCGGGCGTTGGTGCTGGTTTTCTTAATGATGTGCGTTCTTTTCAGCGTGAGGGAGCTCTTGGCGCAGCGAAGCAAACAGGGTTGCCTATTTGTATTATGCATATGCGAGGTGAACCTCATACAATGCAAGGGCAGACACATTATGATGATTTGGTTCGTGAAGTAAAAGAATTTTTGCAAATACGAAGTTTGGCTTGCCAAGAGGCAGGTATAAGCAAAGAACAAATAATAATTGATCCAGGATTTGGTTTTGCTAAAAATTTAGAGCAGAACTTATTACTTTTTCATCATCTGGGGCAGCTCCAATCATTAGGATATCCACTGTTGGTGGGGGTCTCTAGGAAGTCGATGATTGGAGGTGTGTTAGGTAAAGATGTCACTGATCGTTTGTATGGTAGTTTAGGGTTAGCTGCATTAGCAATTACAAAAGGTGCTTGTATTTTAAGGGTGCACGATGTGGCCGCAACAGTTGATATAGTGAAAATTATTAGTGCAGTAGAGTGTGAGCGTGACTAGAAAACATTTTGGTACAGATGGTATTCGTGGGCGTGTAGGACAATATCCTATTACTCCAGATTTTATGCTAAGGTTAGGTTGGGCAACAGGCGTTGCTTTTCGTAGAAAAGGGGCTTGCCGTATTTTGGTGGGTAAAGATACGCGTATTTCCGGTTATATGTTTGAATCAGCATTAGAGTCTGGTCTTGCTTCTGCTGGGGTGAATGTTCAACTATTAGGCCCTATGCCAACACCTGCAGTTGCTTATTTAACCCGAACTTTTCATGCCGATGCAGGTATTGTTATCAGTGCCTCCCACAATGGGCATAATGATAATGGTATTAAGTTCTTTTCAAGCAAGGGAACAAAATTACCCGATGAAACAGAGTTGATGATTGAAGAGCTCATGGGGCGCCCTATGGAAGTTGTAGAGTCTCAATTATTAGGTAAGGCCTCCCGAATTAATGATGCCGCTGGACGTTATACTGAGTTTTGTAAAAGTACAGTCCCCAATCATACTAGTTTTGAAGGCATGAAAATTGTTGTGGACTGTGCTAATGGCGCAACCTATAAAGTGGCGCCTAATGTCTTTAAAGAATTAGGGGCAGAAGTTGTTTCGCTCTTCGTTCATCCTAATGGGCTTAATATAAATGATCAGTGTGGTTCAACACATCCAGCTCCATTAGTTGAAGCTGTTAAAGCGCATCAAGCGGATTTAGGTATTGGTTTTGATGGAGATGGTGATCGAGTTGTCATGGTTGATCATGCCGGTGGTGTGGTTGAGGGCGATGAGTTACTTTTTTTAATTGCGCGTGATCTTAAGGAGCAGGGAAAGTTAGAGGGTGGTGTTGTTGGAACGCAAATGAGTAATTTAGGTCTCGAGTTGGCTTTTCAGCAGCTGGGTATTCCGTTTGCGAGAGCTAATGTGGGCGATCGTTATGTTATGTCATCTTTACTTGAGCATGGTTGGCAATTAGGTGGCGAGAATTCAGGGCATATTGTTTGTAAATACCATACCACTACAGGTGATGGTATTGTGGCTGCATTACAAGTGATTATGGCGCTTAAACATCGCGGACAAACATTAGCAGAGGCTCGTCAGATGTTGCGTAAATGCCCTCAAAAGTTAGTTAATATAAAACTGCCTACAATGATTTCTGAGGATGATTTGAAGTCTCCAGATATTGAGCAGTTGTCAAATCAAATTATTCAATCAATGGATGGTAAAGGGCGTGTTTTATTAAGGAAGTCTGGCACAGAGCCTGTTATTCGTGTCATGGTTGAGGGGCAGGATGCTTTATTAGTAGAAAACGCAGCCAATGCGTTAGCTGACTTAATTCAAAGTAAGTTTTCTTAATGGTTTATAACAAGTGAGGTATATTATGCAACATTTTGATTTAAAAGGATTGACCTGTGGGCATTGTGTACGTGCGGTAACTGAAGCGATTAAACAGTTAGATGAGAATGCTGACGTGGATATAAATTTGGCAGCAGGGAAAATGACGGTTGTGAGTGAGTTGCCTGCAACAGAAATTGTAAAAGCAGTTTTTGCAGAAGGATATGAGGCTT
>CAYNAM010000025.1:0-25709 GCA_964395065.1 uncultured Ventosimonas sp.
ATTAATTATTTTGCTGAAACATTATCCGATAAATTATTGGGTAGAAGTAAAAAAAATACCTTATTCGATAATATTGTCACATCGGCAGCCAGAATAACCAATGAAATGCCACGAGATTTTGTAACAGAGAGAGTTAAAGATCTTTATCAAAAAGAAGGTTTTTTTGTGGCTTCAGGCTATTTAATGGCTAATTATCATCAGATGGCGAATCTTTTTGCTCAAGAGCTGCCTTCTGTTTTAGTCACAAGAAAGGTTGTTCCTGGTGATGGTCTTAAAGTTGAGTATATAAGAGGATTTTTAAAAGATTATTTGACGGGTTCTCCATCGAGTATTGTTGAGGGCGTTAATAAGTCAAATAATTTAGAACATAGCCAAAATAAATTGGCTACTAATGCGGCTATTAGTAATTTAAGTGCCTTTTTACCAGCAAAAACATCTTCGAGTATTATTAATTACTTTGCAGATCAGTTAACTAGTAGTGCAACTAGTGCTCTAGCAACGGGTATTACAGATAGAAATTTTTCACTAGATGATGCTGTCGCTTCTTTAATAGTATTGAATATGATGATACCTTTGAATAATTTAGTTGATGGTAGTTATCGTAAGATCTCTCATGATCTGTCGAACGATTTACAAAATAAATTCATGAGTGGTATGGCAAGATCTACCTTAGCTAAACAACATCCTCGAGAGTTTGAGATTTTTGCTCATGAGATCTTAAAAAAAACGCAGTATAAGACAGCTTTTATTAATGCAGAAGCACTCTATAAAATATTGGCTGAAAACAATATTGATGCACATAAAATTGTTAAGGAAATAGCGGGAGATCCAAACTACTTAACGCGAGCACTTTTAAGCAAAGGCAATATTGAGATTCCTACTGAAAAGCTTATAACAAATGTTGTTCCTAATATCAGTGATTTCAGTAAGCTACAAGATCATTTTAAATACTCACAAACAGGGTTAACTAATCATGAAAAATCATTATTAGCACGTAATGAGTCAGAAATAAGAAAAATGTTTAATGATAAAAGTAGACAAAATACGATAGACCTTGAGCGCTATAAAGTACTGTTAAAAAAACAACTAGATAAGAAAGTTAATCAACCTCAAGCAGAACAAAATGCGCTGGCAACTTTGATTGTTTCTAAAGTGTTAAATAATACAGCTGATATAAAAGCAGATAATATTAAAGAGGTCAATGTTATAGAGAATAATAACGCTCATCATTTTATTAAGTTAGATAAGGTTAAAGGTGTTATTGAGTTAAATATAAGCAAAGAAGTTAGCTTAACCACTTATTTAAAAGACACAACCGCATTGTTTTTGAATAGTGAGAGGGTGTTAGCCAATACAGAAAATAATTTATTGATTAAGCAATATTTAAAAGCAGATGACATCACCACTATTACACTAAAGCAACAGAATAAATGGGTAAAGTCTTTTGAAAACTATATGAAAACAGGTCATTTAGATGATCAAAGTATAAAACCTGTGTTCGATCAGTATAAGCAGGTAATTATGCAGTTTTATAAAGAAAATCAAACATTGGGAGCGCATTTTGATGCTGAGGTGAGACAAACATTCGATTTGCTTAATTTTACTGAGTATGCAACCAACTATTCAGCCAGTTATCAACCCGTCTTTAGTGAAGCTAGTGCAGCAGGAATGAGTGCGAAGGATTTTGATGCATACCAACAGTATTTTAAAGAGACGTCTTCTTATGTAAGCGATAAAGTTTTTCACCAACGTGCAGCAGAGTTGAATAGTGAGCGGAATAAGCTATGGAGAAATGAATATAAGAAAGTAAAACAGCACGTAGTTCATGATGCACAAAATGACCCCGTTTTACAACTAAGAAGCTATTTAGAAAAAGGAATACAAAAAGATGGTTCTAAAGGGGTAATTGTTAAGCTTGATCATGACATGGTTGTACAACGATATGGACAAGATGTTGCTAAGCAATTGGCCAATTTAACCCAAAAAAATGGCATGAGTGTAGACTCGTTTGCTGATACATGGGGATTTAAATCCTCCGATGAGATGGTGGCTGGACTGTTGTACGGAGCTCAAAATAAAAAAGATTATATTGTGGTCAATACTGAAGAGCGTATGCAGCAATTCGATTATTTATTGGACAGAGCAGATATTGCTAAACAAGTTCAGCAAAGTATTGAAAGTGAAAAAAGGGGGGGGATATTGGCTACAGAGGAAAGCCTATTACAACAAAAATATGAGCAAAATAACGGTAAGAAAATTACTCAAGAGGCTGCTGCTTCGATGGTCATGTCTAATGACTTATTGCGTGCTATAGCGAAAAAAATGGTAACAGAAAGTATTGTTAAACCTTCTGATTTGGAAGGTTACTTAATTGTTATGCGCCGTGAGAATCTCAAGGCTGCCAATGCCACTAAAAAGCATGATTGGAAATCAGCGTTAGAGTCCAAAAAAGCAGAACGATTGAACTTTTTTCTTTATCACGAGGCATCTAAAGAGATCAATAGACAAAACACTATAAAGAAAAAAATAATTCATAAACTAAAAAAGACAATTCAATGAATGAGAAACAATTAAAAAAGTTACAAGCTTTACGTAATAAGCTATTTGAGGCGATGGTGTTTGATACTAACCCTGAAAACTGGGTGGCTTATGGTAAGCCAGCTAGGGATCTAACCAAACAAGAAAAAGATGAGGCGGCTTGGTGTCGTCGGCAGGCGGCTAGTGCTATAGCCTTGTGGGAGAAAATAGATAAGTTGATTATTCAGCATTCTGAGTCAAATAAAATAGCTAAAGGTACGCAAGAAGGACAAGGGCAATTGGATTTAATCGCGATAGAGCAAGAGGCGGACAATCTATTAACACAAATTGGTATAGATAAGGCGATGTAATGGAGGTATGAGGAGCTTAAACTCATTATGATTAAATGGGGTCGAATTGCTCGTGGGCGTTACACATATTTTAAGTTTTTAGGCAAAGATTAAGTTTTGTAATGCTTGGTGTTAAGCAGTTTTAGAAGAGTAGAGGTTTATTATTATGGTGCTTTTATTATTCAGTAGTTATCGTTATTTTAAGTGTTGGTATTGTCAGTAAGGGATATTTATGGATATGAAAAAGGTCTCTTTCTTAAGCTTCTTTTTAATTTGGGCAAAGAGACAGAATTGGCAAGTCCCACTCGTACATGTGAGGGTTTGCCATTGGTTAGAACATGCTGGAGACGTGGCGGTATTACGCTGTTTTCGGGGGTTTGGTAAAAGTAGTATTTTAGCGATTTATAATGCGTGGCGGTTTTATCAAAATCCGCAATACCGCATACTTCATCAATCTGAGACTGATGGTACGGCGTATAAAACTAGCCGTGATACGCAATATATTTTACGTAACCACCCGTTAACAAAAGACTTGATTCCTTTGCAGGGGAGTATTGGACAATGGTGGGTGAAAGAGTCGAGTGATAGTCGTAATGCTAGCTTATATGCCAAAGGAATTTTGTCGAACGTCACCTCTGCCCGTGCGGATGAATGCCAAAATGATGATGTGGAGGTGCCGAATAATACACAAACACCAGAAGCAAGAGAAAAAATGCGTGAGCGTTTAGATGAGCAAACCCATATTTTAGTACCCGGTGGGCGAAAATTATTTATTGGTACACCCCATACGTTTGATAGTTTGTATGATCGGTTAGCCAATAAAGGCGCAGATTGTTTAACAATTCGTATGTTTGAGCAAGAATACCGTATTGGAACAGCCACTAAAAAACGTTATACCTTACCGTTTAAACCAGAATATGTTTTTTATGGTATAGGGCAAGGCGCTAAATTATTAGAGATTAATAAAGATTATCAGTTACAAGGCAATACATTGATTTTTAATACACCCCCTAAGGTATTAATTGATTGCTATGCTGGCATGGCTTGGCCTGAGCGATTTACGCTGGATGAATTAGAAAAGCGTCGCCGTGAAACAGAGACGGTTAATAAATGGGACTCGCAATATCAGCTTCATGCTAAGCCTATTACAAATACACGTTTAGAACCAAGTCGTTTAAAAGTATATAAGGATTATCCAGTATTACGAAAAGCCAATGATACCGTTACTTTGTGGTTAGGTGGCACTCAAATTGTTGGGGCGATTGCTTACTGGGATTGTGCTTTAGGTAAAGTCAAAGCGGATGCTTCAGCTCTGAGTCTGGTATTAACGGATGCGCAAGGGAAACTCTACTGGCAACTTGCAACGGCTATGTTAGGCGACTTGGTGGAATTTGATCAAGCAGGTAATGTAGTTGGTGGTCAAGTTAAGCAAGTTAAAGAGTGGGTAACTAAATACTATATCCCTTGCGTGGTCGTAGAAACCAATGGTGCGGGAGGCTTTGTGCCGCCGATCTTACGTAAGGCACTCAGTGGAACAGGGTGTGCTGTACGTGAGCAACATGTATCCAATAATAAACAAAAACGTATTTTAGATGCCTTAGAACCACCATTATTATCAGGTTTTTTGTGGGTGCATGAATCTGTTTTTAATTCCCCTGCTATTGAGCAAATGCAAAATTTTAATCCTGAATTAACTCATCAAAAAGATGATTATTTGGATAGTATCGCAGGCGCTATTTTACAAACCCCTGTACGCATTGCTAAAAGAGTTGGAATGGATAAGCCAATTGATAATCAATGGCGACCACCTAGTGTCAATGTAGAGGTCCATACAGTATTTTGAGTTTAGTGAGATAAATAGAGTATGTTTTTGGCTTGTTGTAAGCATTTTTAAAAATAGCCATATTTGTTTGGAAAACGAAGTGCTTTTATTCAATAACATAGACACATAATTAGATCATTGAGTAAAAGAGGTTTGTATGGCAGTAACAACGTTTTTAAATTATAAAGAGTATTTAGCTGAGGGAGTTAGTACACGATTTTGTATTCCATTTTTATTGTTAGACCGAGCGGATTTAAATGTTTTAATTGATAACCAGTTAGTTGTTTCTGGTTATACCATTACCGGATTGGGCAATCCAAGTGGTGAGATTATTTTTGATGAGCCTCCTAAGGGTGTTTTGTTGTTACAACGTACAATTAGTTTGTTAAGGGAAACTGATTATCAGGAAAATGGAGATTTATTAGCAGAAACATTGAACCGTGATTTTGATCGATTATATTTAGCTATGCAGGGGATATCTCAGAATATCTCTCAGTCATTGAGAGTAAATGATCCAGAGGGAATTGCTGTATTATCTAGCTCTGCTGATAGAGCTAATAAATTACTTTCTTTTGACTCGTTTGGACAACCCGAATTGGTTGATGCCAATAGTGGATCTGCAATGGAGTTGGCTCAACAGTTAAAAAGTAGCGATAATCAAAATAAAGGAAGTGGATTGGTTGGTCACAATGATTTACTTTCGTATCCTACAAAAACTATTGGTTGTGCAATGAATAGTTTAGCTAAGCGATTTGATGACTTTGAGGGAAATAGTGTTCCTTTGTTCTCTGTATTTTGGTGGCCTTCTCGCGAAAGCATCCCTGCAGGGTATGTAGTCGCGGATGGTCAGGAGCTTTCTCAAGGACTATTTTTTGATGCATTTGAGGCAATAAAGCAAGGAAAAGTACCTGTGGTAGGTGAGTTAGACTGGAAAAATAATCCTATAAAAAGAGGAGCTTACGTTGTTAATTCGAGTAATGGGATGTTTAGAGTGCCAGATTATAATGGTATGAGCTTTAATAGTATTGGTGCATTATTTCAGCGCGGTGATAATGGCAGTGTCCCAGTAGGTGAAATACAACAGGATGCCATTCGAAATATTACAGGTGTAATAGGACAGTCTGCTTCGTATGACCCCACGGGGAGTTTCTATTCGATATCAGGAGCTGGGTATTCTTCAAATAATTATTCCATTGGGACTGTAACCGCAATGGATGTCTCACGTGTAGTGCCAGTAGCCAATGAAAATAGACCTATGAATGTTTGTGGCTGTTGGATTATAAAGTTATTTTCTGGAGTTATAAATGCTAGTAAAGTGGATATCCAGCAATTAATTACAGATAATGCAAAGTTGGCTGCAAAATTGAGTCTATTGGAGGAAGCACAAAAGATCCCCCGTTTTACTATTATTTATCCTAATGGAGGAACAGAAGAACAACCCGCTAATGTTACAAATAATCAATATTATGTAATGGATAATCCATTCCCTGGTTACCATGTAATATGCATAGCTGAACTGTTGATTAATGATAATTGGGGAAGTTCTCCTTGGATATTTTCATCAGGTCTTGGGGGTGGAAGTTTTGGTATTAAAGTCTCGATGCTGGATATTGATAAAATAGTTTTAAGAACAGGAAGTATAAGAATTATAGGTTCTAACATTGATACAGGGAGCCCGCACCCAAACTCTACACCCATTGTAAGCACTGCCCCTTGTCGTGTTAAAGTTTGGCGAGTTATGTAGCATTACTACTGGCCTTTTGAATAAAACGGCTAGTAGTACTTTTGTATTAGAATAGTTCCATTGGTGCTACATCATCGCTGGATACAGGTAGACTCGCATTTTTGTTATCACCCTGAAAGTTGTCTTCCTTTTTAAAAAGTTCGTTGAATGTTCTTCTTGAGTTATCAGAAGCCAGTCGTCCTGTATCTGCATCTATTTTAAGTTGTATGATTCCTGTCGGTTTGGTTTGCGTATGCATAGGTTTATCTTTTAAAGCAACACTCATATAGTCTATCCATATTGGAAGCGCAAGGGTACCGCCATATTCTCGACGACCTAAGGTTTTTGGTTGGTCAAAGCCAACCCATACAACAGTGGTATAATCAGCATTATAGCCCGCGAACCATGTGTCTTTAGTCTCATTGGTTGTACCCGTCTTCCCTGCAAGATCGGTTCTCTTGAGAGCTAATGCTCGGGTTGCTGTTCCACGACGAACGACATCTTGAAGAATGCTGTTCATAATATAGGCAGTACGATTATCAATGACTAATTCAGGTGCGGATGGAATTTTTTCATCTGTTTTTTCAATTGGAATTAGTGTTGCCTTTTCTGATTTATCCTTATCGGTAAGTGTTTTTGTTGGAATCTTAGGAGGCATGGCTTCAAATAAAGTAGCCTCATTTCGATCAGTGATTCGATCAATAATATAAGGATAAGTTTTATATCCACCATTAGCAAAAATGGTCCATGCTTTTGCTATTTGTAAAGGTGTTACATCAGCTGAACCTAAAGCTAAAGAAAGCGAAGGTGGGAGAGTACTTTTTTCAAATCCAAATTTTGCAATATAGTCAAGAGCTGTATCAATGCCTATGCTCTGCAATAGTCGTATTGTGACGAGGTTTCTTGATCTATAAAGTCCTTCGCGCAAAGTGATAGGGCCTAAAAATTTATTACCATCATTTTTAGGCTTCCATTTTTTATTATCAGAACCATCATCCACAACAATAGGTGCATCATTAATCATGCTTGCGGCTGTAAAACCAGTGTCTAATGCAGCGCTATAAATAAAAGGTTTAAAACTAGAGCCAGGCTGGCGCTTGGCTTGTATTACACGATTATAGTTGCTTTGCTCAAACGAAAAGCCGCCAACGAGTGCCTCAACAGCGCCTGTTTGCGAGTTAAGTGAAACCAAAGCTGATTCTGCTTGAGGTAGTTGGCTAAATTGTGGAGTGTTTTCTGTATCACGTTGAATACGAATCAAATCTCCAATAGCAACAACGTCTTTTGGTTCTTTTGGGGCGGCGCCAATACTGTTTACAGAAAGATAAGGGCGTGCCCATTTCATACTTTCCCAGCTAACTGTTTCGTATTTACCTTGATTATTTAATATTGTGATTGATTGATCTTCAATGGAAGAAACAATTGATGGCTCTAAGTTGGCGAGCGTCTTCTGCTCTTTAAGTATTTTTAACCACTGATCTTGAGGTAAAGCTTTTTGCTCGGGGCCGCGGTAACCATGGCGTTTATCATAATCTAATAGTCCTTTGCGTAACGCAGTATTGGCTGCTATTTGAAGTGTTGATGGGACAGTAGTGATTACTTGATAGCCATCAGTATAGGCATTCTCTCCATACAGACTAACCATTTCAGCGCGAACCATTTCAGCAACATAGGGTGCAGCTAACTCAGGTATTGCATCATGTCGCTTTGCTGTTTCTGGTTCGGCTTTTGCAATCTCATACTCCTGCTTTGTAATCATTTTAAGATTGTACATTCTGGAAAGAATCCAGTTTCTTCTAAGAAGGCTACGTGCAGGGTTAATAATAGGATTATTGGCTGAAGGTGCTTTAGGTAAACCTGCGAGTGTAGCCATTTGAGCTAAAGATAAGTCTTTAACTGACTTGCCATAATATATTTGTGCGGCAGCTTCAATACCATAAGCTCGATAACCTAAAAATATTTTATTAAGATAAAGTTCAAGGATCTCGTCTTTTGTTAATTCTTGTTCTATCTTTAGGGCAAGCAATATTTCCGTTGCTTTTCTAGTATACGTTTGTTCACTTGACAAAAAGTAATTTCTTGCAACTTGCATGGTAATAGTGCTACCACCAGATTGTTTATGTCCTGTTGTTAGTAACTCAAAAGCGGCTCTGAACAAACTCTTAAGGTCTATGCCATAGTGATTTCTAAAGTTGTCATCTTCTGCTGCTAAGAGAGCATTAATAAAGTTTTGAGGTATCTCGCTGTAAGGAATGGGCGAGCGGCGCATCTCACCAAACTCTGCAATTAATTTGTGATCCTGACTATAAACTCGTAAAGGAATTTGTAGTTGAACATCTCGTATGGCGCTAATGGAAGGAAGATTGTGGTTTAAGTAGAGTATTGCACCGCTAATGGCTAGAGGAACTATACAAATGAGAGAAATAAAAAACCACCAAATAATTTTATATAAACGTATCAAAGTAAATAAATTCCTAGCAAATATGAGTAATATTTTGTTAAAATTATTGAGTTAAAACAAAACTTGCGTCATATTATAGCTTTTTTGAATAAAGAACTCTATGAATACAGTAGTAAATTTTCTTATTTATCTATAGTATAATATGCAATTGAAATTTTTCCGTAAGTTGCGGATGTGTATAGGGAAAACATCGTGCTATTTAAAAAGAAAGTAAAAAAAATGTTGGGGATTGATATTGGTTCTAGCTCAGTTAGAGTTGTGGATCTTGATCAGTCTGGAAATTCATATGTGCTTAATGGCTATGCAATAGAAGATTTGCCATTGGGTGTGGTTTCAGATCGAACTATTCACGATGTTGAGGCCGTAGGAAAGACACTAGAAAAAGCTATTAAGTCTGTGCGTGCTAAAGCGGTACAGGCAGCTGTGGCTGTCGGTGGTTCATCTGTTATTACTCGTGTTGTAGATGTTACAAAAGGAGTAAGCGATGCGGATGTTGAGGTTCAGTTACAACTAGAGGCCGACCAATATATTCCCTATCCATTAGATGAAGTGTCTATTGACTTTGCTCGTTTAGGCACTATCTCACCAAATGATGACTCTAAGGAAGAAGTATTGTTAGCGGCATGTCGTAAAGAGAGTATTGAGGTACGAGAATCTGTACTGGCATTTGTTGGTTTAACGGCAGGAGTGGTTGATCTTGAGTCTTATGCGATGGAGCGTGCGGCTTCGCTATTACCTATCGTTAAAAAAGCAGGTGAGACGCTTCCTGTTGCGGTAGTTGATATTGGGTCAACCATGTTAAGTTTTAATATTATCTTCAATGATCATATTATTTATAACCGTGAGCAAATGTTTGGTGGAAGACAGCTAACAGAAGAAATTCAAAGGCACTATGGATTAACGTTTTTAGACGCAGAAAGAGCGAAGAAAAAAGGTGAACTGCCAGATGATTATGAAGAGTCAGTGTTAAAAGGATTTATGGACCAGGTTTCAGATCAAATAGCACGATCATTGCAGTTCTTTTTTGCAACAGGGCAATACACCAGTGTTGATGGTATTGTTCTTGTAGGTGGTGGCGCAAGAGTTAAACAATTGACTGGCTACATTCAAAATAAATTAAATATACCTACTCAAACTGCTAATCCTTTTGCAGAGATGAAAACATCTTCGCGAATTAATGCATCTGCTTTAGTTCAAGATGCACCGGCATTGATGATTGCTTGTGGACTAGCAATGAGGAGTTTTGACTGATGGTACGGATTAACTTATTACCATGGCGTGAGCAGCAAAGAGAAGAGCGTAAGCGCCAGTTTTTTATTGCATTAGCTATTACAGGCCTTGTAGGTATTTTTTTGGTATTTGTTGCAAATAAATATTATGAGTTAGAAGTAGATAATCAAAATATAAGAAATCAATATTTGCAAGGGCAAATTAAGATAATGGAGAATAACTTAAAAGACATTGAAGAGCTTAAGAAAAAGAAATCTGAATTGTTATCTCGGATGAAAGTTATTCAAGGATTACAGTCAAACAGACAAATATTAGCAAGATTATTAGATCAATTTGTTCGAACTTTACCTGAGGGAATATTCTATACTTCCTTAACAAAAACAAATAAGAGAATTGTTATCGATGGGATGACGGTGTCTAATAATCGCGTTTCACAGTTGATGAGAAATTTTGAAGGTTCTCCTTGGCTAGCCAACCCAAACTTAACGGTTATTTCTAGGCTTAATCAAAAAGATCCTAATGATAAAGCTGCAAAGTTTACTTTGCTTGTCGATGAAACTGAACCTAAGGATGGAGAGGCTATACAATGAAATTCGACTTGAAAAGTTTAGATTTAAATAATCTAGATCCAAAAGCTCCTGGCACTTGGCCAACACCAGTAATGGCTTTAGCTTGTTTAGCATTGCTGATCGTTATTCCATTTTTAGGGTATCAGTTTTATCTAAGTGATATTCGCTCTTCATTAGAGACTGCCAAAAATCAAGAGCCAAGACTTAAGACAGAGTTTGAGACTAAAGCGGCACAATCTGCTAGTTTAAGTGCCTATAAGGCACAAATGATAGAGATTGAGGAAAGTTTTAGTGGTTTACTCAAACAGCTTCCAGCGGATACAGAAGTGCCTGGACTTATTGAAGATGTTACTAAAGCAGGATTAACGAGTGGGTTAGAGTTTTCAGAAATTAAATTATTACCTGAAGTTAATCAGCCTTTTTATGTGGAGCTACCTGTACAAATTTCTGTGACAGGTAACTACCATTCATTTGCAAATTTTGCAACTAAGGTTTCTGCCTTGCCACGTATTGTCACATTAAATGACTTTTCAATTAAACCTGTTGTTGTGGGGGACTCTTCAAATTTGATTATTAGTGTGCAGGCAAAAACATATCGTTATCGAGGAGAAGGGAAATGATAATGATAAAGTTTAAATATCTTTTATGTTTCGGGATTTTATCAAGTTTGTTGGTAGGGTGTGGTAATCAAGGTACTTCAGATCTTGAGGCATATGTTGAGAGAGTGAAGGCTAAAGCTGCTCCAAAAATAGAACCTTTACCAGAGCCAAAGGTTTATTTACCTTTCTCTTATAGTGCTACTTTTTTGAGAGATCCATTCCAAAGTCAAGATGTCATTCCTGAACCACCTGAGGAAATCACAGAAAAGTGTACTTTACCTGACTTAACCAGACCCAAAGGTTATTTAGAAGGTTTCGATATCAGTGCTTTTGCTATGGTTGGAACGATAGAGAATGATAAAGAGTACTATGCTTTGGTGAGAGTTGGTGGGAGTGTTCACCTTGTGAAAGTTGGTGATTATATCGGTATAAACCATGGAAAAATTACGTCTATTGACGATTTTAGACTGATGGTTTTAGAAAAAATTTCTAATGGTGATGAAGGCTGTACAGAAAGGCCATATACTTTAGAGCTAAAGAGTTAATTGTAAGGATATAACAGATGAGAAATAATACCCTAATTAAGCACGTTGAAAAATCACAAAGTGCACGTTTTAGTCGTTTAGCTATGGCTTTAGTTAGTATGGCTGTTACTCCAATGCTTTTTGCTGCAAACTTAAAGGATATGGAAGTGGTTTCTTTACCCGGAGAGCAAGTTCAGCTTAAACTAATATTTGATGAACCAGTGAAAGCTCCATCTGGCTATACGATAGATCAGCCAGCTCGTATTGCTCTGGATTTACCTGGTGTGACCAATCAGGTTAAAGAAAAAAGACGAACCGTTGATATTGGAAATGTCAAAAACTTAACAGTAGTAGAAGCTGGTAATAGAACACGACTGGTTGTTGGGCTTAACTCTTTAGTCCCTTATACTTCCCGCGTGGAAGGTAATAATGTTTATATAGTGTTAGGTGATAGTAATACTGCTACAAAATCAACTGCTTCTACAGCAACATCAAGTGTGAAACCAACTAATACAGTAAAAACAAATACTGTGTCTACCGCTTCGATCGCAGGTGTAGATAAAATAGACAGTGTTGATTTTAGACGTGGTGATGCAGGAGAGGGTGATGTTATTGTTCAGTTATCTAATAGTAATATCAGCCCTGAAATACAAGAGCGTAACGGGCGTATTGTACTAAGCTTTCCAAAAACTCAACTTCCAGAAGCCCTACGTGTTCGTTTGGATGTAACAGATTTCGCTACACCAGTTAAATTTGTTAACTCAACATCTGATGCCAATGGTTCAACGATTACTATTGAACCAAGAGGTAATTATGACTACTTAGTCTACCAAGCCAATGATAAATTGACGGTCAGTGTTAAAAGTATTTCAGCGGAAGAAAAACAGCGTCATTTAGAAGATCAAGGTATTTTTAAAGGTGAGCGTTTATCTTTAAATTTCCAAAATATTGAAGTGCGTAGTGTGCTACAAATCTTGGCAGATTTTACTAAATTAAATTTAGTTGCTAGTGATTCAGTTACAGGAAATATTACGCTTCGTTTGCAAAATGTTCCTTGGGATCAAGCATTAGATATTATTATGCGTACTCGTGGCCTTGCTAAACGTCAAGAGGGCAATATTTTAATTATTGCACCTGCTGATGAGTTGGCTGAGTCTGCACGTCGTATTTATGATGCAGAAGAGACCTTAAAAGCAACGCAACCACTTCGTCGTGAACTGATTCAAGTAAACTATGCAGATGCAACAGCTATTATTGGCTTATTCCAAGCAACGATGTCACAAACAAATAGTATTCAAGCAGGACAGTCATCAACAGGTGCAGGTACTTACTCTGCAAATATGACACTGAATGATCGTGGATCACTTACTGTTGATAAGAGAACTAATACTATTTTAGCTTATCAAACAGAGGAGCGGTTGCAAGAATTAAGACGCATTGTTGCTCAACTGGATAAGCCAGTACGTCAAGTTCTGATCGAAACGCGTATTGTTGAGGCAAATGTGGATTTTGCTAAAAGTCTAGGGGTTCGTTGGGCTGCTGACGTAGGTAGCGGTCGCGTTAGAACTTATGGTGGTGCTGATGGACGTGTAAATAGTTCTACTGGTAATAGTGGCGGTGACTTTGGTAACTTGGGTACGAACGTTATTTATGATGAAGGCGATGCAATGTATAAGTGGACTGCAGCAGCGCCTGTTGTGGATTTAGGTGCGGCAAATGCTACTTCAGGTTTTGGGGTGGGTTATATTGGTAAGAATCTTATGTTAGATCTTAAGCTTAATGCCATGCAGAAATCTAGCCAAGGTGAGATTATATCCCAGCCTAAAGTGACTACATCAGATAAAGAAAAAGCAACAATTATGAAAGGGCAAGAAGTACCTTATCAAGAAGCAACTTCTAGTGGTGCTACATCAACCTCTTTCAAATCTGCGGTATTATCTCTTGAAGTTACACCACAAATTACGCCAGATAATCAAGTATTGATGGATGTAAAAGTAAATAAAGACTCTGTTGATTATTCAAGATCGATTGCAGGTGTTCCACCTATTGATACCAATGAAGTAACAGCAAAAGTCTTAGTAGGTGACGGAGAAACGATAGTTTTAGGTGGTGTTTTTCAAAATCAACAGTCTAAAACGGTTGAAAAAGTCCCTTATCTAGGTGATCTTCCTGTCATGGGGCGTTTATTCCGTCGTGATACGGTGAACAATGTAAAACAAGAGTTACTGATTTTTATTACTCCTCGTATTATTGATAATAAGGCATTTGCAGTATCGAGATAATATATTGAAAGGTATCACCTTAGTAGGCCCAATGGGAGCGGGTAAAACCACCATTGGGCGTTTACTTTCTAAAGAATTAGATTTCCTATTTATTGATTCTGACCGAGAAATAGAATCAAGAACAGGGGCGGCTATCTCATGGATTTTTGATGTAGAAGGTGAGTTAGGCTTCAGGGATCGTGAGCAGGCTGTGATTGAAGATATTTGTCAAACTAATACTGATGGCTTTGTACTAGCTACCGGTGGGGGAGCTATTTTAAGGGAGCAAACGCGCCGCATCTTATCAGAAAAAACGACAGTTATTTATTTACATGCTTCTGTTGAGCAGCAAATTGCTCGCACAGCTAAAGATAGGCATAGGCCACTATTACAAGTTGATAATCCTGAGAAAGTTTTACGGGAGCTTATCGCAATAAGAGAGCCTCTTTATCGAGAGGTAGCTCATATAGAAGTCATCACTGATGAGCGTCCACCGCGTTTTTTAATACAGCATATTTTAGAATTGCTTTCTTTATAGTAAAGTATTACTTTATTTCAATTGGAATTTACCATGCATAGGCTACAAGTTGAGTTAGGTGAACGTAGTTACCCTATTTTAATTGGCGAGTCATTATTTCAAAAAGATCTTATTGCACCTCATATAAAAGGCAAGCAAGTCGCTATTGTTACCAATGAAACAGTTGCCCCTCTTTATTTAGAAAAGTTACAGGCGCAACTTACAGATTACCAAGTACAGCCTGTTGTTTTGCCTGATGGTGAGCAATATAAAAATTGGCAAACGTTGCAGCTTATTTTTGATGGTTTGTTAAAGGCGGAGTATGGTCGTAAGGCTACTATCATTGCATTAGGTGGTGGCGTCATCGGTGATATGGCGGGGTTTGCTGCTGCTTGTTATCAGCGTGGTGTTAATTTTATACAAGTTCCTACGACTCTTTTATCACAAGTTGACTCTTCGGTTGGTGGAAAAACGGGCATTAATCATCCATTAGGTAAAAATATGATTGGCGCATTTTACCAGCCGCAAGCTGTTGTGATTGATGTGTCGACTTTAACTACATTACCAGCAAGAGAGTTATCTGCAGGCTTAGCTGAAATTATTAAATATGGATTAATTGCTGACAGTGATTTTTTTACATGGCTAGAAGAAAACATAGCAGCTTTAAAGATGCTAGATACAAAAGCGTTAATTCAAGCCATAGATTGGTCATGTCGTATTAAAGCGCGTGTTGTAGCTTTGGATGAGACTGAAGAGGGTATTCGAGCAACTTTAAATTTAGGTCATACATTTGGTCATGCTATTGAATCGCATCAAGGCTATGGTAATTGGTTACATGGTGAAGCAGTGGCAGCAGGCAGTGTTATGGCTTTGGAAATGTCGATGCGATTAGGGTGGATTACTGAGCAAGAACGTAATCGAGCCATTCGTCTATTTGTAAAAGCAGGGCTGCCAATATCACCACCTGAAATAATGAAAGCAAAAGACTTTTTAAAATATATGCGAGTGGATAAAAAAACAATTGATGGGCACATTCGTTTAGTTCTTTTGAGTAGGTTGGGGGAAGCCATTGTGACAAGTGATTTCTCTACCGACTTATTGAATGCTATACTATCAACTGATTACAAACAGTTGCTTGACTCTTTTTGATGGATTAACTCGATGAATACTACCCAGTTGGATGAACAATTTTTAAGCTATTACCAACTCAGTCATGACCCTTTTGCGCCAAGAGTGCCGAATTTTAAGTTTTTTTCTGCGCAGCGTAAAACTATTTTAGGTCAAATGCATCATTTAGCTAGACATAGTCAACTGATGCTTATCATTACAGGGCCGGAAGATTCAGGTAAAACACTATTAAGACAGGCACTTATTGCCAGCCTTAATAAAGATGTTGTCAAGATAGTTAATGTATCGGCCAAAGAGTGTGTAAGTCCTTCTCAAGTGATTACAGTATTAGCGAATGAGTTAAGTTTAGTAGATGCTACGCCTGAAATGATCATAGGAGAGCTTAATAAGTTAACTGAAAAGGATACTAGTCTCTACTTGATGATAGATGATGCACAAGAGTTATCAGAGGATACATTGCAACTGCTTTTAAATCTTACTAGTGAGCAGTTAAAAAGTTTTCATATTTTTCTATTTGCTAGATCTACTTTGCTTGAAAAGTTAGAGGACTCATCTCTGGGTAAAGAGGTTACATTTAATTTACCATTGACGCCTTATACATTTGAAGAAACTAAAGAGTATTTAGCATTACGTTTAGAAGGTGCAGGACAGGATTTGGGATTGTTTTCTGATGAGCAGTTATCCGATATTTATACCCAGTCAGGAGGATGGCCTGGTGTTATTAATCAAGTAGCTAAAGAGCTTTTGTTGGCTAATATGGATGATCAAATTCAGCAGCAGCCTTTACAACATCAGCCAAATGTTTCGGAGAATATCATGAGTTTCGATAATAATAAGAAAGATGAAGAGCCCCTTATCGGTAGTTTATTTACCGAAAAGGAAGAAGAAAAGCCCGATAGTTTTTTTGCAATAGATGATAAAAAAACTAAGAGTAGAACTAAGTCCAATAGTTTTATTCCTAAGAAACATTTGGTTATTGCTGCGATTGTTGCAATCGTATTATTAGGTATTATTTTTTTCTCAGGATCGTCAAAAAAGATCACGGATGATAATGATACCAACGTGGTAGCGGACCACTATGCAACTCTTTCCGAGAGTGAAACTCAAACAACGGATATTCCCTTAACGACAGGTTCAGAATCGTTATCAGCAAATGCCAATGAAAGCGTGTCGAGTTTACCGCTGGCGACTAATAATGATACTTTGCCTACAACAGACATTCCTGTCGTTACGAATAATGAGCAAAATGGTGCAACACCTCAAAATAATAATGTAACAGCGACAGCTGTGGCCGAGCCTACCACTAATAACACAGTTGTTCCTGCAACAACTCAAACGCAGTCGGTAACAACTACCAATAAGCCGGCGACGGAATCAACAAAAACACAAAAAACAACTAAAACTATAGCATCAGGTAATGCATGGTATAAAAAGCAAGCAGGTTCATACTACACAATACAAGTGAGTGTGGCGAGTAATGAAAAGTTAGCACAGGATTTTATTAAGAGGCAGGTGGTAGGTGATTACCACTATTATAAACGTTCACGTGGGGGCAAGGTGGATTACGTAATTACCTACGGTAGCTATTCTGGACGAACATTGGCACAAAATGCAGTGAAGAAGTTACCCGCAGCAGTTCAGAGCAGCAAGCCGTGGGTACGTAACTTTGCAAGTATTAAATCAGAGTTGGCGAATTAGTAATGCAACATCCCGCAGAACAATCACCTTTAGGCAAGGTTAATGAATACATTGATCAATACAGACCAGATTTGCTTTTTCCTATTGCAAGGCGAGTAAAGTGGGAGGAGTTGGGTTTAACGCCTGATACACTGCCTTACCATGGCGTTGATATTTGGAATGGCTATGAGTTGTCATGGTTAACGCCCTCGGGTAAACCTGCTGTAAGAGTAGCGGAGTTTATTATTCCATCGGACTCACCGGCAATTATAGAGTCTAAGTCATTTAAGTTGTATTTAAATAGCTTTAATCAAACAAAGTTTGAGTCGGATGCGGTTGTTAAGGCATTGCTAGAAAAAGATTTATCTACAGCGGCAGGTAAATCAGTACAAGTCAATTTATACACGCTAGATCAGGTGGCTCAAAAGGGTATTTTTGAACCTAATGGATTGTGTATTGACGAGTTAGACATCGTTATTAAACAATATAATCATCCAACAGCTGATTTGCTTAAAGTGTCATCTAGTCCTACAGAAGAAAAAATTTATAGTCATTTATTGAAATCGAATTGCCCTGTTACAGGTCAACCTGACTGGGCGACAATAACGGTTTCCTATAAGGCGGATAGGCAATTAGACCATGCTAGCTTCCTAGCTTATTTGATTAGCTTTCGGCAGCATGCGGATTTTCATGAGCAGTGTATTGAGCGCATATTTATTGATTTAAATAAATTGTTAGATGCCCAAGCATTGGTGGTGGACGGGCGTTATATACGTCGAGGTGGATTAGATATTAATCCTTGCCGCAGTTTGCATGAAATGCACTACACTAACTACAGGCTAGCAAGGCAGTAATGAGTCACTGCCTTATGATTAAATACCAATATTTTGGAATGTAAGCAAAATACTCTTTAACGTTGCAGCGAGTCGTGGGTGGTCTTGTTCAAACTCCCCAATGGCAAGACCAAACTCTTCTACCATATTCATATCAGGCTCGTGAGCAATCTCATCCAGTTGAAGCTGGTTATGAATGGTATCTGCCAAAGCTTCAATATGTGCTTTATCTACGGCTTTATTGCTTCTAGCATGTTTTAGCTGATATTGTAAGTCGATCAGGTTTTCATGAACTGTTTTAGACATAAGGATTGACCTTGTATAGATGTAAATGTAATGTTCTCAATGTGCTGACTATAATACGACAATATTAGACTTGTCGGCAGTAAAAATCTTAACAAATTATAATTAATTAACATTTAAATAAACTTTTACTTGACTCCTTTATATTAGTGCTGTAATATTGCCCCACTTTGACGCGGGGTGGAGCAGCTTGGTAGCTCGTCGGGCTCATAACCCGAAGGTCGTTGGTTCAAATCCAGCCCCCGCAACCAAATTTTAGAAACCCCATTATTGGGGTTTTTTATTAGCTACAAATTTAAAATTAATGATAAGAATGGGCTATATGCCCATTTTTTATTGGAGGCGGAAAGTGTCTACTAGAATAGAAAAATTACAGACGCTGTTAGCTCCAGTTATTGAGTCTTTAGGTTATCAATGTTGGGGCGTTGAGTTTATTTCACAAGGCAAGCATTCCTTGTTGCGTGTATTTATTGATCGTCAAAATCATGAAAGTACTGATAATGAAAAAAGTGTTGATGTTGATGAAAACGTTGATGAGTATATTGAGCGTGAAAGCGGCATAGGTATCGAAGATTGCCAAAAAGTTACTGAACAGATTAGTGCGGTGTTAGACGTAGAAGACCCTATTCCTTATGAGTACACGTTAGAGGTCTCTTCGCCAGGTTTGGATCGCCCCCTATATACGCTAGAACAATTTGAACAGTTTAAAGACAACTATGTAAAAATTAAATTGCGTACGGCTTTTGAGGGTAAACGCAATTTTACAGGACTCTTACAGGGCATTGAAGACCAACACATTGTTTTGCGGGTGGATAACGAAGAGTATTTATTACCTGTGGAACTTATAGATAAGGCAAATGTTGAACCTACATTTGACTAAGTAAAGAATTGATGGTTTAAGGATAATGGTAGACGTATGAGCAAAGAAATATTATTAGTAGTTGAATCTGTATCAAATGAAAAAGGCGTACCTCCCGGTGTGATTTTTGAAGCCTTAGAGATCGCGTTGGCAACAGTAACTAAAAAGAACTATGAGATGGATATTAATGTCAGGGTTTCTATTGATCAGCGTACGGGCAACTATGAAACTTACCGCCAATGGGATGTGGTTGATGAAATCGACCAAGTAAACCCTGATGCTGAGCTAACAGAAGAAGAAGCTCATGAGAAAGATCCAAAAGCAAAAATTGGTGATGTGGTTGAAGAAAAAATTGACTCAATAGAATTTGGCCGTATTGCAGCGCAGACAGCAAAACAAGTGATTGTGCAAAAGGTTCGTGAAGCAGAGCGTGCACAAATGATCGATGCTTATCGCGAGTACTTAGGCACAATTATTTCAGGTATTGTTAAAAAGGTTACTCGAGAAAGTATTATTCTTGATTTAGGTAATAACGCAGAAGCCTTGTTACCTCGTGATCAGGTGATGCCACGTGAAATTTTCCGTGTTGGAATGAGAGTGCGCGCATTGCTGAAAGAAATTCGCACAGAGCATAGAGGTCCTCAATTAATTCTTTCACGTACTGCACCTGAAATGATTATTGAACTCTTCCGTATTGAAGTACCTGAAATTTCTGAAGGGCTTATTGAAGTAATGGGTGCCTCGCGAGACCCCGGGTCACGTGCTAAACTAGCTGTACGCTCTAAAGATAAGCGCATTGATCCTCAAGGTGCTTGTATTGGTATGCGTGGTTCAAGGGTTCAAGCTGTATCGGGCGAGCTCAACGGTGAGCGTGTTGATATTGTCTTGTGGAACGAAAATCCAGCACAGTTCGTAATCAATGCTATGGCACCTGCGGAAGTAGTGACAATTATTGTTGATGAAGATACACATACAATGGATGTGGCTGTAGCAGAAGAAAGCTTGGCACAAGCCATAGGTCGTGGTGGACAAAACGTTCGTTTGGCAACACAGCTAACAGGTTGGACGCTAAACGTAATGACAGATAAGCAAATTCAAGAGAAACAGCAGGCTGAAACGGGAGATATCTTACAAGCATTTATTGACGAGCTTGATGTGGATGAAGAATTGGCTCAGCTTTTGGTTGAAGAAGGATTTACAACTTTAGAAGAGGTTGCTTATGTTCCTATGGAGGAAATGCTGAGTATTGATGGATTTGATGAAGACATCGTCAATGAGTTAAGAACACGTGCAAAAGATCGTCTCTTAACACGAGCTATTGCTAAAGAAGAGCAATTAGCTGCCGCAAAACCAGCCGATGACTTATTGGCATTGGATGGAATGACTGAAGAGTTGGCTAAACAATTAGCCATTAATGGCATCGTAACTCGTGAAGACCTTGCTGAACAAAGTATAGATGATTTGGTTGGCGTAACAAGAATGAGTGAAGAACATGCCGGGGAGTTAATCATGAAGGCGCGTGCTCATTGGTTTGAGTAAGCACTAAATGATTAATAAGCCTTAGGAGAAAAAAATGACACAAGCCACAGTAAAAGAATTAGCTAAAAGTGTGAATACCACCGTTGAGCGACTACTTCAGCAAATGAGGGAAGCTGGGTTGCCTCATACGAGTGCTGACCAAAAAGTATCTGAAGAAGAAAAGCAAAAATTATATGACTATTTAAGTCGTGATAAGGTTGAGGTAAAAGCACCTAAAAAAATTACCTTAAAGCGAACCACAACAGAAAAAATTAAAACAGCGGGTAATAAAACCGTAGAAGTTAAACAACGTAAAAAGAAAACTTTTGTTAAGCGTGATATTCCTGTAGAGGAAAGTCTTGCCGAAGAGAGTGCAGTGAAAACTACGGAAGATGCTGTTGATACAAACAGTAAAAATGATAAACTTGCTAATGCAAAACCTGAGGTTGTTGAAAAAACAATAAAGGCAGAGATGGTTGTGGAAACTGCGCCTGTCCAGGAAAAACAAAAAGTTGCTACTCCAGTAAAATCAGATGAAAAGGTAAAAGAACCTACTCCTGTTGTCGATGCACCAAAAAGAAAAGAAACTGTTGAGAAAGTGAAAGTAGAACCTGTTAATAGAATGCCAACAACTAACACTGTAACTGTACAAGTGCGTCGTAAAGGTGAGAGTAATCCTGTTGAGCCTGTTGTTACAGAAAAAGTTGAAGTACAACAAGAAGTTGTAAAAACATCTAAAGCAGTTGAGGAGCAAGATACAAACAATGCTCCAAAAACAAAAGCTAAAAAAGAGAAACCTGTTCTTCGGGAAGAACCTCGTCGTGCATCTCGTAGTCGTGATGAGGAAGAAGAGCGTCGTGATCGTAAAGCAGCGGCTGCTAAACCAACGAAAGTCGCCGCACCACGTAATCTGCATGCTATTGTAGATGAGGAAGAGGAAGGCTATAGCCGCCGTGGTGGTAGTCGCAATAGCAAATACAAGCAACAAAAGAAACGTGCTGTAGAAAATCAGCATGGTTTCCAAGCACCTACAGGACCCGTTGTGAGAGAAGTTAGTATTGGTGAAACGATTACGGTTGCTGAGCTTGCTCAACAAATGAGTATTAAGGGAGCTGAAGTTGTTAAGCTCATGTTTAAAATGGGAACGCCTGTTACCATTAATCAAGTACTTGACCGTGATACTGCACAGATTATTGTTGAAGACCTAGGCCATACCGTTAAATTAATTAACGACAATGCTCTAGAAGATCAATTAGCAGAGTCATTAAAATTTGAAGGTGAGGCAATACACCGTGCTCCTGTTGTTACAGTGATGGGGCATGTTGACCATGGTAAAACCTCATTACTTGACTATATTCGTCGTACTAAAGTGGCAACCGGCGAGGCGGGTGGTATTACACAGCATATTGGTGCATACCATGTACAAACTGATCGTGGCATGATTACCTTTTTAGATACACCAGGACATGCCGCATTTACTGCAATGCGTGCACGTGGTGCGCAAGCGACCGATATCGTTATTCTTGTGGTGGCTGCTGATGATGGTGTAATGCCTCAAACAGAAGAAGCTATTCAGCATGCTAAAGCTGCGGGTGTTCCTCTTGTTGTCGCTATCAATAAGATTGATAAACCAGAGGCTGATATTGATCGGATAAAAAATGAATTGGCTGGTCGAGATGTTATTCCAGAAGACTGGGGTGGTGATACTCAATTTATCCCCGTATCTGCTAAGCAAGGTACGAATGTTGATACTTTATTAGAAGCAGTGTTACTACAAGCTGAATTGTTAGAGTTGACCGCTGTTCCAACGGCTCCTGCGCAAGGTATTGTGATTGAATCTCGTCTTGATAAAGGCCGTGGTCCTGTTGCCACTATTCTTGTTCAGAATGGAACATTACATCAGGGGGATATGATTCTTGTCGGTGTCAACTATGGCCGTGTTCGTGCCATGTTAGATGAAGCTGGCAAGCCCATTAAAGAGGCTGGCCCATCTATTCCTGTCGAAGTTTTAGGCCTTGATGGAACACCTAATGCTGGGGATGATGTTAATGTCGTAGCTGATGAGAAAAAAGCACGTGAAGTGGCGCTATTCCGTCAAGGTAAATTCCGTGAAGTTAAACTTGCTCGCCAACAATCAACGAAGTTAGAGAATATCTTCGATAACATGGCACAAAGTGAGAAGAAAACACTCAATATTGTTATTAAAGCAGACGTGCGTGGTTCACTTGAAGCGTTACAATCATCATTGGCTGATTTAGGGAATGATGAAGTTCAAGTTTGTGTTGTAGGAACTGGGGTTGGCGGCATTACTGAAAGTGATGCAAACCTTGCGTTGGCTTCTCATGCGGTTATCTTCGGTTTCAACGTACGTGCCGATGCCGGTGCTCGTAAAATCATCGAAACAGAAGGTCTTGATTTACGTTACTACAATGTCATTTATGACATTATTGAGGATGTGAAAAAAGCTCTATCTGGTATGCTTGGTAGCGATGTACGTGAAAACATTATTGGTATTGCCGAAGTGCGTGATGTATTCCGTTCACCTAAGTTTGGTGCTATTGCAGGTTGTATGGTGACTGAAGGAATTGTTCATCGTAATCGTCCTATCCGTGTATTACGTGATGATGTTGTTATTTTTGAAGGTGAGTTAGAATCACTACGTCGTTTTAAAGATGATGTTGCCGAAGTCCGCGCTAACATGGAGTGCGGTATTGGGGTGAAGAGTTATAATGATGTAAAAGTAGGCGATAAGATTGAAGTGTTTGAGAAAGTACAAGTTGCACGTACACTTTAATAAAATACGCTTTACTTGATGAGTTCTCCATGGCTTTACGGTTATGGAGAATTTATTTATTAAAAATATTGAAAATAATTAGGTTAACTAAATACTATGGCAAAAGAGTATAGCCGTACCCAACGCGTGGGCGATCAGATGCAACGCGAATTAGCACAGCTAATTCAGCGTGAAATTAAAGACCCTCGTTTGGGGATTGTGACTGTGACTGCTGTCGATGTAGCACGTGACTTAGCATATGCTAAAGTGTTTATCACTGTGATGGGTAAAGACAGCCAGAAAGACATAGAACAATCTTTAGAGATTTTAACCAATGCAGCGGGTTATTTACGCAGCTTATTGGGGAAATCAATGAAGATAAGAACAATACCACAACTAAAATTTATGTATGATGAAAGTATTGTTCGTGGCAGCACAATGTCTGCATTAATTGACAAAGCATTGGCAGCAGATCGTAAACTTCACCAGGGAGACGACAGCGAGTGACCCAAGTAAAGCGCAAACGTAGAAACGTTGATGGTATTCTTATTTTAAATAAGCCATTAACATTCAGTTCTAATGGCGCACTACAAAAAGTTCGCTGGTTATTTAACGCCAATAAAGCAGGCCATACAGGCAGTTTAGACCCTTTAGCAACAGGTGTCTTGCCCATTTGTTTTGGTGAGGCAACAAAGTTTTCACAATACTTACTCAATGCCGATAAGTGCTATGAAGCAGTGATGCAGTTAGGTATTACCACGACCACGGGTGATGCCGAAGGTGAACTATTAGAACAAAAGGCAGTTAATTGCACAGAAACTGATCTTTTGGCTATTCTGCCACGGTTTAGAGGTGAGATTAGCCAAATACCTCCCATGTATTCCGCTATTAAAAAAGATGGGCAACCGCTTTATAAATTAGCGAGAGCTGGAGAGGTAGTAGAACGAGAAGCACGTCAAATCATGATTGATGAGTTATCACTACTTTCTTTTGAGGGTGATAAAGCACGTATTTCTGTTGCGTGCAGTAAGGGAACTTATATTCGAACACTGGTGGAAGATATTGGGGTAGCCTTGGGGTGTGGTGCGCATGTGGCTGAACTTTGCCGAACAGAGGCGGGGCCTTTTCATTTAGAGCAGGCCATTGATCTTGAACAACTGATTCAATTACAAGAGCAATCAGGTTGCGAAGCACTGGATCAATTTTTGTTACCAATTGATGCAGGCTTATTACACTGGCCGGTTATACAGTTAACAGAACACACCAGTTATTATTGGCTACATGGTCAGCCAGTGCGTGTGCCCGATGCACCTTTAAACACCTATATTCGCGTTAAGGATCATCAGAACCGATTCATTGGCATTGGTGAAGTAGCTAATGATGGACGTTTAGCACCAAAACGATTAATACAAACTGCCGAATAAATGATATAATAGCTACGTAGATAAAGATTTTATGAATAGACATTAATCAGTTAATGTCTTAGGAGGATAGCTGTTAGCAGACACGGTTATACCTCTTTTTTTACAACACAGGGTTTGTCCCTGGTCTGCTTTTTACAAAGGTATTAAAAATGGCACTAACAGTTGAAGAAAAAGCTCAAATCATCAAGCAATATGCACGTGGTAAAGATGATACTGGTTCTCCAGAAGTTCAAATTGCATTATTAACTGCTAATATCAACAAATTGAGCGGTCACTTTAAAAGCAATGCGAAAGATCATCACTCGCGTCGTGGTTTAATCCGCATGGTTAACCAACGTCGTAAGCTTCAAGAATACTTAAGAAATAAAGATTCTGAACGCTATGCAGCATTGATTGCTAGTTTGGGACTTCGTCGCTAAGTTATACCGAGCTGGAAACCAGGTTATGCTGCTTCCAGCTTTTATTTTAACGTGCCGTAATACCATTATGTCATGATTAATCAGGGTCCAATACCCCATTAATCAATCCATTTAAAGTCGATAGATAAGAAGGAAGATACCGTGCTAAATCCGGTTACAAAACAATTTCAATTTGGTCAGTCAACAGTTACGTTAGAAACAG